>NZ_JAMBPS010000074.1:0-28172 GCF_024206515.1 Paraburkholderia sp. CNPSo 3281 | reverse complement strand
CTCATCGGCCCTCCGGGCAAAAAGTCCGAAGGTACCGGGTTGCGGAAATTCGAAATGCGTTTCGGGCCGGCGCCTGACACAACACTGAGCCCGCTACGTGGCTCGATTACGCCGATCCCGAGGTGGCTCCAATACGCCGATCATCGAGTGGCCCGATTGCGCCGATCATGCACTGGCTCGATTGCGGCGAACATCCGGTGGCTCGATTACGCCGATCCCGGAATGGCTCGAATATGCCGGTCAGTGACACCCGGCTACCGCTGCAAATGGCATGGCTCACTTCAGAATCAAGACGTTGATCGCTTGATCGTCGGGGTGTTTCCCGATTTGTTACGCGGGCGCGTGGGCGTATGCGCGGACATGGCGTGGCACGCGCATATGCAGGGGTGTAGGTGGCGCGCGCACGAGAGTCCACATCTGCCGGAGCTATCGCCCCGGATGCCTTGATCGTTTTCCGCTGACAAATGCGGGGTAGAGCGCTGTTTCCGTGTCGGAGATGCCATAGGCTGGAAAATCGACACCAGAAGCGACCGCGATCTGGCGAGGTCCTGACGATGAGGACGGGAACATGGATACTCCGGCTGAACACGAAAAAGAGACCGCCGACGCGGGCACCGCGATTTTCGACGTGCAGATCCGTCTTCGACCTGACGAGAAGTCTTCGGACGCCACCACTTCGGACGGCGTCACTTCGGTCTCACTGCGACAAGAGTTCTGGGAGCGGCTCCGTAGGATACACGGCTATTCCGGCGCTGAAGCTAGCTTAGCTTCGGAATATGAAGACAGACTGCGGGGCGACTTTGCCCGGAACTTAACGTATGATATTCATCGATACGTGTTCGCCAAGAGTGGGCTGCGCCTGTCTGAGCGTGTCAACGTCGGGCGTAATTTCCCCCAGTGGGGAGTATCTATCCGGCGCTGACAGAGCGTGTAAGAGTCCACATGACGCATATGCGATACGGCAGCCTCCTGTTCGGCCTCGGCATCTACGGCTTGGATCAAGTTGCGCGGTTGCTGGATCAGAATTTCGACACGTTTGTTGCCGTGACGGAGGGGCTTATCTATTCCAATCTCCGTGACCACTTTGGACTGGACGCCGACGCGGCCGAAATTACGATTCACAGCACCCCGGAAGCTCGTGGGGAATGGGACTCTGTGGGGTGCGGCGCAGGAGACGGCCCGCAATTGACAGGAGTTCGAAGTGCCCCGGCGCCGGACGAAGTCGCTCCCTCGAAAGAAAAAATTAACCGTATCGAGTACTTCAGCAGGCTAGTGCTGTCTGGCGTCAACTACAACCGCCGCCGACGACAACTAAAATTGCCGCCCTATGCTGCTACCGAGGCTGACGCTGTCGGCTTCGCGCCGGCAGCCTTTGCCCGATAGCTTTCAACGCTCATCAGGTCGAGAACGACACTGTGATGGACGACGCGGTCGATGGCCGCGAGCGTGGTCATCGGATCCTTAAAGATGCGCTCCCACTCCGAGAACACGAGGTTTGTCGTGATTATATGGAATTGAGGGGTTTTTCTACCTTTGTTTCTTCCTTTTTGAGGCGGTGAGCCGGTCGGGTGTCGGTACCCCTCGAGGTGCCGAAGCAGACGATCGACGGCTTCTTGGTCACCTTCGATTGCCGCGCGTTCGTCATCGGTGAGAGGAATTTCCTGCAACATTCGGATCATGCCCGTCTTCGAAGAGAGCAAGTCGGCCCGGGACGAATCCTTCGGAACGTAGAAGTCGCAACGCGCACACGCCATGCGATGTGGACATTGATCGAAGAACTCATATGAGCACAACCCGTGACCAAGGTCGTAGTATCTCCACGGCTGCTCCGTGTGCCCGTCGTCGATCGTCTGCCGGTCAATGAGTACTTCCATCATTCGCAAGTTGCGCTGGAAGTACTGTGCTTCAGAATAAGCTCTGGCCAGCTTTGTGGGCGTGAACGCGACGTAACGCTGGGTCGTTGCTGGCGACCGATGACCGAGCCACGCTTGCAGTTCGAACAGGGACATCGGTTCCCGCGCGTTAAAGAGCTGGCTCGCGATGGTCGAGCGTGCCCTGTGGCTGCTGATCTGTCCGCGGGCATCCGCGCAAGGAATACCTGCCTTCCGGCAAAGCAAGGGAATGAGATGTCGGTTCAGGTACGCGTGTGGTATCGCCCTTGCACGATACGAGAAGAGGAAGTCAACCTGCTCTCCGGTTTTGACGTCGAGCGCAGCGGGTTGTACGGGACGTACTCGCTCCCACGCCGAGATTGCTTCGCCGACGATCGAATCAATCGGTTTGGTAAATGCAGTTCCGGTCTTGTGAACCGGAACGTCAAGCATCCGGCATTGTGTACCTGGTTGCCCTATTGATGGTTCTTCACGTACACAGCCAACTCGTAGCCGTACAATCTCATCGCTACGTAGTCCGGCGAAGAGCCATACGATACTCAACGCCTGCAGCATCTCAAGCGGATAATAGCCGCCGGCGCGACGAATGCTCCCGGTCGGATGGCGGCGCCCCGTCGCGTTACCGCCGTGTCCGGGGAGATCATCGAGAGTCAGATTCAGCCCGGCCCAGAGAAGCTTGGCCCACAAGTCGTCAGCAATGGTACGGGGCGCGGGTCCTATCAATGCCTTGGTGGAGCGAGGCGTCGCAAAGGCTCGAAACGGATCAAAGCGGCGAGGAATCCATTCCCACTCCTGAAGATCGGCGAAGAAGCATCGCATCGCGCCGAGGAAAGCGTTCTTCGATCGTGCCGTTATTGGTTTGCCGAGCTTCTTGGCAACCGAGGTAGTCTTCCAGACGTAATCACCGACATGCATGCGCTCAACCGCACCAATATATTCTGCCGCCAGTTCCCGGGTCCATTGATCCGCTCGGGTGATCTCAGGATGGGAAGCTGTCAACCACCGGCCAGCCTTCAGGACCATATCCCGAAGATGGCGGCGACTAGACGCCGTCAAGGTGCTGGTTGCCTCCCACCGTTCGATCAGGCTGACCCAGTCAGTGGCAATGCCTGAGACCCTTGCCACATAAATCGATTCCCTGTCGATTCCATTGCGCATTGAGAGTTCTTCCGCAAGTATCCCCAGTGAAGCCAGGACGCGTGCGAGCTGGAAGTACAGGGAGCTTCGATAGTTAGAGTTGTGAAAGCGTGCGCGAACGGAGGCGATGAGCTCACTGGTCAGCGCTTCAAGTTCCGGTTGCTGCTGCACAAGCAGTAGTTCCGCCAACAGGCTCATCAGAGATTTGCAAGGGCTACGATAGCCCCATGCAGCGGACACCTCCGTGACGCGTTGTAGTGTGCCTGCGAGCCGTTCCCTGCCAAAGATCTTCTCTGCCAGTGTGACCCGCTTCACCTCCCCCAGGTCAGGAATGTCGTTAAAGCAACGCAGCAGGTACGCTACCGCAATCAAGGCGTGACGCTCGCCACCGGCGTGCGGTTTGGGAAGGTGGGCTGCGAAGAAGGCTGCCTGCGTTGTTCCAAGAACCATGTGCCATGTGGCGGCATCCCAGGCCCAGAAGGATTGATGCCGAATTGCGCAATGCTGCAGCAGCATCAGTCTCACGCGATCGTCGTAAAGATGCGTGCCATCAACAGCCGCGAGCGCGTCGTCGATCGGCGCAAGTAGACGATCAAGGCGCGACAGTCTTCCAAGCATCGCTCCTATCTTGCGTTCGTTGGCAACGGCGAGTGGAAGGTCCTGTGTCAGCACCTTCTGCTCGCTCGCGGTCAACCGGCTTCTCCGGTCATAGTTCGTGATATCGATCGGCCACGTCCATGTAGATGTGCCAGCGACAGTTGGGGCGAGGGCCGCTTTGGACGAAGCCATCATGGTCGCTCTGCTACCGGGACGGACCCGAGCGCTTCAAGACGCCACGCGTGAACATGGCGCATGGTCGTTGCAAACCGGTCCGCGAGGTCATGCCCTGACAGATGCACATATTGCCGCGTCGTTTCCAGATTCTGGTGACCAGCGAATCGGGCAATCTCATGCAGTTGCCAGCCCGCGCGAGCAAGATCCGTTAAACAAAGATGACGCAACGTATGCGTTGAAAACGCCGGAACGCCAGCACGAATCGCGATAGAACGAACTACCTTCGACCATGTCCACATGCTGATTGGGGCGGCGTAGTTGCGTGGCGATTCCGAGAGAAAGAGTTCGGTGCCATCGCCGCCCACGCTTCGTCGGTGTCGAAGATAATCGCGGAGCAGTTCGCCGGATGTCGCAGAATATGGCACCACGCGTTCTCGATGCCCCTTGGTCGTCTCCGCCCTGATGCGCAGCAGCCGATAGGCGGGATCGATATCGCTGCTCCGAAGCTGGCACAGTTCCTCCCGACGAAGTGCCGCGTCATAGGCAAGCGCCAACATGCATCGATTACGCTTCGGCTCGTTGCGGACCACAGCCAGCAGGGCCACCCACTGCGCCTCTGTTGGAATCCACGGCAGCTTGTGAAACTTCTGGATGAGGCCTCGCTCACGACGCGCTCCGAAGCGACTGGATGCCGTATAGCGGCCACGGCTTACCGGATTGGTTCTGACGAGCCCCTCATCGACAAGAAACTCGAATAGCAGTCGGACTGCGGTGAGCCGCTGCTGCAGCGTTGCGTTTGACAGGAAACCGCCCGAGTCGATGCGCACCACATTCGCATTTACTCGCCTTGGCTGCGTCCTCAGTTCGCCGACATACTGGGCGATAGTCTCGCGTGACACGCTGCGCAGATCAACGGAGCGGCTCACGGCAAAGCGAAGGAAGCCTTCTATAGCGTACATGTAGGCCTTGATCGTATTCCTAGCTAGGCCGAGCATCACGCAACTCTCTATCCAGCGGCGAGCGCAAGAGTTCGAGGCGATGAGTGGATACCGTTCCCAGACCAGTTCGACGACCGCACTGTCTGAAGCCATGAATTGCTCCTCGCGAAGCGGATGCTTGCTCGTCAGTAAACGACGTTTCAAAACAAGCGCCCGAAACCGACATCGCCTTCGGCACGGGTTACCCACCGGGCCGCTCGCCTCTTGCTTTAGAGAAGCGGGCGGCGGCCCCGTGGATAACCCTGCGAAATCCGTATCTACCTCGCACACCAACCGACAGAAAAGCGGGTCTACCGTAACACAGGTTCAATTCCAAATAACTTATACCAACCTGAGCTTCGCTGAGTGGGCCAGTGTGTTTGGAGATGCAAAGATGACGACGGCGCTGCTCGACCGGCTTACGCACCATTGCCATATTGTAGAAACAGGCAACGATAGCTACCGTTTCAGAAACGGCACGACACAACCGAAGAAGGAGAGAAAGAAGACCCAAATACCCACTGAATAACCCACAAAGCTGCTCCAACGGGTGGGTCAGAATTCAATGCAATTCGTGGGTCAGGATTCGGTGCAAATCAACAGCGTGGTGGACGCCAGCGGCAAAGTGTTCGGCTACGAAGATCTGTACGTCATGGACGGTGCGGTCATTCCGCGCGCGTTAGGGCTGAATCCGTCGCGTACGATCGCCGCATTGGCCGAGCGTAATGTGGCGTTGCTGATCGCAAAGGCTGGAGGTGCATGGGCCGCAAACCGGAAGCAGCCCCCTTCGAAACCTGCCTGAGAACCAGCGATTGGCCGAGGTGCATTTCCTGCGGCCCGTTGATCCAACACTTAAGGATGCAGCGACTGGGCTGCCTGGTGGATGGCTTTGCGAATACGGGGAAACGTGCCACAGCGACATGCGATACCCTTCATGGCCTCGTCGATATCGCAGTCGGCCGGATGGCGATGACAATAAAGCAACGCGGTTGCGGCGACCAGTTGCGCGCTTTGACAATAGCCGCACTGCACGACATCGCATTCGATCCAGGCTTTCTTCAGCGCGCGAGCTTCCGGAGTATCCAGTCCTTCAATGGTGACGACTTCCGCCTTGTCGAGCGCGCATATGGGTATCTGGCAAGCCTGAAAAGGTATGTTATCGATCAAGACCGTGCAGGCGCCGCAAACGCCAATACCGCAGCCGAATTTGGTTCCTGTCAGTTTTGGTTCGAGTTCGCATCGCAGTGCCCAGAGCAGGGGAGTTTCTGGGGCAGAATGCATGCCAACGGTTTTTCCGTTAATACGGACTGACACCATATATCACCTCCGGAAGGCTCTGGCGGATCAAACAGTGGAAGGTGCCGAACCCGGTTCCCCGTGAGTGCGAAAAGCGCATTCGCTACGGCTGGCGCAATGGGCGGTGTACCCGCTTCGCCGACACCTTGTGGTTCAGTGCCGCACTGAAGCACTTTTGTGTGAATCTCAGGGCAGTTCGACATATTGACGAGAGGGAAGTCAGAAAAATACTTCTGCTGAACCTGGCCGTTCACGATGCTGATTCGTTGCTGCAAGGCGGCGGACAGCCCGAAAATGATGCCGCTCTCCATTTGCTGCTCGACGAGATTCGGATTGATCGCGACGCCGCAATCGATCACGCAGTAGACTCGCGTGACCCGGAAACTATCTCCAGACTTCTGCACCTCAGCGACCTGTGCGACCACACTGCCAAATGCTTCGTGCATCGCCAGGCCTCTGGCAGTTGTTCCATCACCCGTCGGTCGGCTCTGCCACCTGGAAAAATCCATGAGCGTTCGCAGTACATAGGCGTGTCGCTTGTGTTCCGGCTTCGTCAGCATGTCGAGCCGAAACTGAAAGGGATCCCTGTGTGCGGCTGCCGCCATCTCATCGATAAAGCTCTCGACAAAGAACGCATGAAGAGAATGCCCAACCGAGCGCCAGTTACCCACGGGTATCGGCAGCGTCACCGTATTGTGCGTGACCGCAATGTTCGGGCATTCGTACGGCTGATCGAACGCGCCCTCTGCGTTCGTGGTGTCGGTGACCATCTCTGCGACCAACGCTGGGATGCCGAACGCGCGGGGCAGCGCTTGCGCACTGATCGACTGGCTGGCCGACTGGTTCTTCCACGCAATCAGCTTGCCGTCTGCATCCAGCGCACCCGTGAATTGCGAGACACACGCGGGGCGATAGAAGTCGTGCGTCGTATCCTGTGCACGCGGCCAGATGGTCTGCACGGGACGTCCGTTTGCATGGCGCGCGATTGCCACCGCCTGCACGATATAGTCGACTTCGAGCCGGCGGCCAAATCCGCCGCCGATCAGGCACGGATGCACCTGCACCTTGTCTTCATTCAGGCCAAGGAACTTTGCCACGGCCTTGCGCGCCGCCATCGGGATCTGCGTGGATACCCAGATCGACGCTCCGCATTCGTTCACCTGGGCGGTACAGTTGATGGGTTCCAGCGTCGCATGCGCGAGGTACGGCGCCTCATACTGCATTTTGAGCGGTTTCGACTGTTTCAATTTTGTTTCGACGTCACCGGTCGAATAGAAGTACTGGGGTTGGGCGCCGCCTTCGATGGCCTTGATCAAGGCTACACTGATGTCTACATCGCTGACGTCTTTTGCCGGACCATGATCCCATGTGTACGACAACTCGCAGAGCGTGCGCATGGCGATGTACGGGTTATCGGCAATGACCGCGACTCCGCCGGTGCCGCCGTGGTAGGGATCAACCGTGAAGATGTCATGTATGCCCTCGGTGTTCTTCACATTCGAACTACCGTGTGTGATTGCGATTCCGCCGAGCGTTGGGCACATCTTGACGCTCGCGTATAGCAGGTCATCTGGGTGTGCATCGATCCCGAACTGCGCCGACCCATCGATTTTCGCAGGTGCCTCGAACCGGTTCCGCCGCTGGCCGATAATCGTGAACTTCGATCTATCCTTGAGCGTGACGTGCGTGGGTGGATGCTCGAGCTTCGCTTTGTCGACGAGCTCGCCAAACGTCGCCGAGTTTTTCGATCCCCAGACAACGTGGCCCGCGTGCGCTTCGCATTCGCCAACCGGTGCCCCCCACGCCTTTGCCGCCGCGCTGCAAAGCATCGCGCGAGCGGACGCACCGGCCTCGCGCATCGGTTCCCAAAGGTCGGCGATGCTCGTCGAACCGCCCGTCACCATCGTGCCGCCTAAAAGCGTAAGAAGCCGCGCGAGATCCTCTTCGCCCTGCGCTTGCCAGCTGTGATCCTCGGGGCGAAGAGGAAGTGCGCGCGCGAGGCTTACGCGGTTTCTATATAGCGCCTCTATGCGAGCATCGGCGAGCCGGACCTGGGACCAGTCCGCTCCGAGTTCGTCTGCCAGCAACATCGCCGCGCCGGTGTGGATGCCTTGCCCCATCTCGGCCTTGCTCATGACGATCGTGACGTTGTTGGCGCGATCGATCATTACCCAGCCGTTGAGCTTCACATTGCTACCGGGCGTCTCGATGGTTTTCCCCGCACACCTTTCCTCACGTGCTTGCGATACCGACCATCCGATTGCGAGCACGCTCATTCCCGCCAAACTCGCACCGCCGATAAGAAAGGTTCTCCGCGCCAGCATGACATCGTCCATCGAATGTTCTTACAGCGTATGGAGGTCGGACAGGGCCGAAGCCCGGAATATTTTCAGCATCTTGCATGGTTAGCGATCGAGATACGAGCTTCGAGAAACTGCATAAAAACGTGTATTTATCTCCTTCCTGAATCACCTATATTAGTCACGGGATGCGGCGATTGCGAATCCGAAATGCAGCAGGAAATTGTAGCGATCGCTGAAAACGGACTAGTCAGCAGTAGATCGAAGGAAGGTATGCAAACAGGAGAAAAACTCTCCTCGCGCAGCCTTGAGCAAGCCACTCACCGGGAGGTGGTAAATGCTGATCGAAGAAATCCATGCGCTGGTTGCCGGTTTATCCGCACCGTGGAAGAGCATGCTGCGACAGCATGGTCTCGATCTCTCATCGGTGGACTCGCCTCAGCGCACTGCCGAGGTGCTGAGCGAGAAACTCAATATCGACTGGCAAGATCCGCGCGTTCAGGATCTTTGCCGAAGCACCGAACGCGCGATAGAACCGGGTGACCCCGCACGCAGCCTGCTTTATCACCTGCTCGCGCTTTCGGAATGTCCTTCGCCCGATGGCGGCGTCAGTCTGGAAGATATCGAACTGCTCGAAAACTATCTTTACTCGCTCGCACCCTTGCCTTCCGACTGGACGACGCTCGATGTCGCCGTGCTTGCCTACCAGTATCGTCCCGCCCGGCGCACGGGGCATCAGCAGCATGCGGACATGGTGTTCTCGCGGCTCGGCATCGCGCGAAACGGCGATACAGAAGCGCACTACGACGCGAACATTCGCTGCTTCGTGCCGCACGTCAAGAAGGAGCACAAAGATGAGAGAAAGGAAGAGGCAAAGGATGAGATCGAGATTGAGACCGAGCATGTCCGTGTATTGCCTGCGCGCTATGGTGCATTCCTCGTCAGGCGAGTATCGGGACCGGACGGGCTCTCGCTGATCGAAGGCGAGCAACGCGGCGACGCGCACCGTGCATTCATTCAGCCGGTTCGCAAACTGTTTTCCAGAGAATTCCTGCCCGGGATGACGTTGGCTCTGGACTACGGTCATGCTCATAGCGGGGAAAAGCTCAAGCGCGCAGTGTTGGCGCGATGGGGTATCTCTCCCGACCCATCGGGAAACCTCGACCATCCGCCTTATTCGATCGTTTGCCGGTTACCGGACACGGCGCCTTCAGCGACTCCGGGTGCGGCGTCGATCACGCTCAAACGCTGCGGAGATAGCGTGCTGTTGATGCCTGCGGCCCGGCCCTTGATCGAACCCGTCACCTCGGCGAATTACGCCATCAAGGGCTTCCCGGTGCCGGCCCAATGGCCCTTCTTCTTCAGCATCATCAACCGGCGCTATACCACGCTGCGCCTGTTCACCAATTTTCGGAATCTGATTCTTGCCGGCATTGCGGAACTTCGCGAGCAGCATTTTCCGAATCTATTCAAGCAATGGGTGCAATTGCAGTTTCCCGAGCCTCGCAATACGCCCGAATTTGTGAACATCCGCCATATGAGGGACGAAAACGGGACGTACACCGATATGCGTACGCATCCGATTCGTCATTCGGCGTTTCTTAAAAAGGTAGTCAAAGGCGGGTATGACGCGCAGATGTTTCTCGATCACTGCCTCGAAGGCGCAGTCACGGTCAGAATCAAGGGATTGCCGAATGAGCGCGTATTACCGGCCTTTTCGATCGTCGCTGCACCGGACTTTTTCCCCTATGCGGATCAAGCCGAATTGCAACGCTGGTTCGACGAAGAGCATATCGATCCCAAGACCCAGTTCAGGAACGGCTCGCCTTTGTCGCTTAGCGCGGAACGGCTTTCCGTCAATCCGGCGCACGTTGATTCGTTCAGTCTGAAGCCGGCGTTCTCGAACAGGGAAGATACGATTTCCGTTTCGTTCAGCCTTTTACCTCGCGCACCCAGAGAGAGCCACACGAAGGCGAAGCCGCCGCGCATCGTGTCTTTCCTGTCAGATGCTTCGTCGGGCGTATTCGCGCCGGGCTGGGACGTGACTTACGCGGGTGATCACGGTAAGGGCATCTATCTGGCGACGTTCGGCCTGGGTAGTCCATTTGCAGAGGACATCAAGCTGTGCGCAGCTTCGAACAGTTTCTGGCCCGCCGTCAGCCCGGATGCATCGCGGACCTTCAACCGCAGCGACGCGCCAACGGCCATCCCGATGCTGGACTGCGAACTGGGTTTTCATCCGCAACATCCCCTGGTGACAAGCGGGGTTCTCCATGACAGCCGCACGGGATGGGATGGCGAGCACGGTCCCTTCCTCACGCCCGAAGGTATGGTTGACTACGCGGATATCGATCGCTCGGACTACGTCGCGAACGCCCTGGCTGGGAAGATGCTGTACGGGGCCTTCGAGCATGTCGACGCAGTCGAGCTCATTCGCAGGATCAAGGCGCTACGCCTTGCCGTGGCGGCGTGCGATCCGGGGCAGACTCCCGCAACGACTCAATTGTGGCTCGTATCAGCAAGTGAGTTGGAGCATCAGGCTGGCACGCACAAACGCTATCGGTTTCTGTTTGTCCTCCCCGAAGATGGCGCGAAGCCGGGCCAGCACGTGCCCGGTCGCTTGCGCATTCGCTACGGCGAAGCTGTTCGTTGCGAAGCGACCGAATCGCAACTGGTCGGGAACATTCAACGATGCGCGCCGGGTCCCAAGGCGCTTCGTCTTTATTGAACCGATGAGTCCGTGTGACGTGCTGGTAATTGGCGATGGACCTGCCGGATGTGCGGCTGCAATTGTCGCCGCCGATGCGGGATGCGAGGTCATGCTGTTGGGCCGCGGTGTGTCGCTTGCCGCACCGGAATGTGTATCGAGCAACGCGTTGAGTTTGCTCAAGCTGCTGGCGCCCGCGATAATTACGCAGCCGGATACATGGCTCGACGCGGATTCCGGTTTCACCGGGGGGCGAGCGGTTGTACGGAGCCGGCTCGACGAGGGTTTGCGCATTGCCGTGAAGAAGGCTGGAGTCAACCATGCGCGCACGCGCGTCGATCCGATGTTGCCTCGCATCGAAAACGGACGCGTCGTCGGCGTGGGATTCGGAACTGCCGAACAAAGAGCGCGCATCGTCATCGACGCAAGCGGAATCAACGGTTGCCTGCGCCGCGGGCTGGCGCTCGGTGAGTCCGTCGACTCGGCACCCATCTGGCTACGTCGCGGCTTCGCGAGCGGCTGTTTGCCGCAAAACGATGCCTTATGGCAGATCGCGCAAGATGGCTGGCTCTGGCTACGACCGACATCAACCCAGATCATCTGGACTTCCTTGTCCGCGCGACGGTGCAAGCCTGTCACATTGCGTCCGGGAATTTCCGCGATTGGCACCGTATGGCAGCAATGCAGCCGCTGGCGACATCTTGATCAGGCGGCCGGCCCCGGTTATTTCGTCTGCGGCGACGCCGCAGGGTATCTCGATCCAGCGTCAGGAGATGGCCTCCGGTTTGCGATCGAATCCGGCATGCGAGCGGCGACTCTTGCCGCAGATGTATTAAAGCGTCCCGGCAGATCAAGCCTTGCCGCTGCGCTCTATTGCGATTGGGCTTTGCAGGAGTATCTGGTGATGAAAGTGGCGCTGCAGCAAGTCTATAGCCGCGCAAATCTTGATATCTGGTGCAGCCACCACGACAACATGGCCACAATTCCGAACATGCGGATCGCCAGTTAGCCGCCGCCACAGAACCGGGCCGTGAACGTCGGAAAAAGCGGGGTAGCGGGCGCGTGAATGGCTGACTAAGCCCGGAGGCGTAAGGCAGAAGATGACCGCCCCGACCCGATTGCTGACTTGTGCGGCTGGCGCTTTCATGATGTAGCGGCACATCGCCCGGGGAGATTGGACACGGCGCCGTGCCAGCGTCCGGCTCCGCTGACAGGCCCTCGATCCCGATCGCACGGATTGCCGTCGCCCATAGCATCGCCACGGGTTGTTGCGTCGGCAATCGAAAGCGTGGCTTCCATTTCATCGCGCAACTAACCGTCTTCGCCACCAGTAGCCCGTAACCGCCGGTTCCCGGCGCATCCGGTCAGCGGGGCGCCATCGCTATACAGGCTTATCCATAAAGAGAGAGATCAAATCATTCCCGCGATCTCCAGTTCGACAATCAACGCCATCGTCAAGTCTCAATCATCATCGTTCTCTTCGTCGTGGTTTATTTTCGTCCTCACCGTAAATATGCCCTTGTCCACATACCCTTGATCTTGCAGGTAGAAGTCTCCCATGTCGGTCCGAATCGCTTTTGAAGCTGGAGACGGGCATACGGTCGCGTTGGCGGGATAAGCTACTGCGCACGCAGAGACGTATCCCGTCAAAAGAGTAGGGTCTGTGAGGTTCGCCGACAGTGTACTTGTGAACGAATAGAGATTTTGTTGTTGGGTGTCTGCTAGTGCCGCAACGATCTGGTCAGCATGACCATAGCCATTATTGGTAAGACAATTTGCCAGATTATAAACGCCAACGTTGCACGCCAGAGAGATTGGATAAGTGGGTCCGACGGCGAATGAGCCGAATCCGACGACGCCGTTCGTCGTGTCATAGCGGACGTAGATCTGCCCGGGGAGAATATGTGCGACCAGCTTCTTTGCGTCATGAAACAGCGTGACCGTTGCTTCGCCGCGGTAATTCCGATAGACAATTGCACCCGCTTCTGTATCTATGACAACATCTCTTGTATCTGACTTGAAATCAATTTCGATCTTCGCCTGAGAAAACGCCTGCGATCCGATCTTTCCGTCAGTGACAGCGTAGAGGGTGTATGTAACGGGTTCCGCAAGCGCGATTTCATCGACTGACAGACCTAACGCGAGCGCAAATGCAATTGCTTGAAGCGTGTTCACGTCTCCTCCCGAATTGAAAGCAGGATCGTGTCAGTACACGGTGCGATTCGCCGGTTCGCTCCCTTCTACGCTAGTGCTTGACCGTGACGGAGAGTATCCCAGTGTTCAGGGATCCACTTATTGGTCCCTGTGTGCCGTCGGGATAATAATCCTGATACGGCTGATAGATGAAAAAGTCTCCGCGGTTGGTTTTCAAAGGAAAAGCCGTTGGATCAGCGCATCCGGTATTGCCTGTCGGGGGGAAACCGATACACGACCACGCGTGTCCGGTGTACGCCCGGGACGCAACAAGATCAGAAGCCGGATTGTCAATAGAGGATCCGTCAAGTGCGAGCGGGTAGGCTGGCTCAAGATGCCGGTCCGCGCCAACCAGCGCACTAAATCCGCCGCCGCCATTGGCTTTGTCGAGCGAAACAAGTATCTGGTTTGGCAAGAAGTTGGCTCTGATGTACTCGGTACCGTTGGTTATCACGAGACTCGCAGTACCTTTTGTAAGTTCGAATCCTGAACCTGTCCCACCGTCGGGGGCCGTAACGTTGAACGGTTGAATATCATTAGTATCACCAACGAATTTAAGGCTAACGTTTGCGTTATGAAAGAAACGGCCGCCGATGCTAACGTCGGTAACGACGAACATTGTGTACGTAACGGGTGCGGCTGCCGCAGTGAAACTCGAAACCAGGCCGCATACAAAGGCGCCGGCTGCGATAAAAGCCTGTAGTATCCGTGGCGAACAGGAGATTTCGATTCGTGACATGGCTTTCCCCGCGCACTGAACTCATCAAAATCGGCGTCGAGGCAACCAGACCTGGCTACCTTGGACGGGTTAGGCGGACTCGCAGGTCGATAGACGTGCGAGACGGCGTTGACCCGAAAAAGAAGGGCGGGAAGCGTTGAGCGTGATGGCCTGCGATTGGTCAGGCATTGTACAAAAGGGAGGCATCACCGAAAAGATGCGACTCCTCCCAACGTGCGGCATCACCTCGCAGCGCACTTCAGCGCATCCCGGAACGGGTAAGTTCCTCATGCGCCTTGGCGGGGGGCGTAACGGCCCAGAAGTACGCCGCTAAAAGGATAGGCGACGAACTCTGAAGTGAAAACAAGTTTAACTACAATTCGGACGCAGTTTGAAATTTCAACTTAATGGGCCTTCTCGAGCGTGTGTGCGATCCTCGCCGCGACGTACCGCGTTCCAGGAGGTGCAGCAATGCAAACACGCGGTCAAGACGCGCCGTCAGAGAGCACAAATGTGGATGGTCCAACAAGTCCTAATTTCTAACTGCGAAAACCATGCAAATAATTCGCCTTCAAATCCATCCTAGGTTATGCGTCGCAAATGTCAAGCCGCTCTAAGCGTCGGGCCGCGTACGGCAAACGAAGATCATTGTTCGCACGTAGCATGTTATCCATGTGCGACGACTTCTGATTCAGTGCGCGGTTCGTCACGTGAAGAGGTGATCACCACGATAACGTTTGAGGTCGGCTCCAACCAGCTCTTGCCTCGCGGTGTTGTCGTGCATGCGCTCAAGTCGTTATGGGACGATTGCTTTTTGGAAGAGCCGTCCCTATGTTCACCGGCGTGCCAGGATTAGGCGAAATCCGTTGCTGAGACGTGCTGGATTTTCGCCAGGACATCGATCACTTTCGTTGTCGGTCGTATTGGCGACAACCGTCAACTCATGAGTCTTCCGCCCCTTCAACACGACATCAACAAGCGGGAAGTCCGGTCTCGAGTTGGTATGTCGCAGTTCCAGACTGGCGGTGCGCAGATACCGGTTCGCTCTGGCGTCGTCTTTGTTGAAATGGTGCGCGAGACTGTATTTTTGGATTGCTCCATGCAGGTCACCTTTGCATTCAAGCGCGCGTCCCCACTCGATATAGGACGGTACATGGCCTGGATCGGCCTTCACCGCTTGCGTGAACTTGTCTATTGCCTCATCTATTTCACCATTCTGTAACAATGCTTCGCCCCAGTCGTGAAGGTTGTCGGTAAAGCGAGGCATCAAGCGATCTGCTTCAGCGAACGCATCAAGTGCTTCTCGGTACTCGTCGCGCTCACCGGTGTGCATCAGAACATCACCGAAGATCCGCCAGGTTTCAGCGGTGACTGATGGCAGCTTTACGCTTTTACGGAGTTCAGCGACTGCCGCGTCAATGCTGCCGAGACCTTCCAGCGCAACGGCGTGAATCTGATGTAATGTGGCCGATTCGCCGTACTGTGCCATACTGGCCTCGCTTAACGCTTTCGCTTCTGTCCACCTGCCCTGAATATTCAGGAGATCAGTTCTTCCCGCCAGCGCCTGTGCGACCGGTTCGAGCGCCCGCGACTTTGCCACTTCATCGTAGATTTTCTCGACTGGCTCAAACCTGCATTTTGCTCCGCTGCAATGCTCGACTTCAATTTTCTGCTTGATCAGGTGGCTGGCAAGGACGTTTGGCTGTGAGAGTCGCATCGCCGCATTCCCGATATCTTTTATGAACTTGTCGATATCGATGTTTTCATTCCGGGTTTCGGCCTTGACTTCCGACTCCATCTGATTGAACGTCCCGCCGTCAACGCGCAGACGAGCTTTCAGATTCGAATGGCTTTCTTCAACGATGTCGACAAGGACAGCAACATCTGACCGGCCAATGCTTGATTTCAGGAAATCTACGATCGCCTGATATGTCATGTCTTGCCCAGGAACCCGGATGTTCAGCCGGGAATTGGCTACATCAGTAATCACTTCGTGTGGAATTGTCATGTCGGCGCCCACTTCCAGTGCCTGCATTTCCGAAGTGATCTGTTTGGCAACGGATTCTGGCTTATAGCCGCGGTTCTGCAAGGAAGGCGGAAGTTCGACCGGCGGCACGACTAGCTGCCGGGTATACGTTGCGAAGCCAACCAGTCCAATCAGGTACAAGGCGGGAATAAAGCAAACCCAGCTGAGCAGCCAGGTTTGCCACCTGGCCGGACTTAAGATAATAAACTTCAATATCGTCGCCAATCGATGACGCTTTTTACTGCGAGATCTCAAGTGGATGACGATGGAGATGCGGGGAAATGGCGATCTCCGCGTTTGGCGGTGGAAGATGGTTGACATGGCGGACTCGCTTCGGTGGGTATTGAGAGATGTGTTGCCCAGGGGCGGGCAGCCGTCTCAACGCATCGAGCATGCCAAGCTGCCAAAGCCATGCTGCGCGGGCGGTATAGGCTTTTTCTTTTCCCTCGACGCAGTGGTTGTTGTCCTGCACGCGACAGCTATCTTTGCTATCTGTTGGTTCAGCCGCGACTTTCAACGCCCGGCTGAAGTTTCCTGTTCCAGATTGAAGCGGGATTTCCATGACTTCGCCTTCTCATTTAAACAGCAGTTGTATTAACAACTACACGGCAGGCAGCATCGACAAGCGTCGGCAGCAGATTGAGGAAAGCGTTCGGAACGAGTCCGACGGGCTTCAATGCAAGGAACGAGCGGTTGTACGAGAAGATCGCAATCTTGCGCGAGCAGATTCGTGAGTTCAGGCGGATCAAGAGGCAACTGAAGAAATCGGATAGACAGTTGTCACTTGACATGGCAGACCTCCTTCACGAGCAGCCGCGTGAATTCGCACGCGCGGAGTTTGCTATCAATTGCGAGGTAGAGCGTCGCCAGCGCGCCGACGTTCGAAGACGTCTGCATGGACGCGCTCTAGCTCAACGGCCGCATCCAGATTGACACGCCTTTCAACGCGATCTATAAATCTTATGCAACGCAAATTCACGTCGTTGCAGGCACATCAAGTCATCATGCGCAGACTTCGGTGCGATTCTTCAGCATCTACCTGCCAACACCAAGCCGCCACAAAAGAGGCTTGATTTTGCATCCCATCCATAACGTCGGTCTCGGACTCACAAGCATGCCGTGAGTCGCAAGACCTCAGAGCTCCATGTGTCAGTTCTGTCGACCTTCGTGCCAATCGAGCGCAAGCAGTCGAGAAATGCGTGCGGGCCAAGCTTTTGAGCCACTGCCGCGCTGGTATTTCGGCCCAGCGAATTGATGCTGCCAGTTTGCCGCTGGCCAATCTGTACCAGACGCCTCGAGGAGTGAAGCGAAATGCACCAGTTGCCGTTCCATCGACAGGCGGACTCCATCATGGTGGGACGCGACCGGCGTACCGACCTGACCCGAACCCTACCTGGGGAGACCTGCTGATCATGACGACCATCAAGCGTCTTACCGATCTTTCCAGCTACAAGGGCGTGCTGCCTTACGACAGCGAGCTTTTCGGCGTGTACCAGCCGCTGATCGGCTGGAAGTCGCGGCGCAAGATCGTGCGCATTGGGGCCGGTGTGCAGCTGGAGCAGGGCACGTTGATAGGGCGGCTAAGCCAGTTTTTCAGCAACAGCGAGCCGATCAACATAAACGCAGACTGCGCAGTCACCTGGCCCGGGATGCATCCTGCAGCGTTAATCGGGACGTCAGTGCGAGCGGATCAGTCGTTCGTGGTGCAGACGGTGGCGGCGAAGCTGGCGAAGATGGGTCAGCCGGACACAGCGGATGCCTGGCGGCAGGTGGTGAACGCGGACACGCTGGGCGCGGGGCTGGGGTCGGCCCTGGCACACTGGAACGACTTTTCGATCTCCGGATGCCGTCAGTTGGCACAGCAAACAATGGGGCGTGCCGGGGTGGAGCTATTCCGCGCGCACGTCCAGGCGCAGCGCGACGCGTTGCATGACACGGTGACAGCGGCGCTGGCGCAGGAGGCGCAGATCGCAGGCGCGCTGCAGGCGCTGGTGGAGCAGGAGGCCGTGGCGGCGCTGAAGCAGGTTTTCTACACTACGCCGCTGGTGGATCCACGCGTGGCGTTCGAGCAAGCGCTAGCGTCGATCGATCCGGACAACCCCTATTTGACCTTCGATCCGAAAAACGACGCGAAGAACGTCACGCTGTCACCGCTGGGGATCGTGCATCTGTTCCGACAGTTTTTCTTCGAGCTGGATTCGTTCCTGGGCACGCCAACCGGGCATGTGTGGCTGAGCCCGGGGTCGACGGTGGAGCTCATCGAGATCAGCACTCGGCGTACGGTGGTGGAGCAGACGGTGCAGACCTCGACGGAGACGACGCAGAAGGCCGAGACCAGCACGACCGACCAGGATGAGATCAGCGAGGCAGTGAAACAGGACAACCGCGACGATCTGAAGCTGGGTGCAACAGCGACCGTGAACCAGTCCTGGGGAACGGGGAGTGCGATGGCGACCGCAAGCCTGAACATGGACAAGACTCAGCAGGTGGCACGCGACATGACGCACAAGCGAATGCGCGAGCAGAGTTCGAAGCTGTCGAGCGAGATCAGGCAGAACTACCAGTCGACGTTCAAGACCACGACAGAAACGACGGATACGACGAGCAAGCGCTACACGCTGACCAACACGACCAACGAGCTGATCAACTACGAACTGCGGCGAAAGATGCGGCAGGTGGCGGTGCAAGTACAGGACGTGGGCACCTACCTGTGCTGGGAAACCTTCGTGGACGAACCTGGCAAGGACCTTGGCGTGGCGAACCTGGTGCATATCGCGCAGCCACCCGACCTGCTGCCGGTGCCGGACACGACACTGGCGGATACGCCGCCGGACCAGACGGTGCCGCTGCAGGCGAACGCGAGCTGGAATTTCGGCGACAACCGCCAGTCTGGGTTCGTGTCGCTGACGGCGGTGGATCCACCGCCAGCGCCGGATGGGATGCAGGTGGTGCACGAACCGGGGGTAATTCCGGCGGTGCAGGTATCGGGCACCGGCGACGATTTCACTGGGTCCTGGGCGTTCGGGGCGCAGTTCACGCCAACGGGACAGGTGCAGATCGGCGTGATCACCGCACCGGGCGGGCTGAGCTGGGACAAGCGGGTGGATTTCGTGGTGGCGACGGCGCTGCGATACACGGTAACGGACGCGAAGCGTGCGGAGATTACTTCTGCCAACTCAGCGAAGGTTGCGGCGGGTTCGGCGGCGACCGCGGAAAACGAGCGCAAGACCCGGGAAGCCTACGTGCAGGCGGTGAAGGACCGCGTGGAGCTGGCGAGCGGCATCACCAAACGCGCCTTCGAGACGCTGCGCGATGAGGAGCGCACGGTGGTGTACCGGCGGCTGATCGACTCGCTGATGACAGATTTCCAGTATTCCTATGCGGATGACCGGACGCGGCATGTTCTGTCGGAACTGATCGGGTCGATCTTCGACACCGACAAGATGCTGTATTTCGTGGCCCCCGAATGGTGGAAGCCGCGTCAGAATTCGGCGACGTTCCTGGGGCTGAACGACCTGCAGACGCGGCTGGGCGACAGCCTGGTGGCGTGGTCGGATGGGCAGCCGCGCAAGGACAACTACCTGATCACGGAGAAATCGACCCCTGCTCCGACCGGGGCCTCGTTGGGCTGGCTGCTGCAATTGGACGGAGATGACATGCGCAACGCGTTCCTGAACGCGCCCTGGGTGAAGGCGGTGATCCCCGTGCGGCCTGGACAGGAACAAGCGGCGTCGGCCTGGCTGCAGAACGCAAACGTCGAAGGCGCTGACGGGCTGGATGCGGAATATGCAGCGCCCGCCGCAGAGTTAGACGCGATCCGCGCCGGACTGGGGTTGGCGGCAGGGAGTGTGGTGACGCTCAGCGATGCGATCCACTATCTGTGCACGCTGGTGAGTGAGAAGAACGACGAGGCAAGCCAAACCGGACTTTATCCGGCGACCGAGGTGAACAACGATGACAAGGTGACGTCGACGCCAGTAGAGAAGGTGTACGAGCACGGGTTCTATCCACTGCAGGGCGGGTTCAAGGTAGCCCCGAATGATCCGAACCCGGACCCGAATAACACGGATAAGAATTTTCAGGTGTTCGACCAGTGGCTGGAGGTCCTCCCTACGGACCAGATGGTGCCGGTGGAGGTGAAATACGATCCGATCACCGGGCGGCAGGTACAGGGAGAGTGAGTCATGGCCGCGTGGCTGGGCATCGCCGTCGTGGATGTGAATGGCGATGAGGTGCCCGGCGCGACGCTGGAATTGAAGGACCCTTACGGCGGATCCCTGGCAGGGGTGACGTGGTCGGGCGGATTCGGGCAGACGTCCCTGACGATCTTCGACCTGGCGAACTGGACGTCGATTTCGATCACTGTAGGCGCGCCGAACTATTTTTCGCAGATGGTGACCCTGACACGGGACATCGCGGCCGGGACGATGTCGGTTGATGCGCGCAGCCCGGTCTGGGGGCTGTTCGCGACTGAGACTATTCCGTTCGGGACAAGGCTGACATTGATCGCCAGCCGAATCCAATCAGCGCCATTCGGCCTGCTGGTGCTGCCAGCCAGGGATCAGGCGCCGCCGGTAGTGTGTGATCCGGGCGGCATTATCGTGGACGGAAGCAATCGTCTCGACGGCTTGTATGCCGGCCCGGAGCGCGGCTTCCAGGTTGTGCTCGGACCAGAGATGCTTGGCTCTGCAGACGCGGACGACTGGGGCCGGTTTAGTACCACGACGCGGGACGTGGACCCCCAGCAGCCGGATCGGGGAGCGCGGTTCACGTTCGTCGAATACGGTGATCCGTCAGCGAACGGATTACGCCTGCTCCTCGCAGTGTGGGTGGTGAACCGCGCAGCGCAGCGGACGGACGGGAAGGCGGATGTGCACGTGTTCTTCTGCCCGTCTACCGGATTCGATGACTTTGCGCCGGCGGACCTGTATCCGTACAAGGTAAGGCGGATTAAGGGCGTGCCAGATCAACCCTATTCGGAACTTGCGTACAGGTATCTGTCGAGCGGTAGTCCGGCGTCTGGTACACCGCCGGGGAGGGATTTCGGGTTCGCCTACCAGGCGATGGCCACGGATCGATCGCTCATTTTGATCATGCCGCTAAACGCGTTCGGCTTCTGGGGGCCGCTCAGTTGCCGTGCGGGGTTGCTGCGAATGGTTCGAGAGGTGGTGGCCTTCGTCAGTGACCTCGCATTTGGTGGTGTCAAGCCGCAGTCGCGGGCGCTGACCGGCGTGCGGCAGGTACTGAATCGAATGGCAGTGAGCGGCTTCAGTGCCGGGGCGATTGATGCGGCCCGGCTGTTCCAGACGGCGACGATCGCGGACCTGTCGCAGGCGTATCGGTCGGCGAAGGGCGACAAGGTGGCAGCAGGGTACGCAGACCGGCTCGACAGACTGAAGGCACCGCTGTGGCAATCGTCAGCGCAGGAGATCGAGCGATGCTGGCATGAATTCTATTCGATCGACGGAGACTTCCAGAAGCTCACTGGAAGAGCGTTTCCCGACGACGCAGTATCGTGGTTCAAGGCACACGAGGAGCGGATGCTGCGTGTCTATGCGACACAGACGAC
The DNA here is from genome assembly GCF_024206515.1 of Paraburkholderia sp. CNPSo 3281. NCBI lineage: Bacteria > Pseudomonadati > Pseudomonadota > Betaproteobacteria > Burkholderiales > Burkholderiaceae > Paraburkholderia > Paraburkholderia sp. CNPSo 3281. The sequence goes on along the minus strand of NZ_JAMBPS010000074.1, from coordinate 6,583 downwards.
GACTCCCGACCCGGCAACATCAGTCCCGGCCGGCTTGTTGAAGACGAAGCTTGGGGAGGTGTTCAAAGGGGTTTCGCCGAAGGAGGCGGTGCGGGCCGGCGATCCAGGTTTTGCGGCGCGGCAATGGCAGCGCGAAGACGGTCGGGCGACATTAGCGTGGTTCAGCCAAAACTATATGACGTTTACCGGAGTGGAGCGGATGCCAACCGGCACGGACGAGCACCACACTATTCCCCGTGTCGTGGTTTCGCACGCAGTAGCGCAGAGCCGGTTCGTGCCAATGTGAGGTACATGAAACATGAAATGCACGAACTTGTCCATTCCGATTGGGAGTGCAAAACATTAACAGGACACGTTGAGACTGTACGTCGTCGTTGCGCTTTGCAGTCGCTCGTCCATCTGGCCTGCCAATGCCTTCAGACAGTATCACCTCGCAGTACTTTCCTTCCGAGGAGGAAGCGATCATGAACCGTAAAGCCACTACTGCGCACCGCGTGTCGTTCCGTCGTCAGGTTCCTTTCGACCTGGTGCCGACCGGACTTCACGGCGTATTCACGTCACCCGCGCCCGCTGCGTCGTTCGACCCGAACACCGCGAGCGCCCATGACCTGGTCCGACACGGACTGATGTGGCCGCGCCCTGAGTCCGGCAGCGACCCGCGCGCGCTCGCGGCATGGCAGCGTGTGTTTTCGCGGCGCTGGGATCCTGCGAAGCGCATCACGCCGATCCTGCGCCCGCAGCGCGGCAAAACGCACGTCCGCAAGCAGCTAGGCCGAACCGAAGGGGCGTTCACGTCGAACAACTGGAGTGGCGGCAGCATCCAGGGCAACTGGGCGTCTTGCATCGGCTTCTGGACTGTGCCTACCGTTAGTGAGCCTAACGAAGTGCAGGGGCAGGAAGGCGGCTGGAACTCGTCATCCTGGCTCGGCATCGACGGCGCCTATGGCTCGAACGACGTGCTGCAGGCCGGCGTGGAGCAGCGCGTCGACGCGCAGGGCAACGCGTCGTACGTCGCATGGTTCGAGTGGTTCGCGCCCGGCCAGTTGAGCGGCACGATCGACGATATCAGCAACAACAAGCTGATCCTCGGCGATACGAGCCCTGTCAGCCCGTCGCTTGCGTCCTGCAATGGCAACCTGTATCTGGCCTGGAAAGGCGACGGCTGATGGTGTCGACCGACGACGGCGCAAGCTTCGGCAGCAAGATGACGTCGCCCGAGACGAGCGATGACGCGCCAGCCCTCGCATCCGACGGCAGCACGCTGTTCGTGGCGTGGAAGGGCAGCGGCAACGACAACCTCAATGTCGCGACGGTGGCGCTCGATCCCGGGAGTGGCGGGCCGACCGGCATCTTCAACAAGACGATCCTCGGCGACACGAGCCCCGTGCGGCCTGCGCTCGCATTGCTCAATGGCAGCCTCTATCTGGCCTGGAAGGGCGACGGCAACGACAACCTCAACGTGATGGTCTCCACGGACGGCGGCGCCACCTTCGGCAACAAGTTAATTTCGGGCGAGACCAGCACGGCCGCACCGGCGCTCGGGGTCAACGACGGCGAGCTGTTCATCGGTTGGAAAGGCGACGGCAACGACAACCTCAACGTTGCAGTGGTCGACATCGACGAATCCACTGGCGTTCCGACCGGCTTCTCCAACAAGGTTACGCTCAGCGATACGAGCCCGCTCGACCCGACGCTCGCCGGAATGAATGGCTACCTGTTCCTCGGCTGGAAAGGCGGCGGCAACGACAACCTGAACCTCATGTACTCGCCCGACGACGGCCAGACCTTCACCGGCAAGATGATCTCGCCCGAGACCAGCCCCGACGCGCCGGCAGTGGCCGAGCACAACGGCAGTCTCTTCTATGCGTGGAAAGGCGACGGCAACGACAACCTCAACGTCGCGCGCGTCGACGTCACGGGCTTCACCGTCCCGCCCTACGTCTTTCAGGTCAACATCCCTAACTTCCTGGTCAATCCGGGCGACACGATCTTCTGTTCGGCGCAGTACATCAACAACGGGACGGCGGGACACCTGTACTTCGCGAACGACACGAGCGGCGAGCACTTCTCGCTGACTGTCGCGCCGCCACCGGGCGCCACGTTCGACGGCAACAGCGCCGAGTGGATCATGGAGGCCCCGGATGGCGGATTGCCGAACTCCGAGCTGCCGAGTTTCACGCCGGTGCAGTTCACGACGGCATTCGCCTGCAGTGCCGACGAACGCACAGTCGGCAATCCGCAGAACGGCGACACGTGGACCATCGTGGACAACTCGCAGAATCCGCCACTCACGCTGACGGCGACCACGCTGGGGAACGGGACGGTGACGGTGACTTTCGCCGGCTGAAACGGAGGTGCACAGGTCTCCGGCGTCGTATCAGTCTTTTGCAAGCGGGTCCCGGTCGGGCGGTTGGCAAAGGCCGGGACCTGTGGCTTCGATCTGCTTGATCGCCGGCTCGATCACGGGCCCGCACAATCGGCAACCTCCTGCCAAACCGCCCGTTGTGGACCGACGATGTTATTGCGTCTTCACGGTCGCATCAGTCTTCACATCGGCCTTCGCTGCCGACCTGGTGTGTGCTGCCTGCGCTGTGCTACTTGTCAGCGCAGGCGCAGGACTTGTCGAAATACTCACGCTGCTTGCCGTTCTTGCGGAACGGTAGCGCTTGCGGCAGTCCCGTCCGATGCGCGGACAGGCTCATGCCGCAGGTCGTCATCCTCGACCTGGGCCTGGCGAACACCAACGGTTACCAAAGGCACGCGGACAGTCCGTTTTCGGCTGCCTGCTCGAACATCCCGAATTGAGTTGGGCCAGTCGGTGGGCTCGGCGGAAGGCGGTGCGGTATCCGAGTGAGGTGGGTTTATTCGCCAACGAATTTAAGATGAAAATCGATATCTTATGATAAGAATACTTATCTGAATACCGCTGTTACGTATGGCGTTCCTACGGAAACGCTCACACAACTAAAGTTGTTAATACTGGTCACCGTACCGTCGATGGGTGTGCCTGCTCCGGTGCGTTGTGGCAGAACGTAGGTGCTTCGATATTTGTGGGCTGCTTCAGCAAGTATTCGCGCGTCTCGCCAGAATCCTTCGTTGCTCCGAGCGGCATCCACGGAAAATCGGTAGTACAGCGCCGGACGGGTCTCCATCGGCGCGGGAGCTGCGGTCGAAAACGAAGGCGCGAACGGTAAAGCGACCTTACAAATCCTCTGATATTCCAACGCACAGCGCCGTAGAGCGGCAAGCGCGGCGCCGGGCGTCGCTGCCAGCACCTGTAACGGCGCGTGATCCCATCTGGCAACAAAATGGCCATCCGCCGTTCGATAGAGCCAGCACCACGGACGCCCGTTTCGCCACCCGAGCAATCGGCGGTGGCGCACATCGAAGTCAACGGGCGAGATTGCATCGATGACGTGCCAGCTGTTTGCTTCGGACCAGGACAGGCACGAGCCATGACAGGTGGCCCACATCGCGTTGCGGCGCGCCAGTTCATGTGTGGAGTGTGCCGCCTTCCGCCGTGTTTTGCTGGTGTACGGCGCCGTCGGCAAGTTTGTTGAGGTTTCAGCCACGAATCGCACGCCGTGAGGGGTGGCGAGTGCGAGCCATGCGCTGTCACGCCACGACGTCCCGGGTGACACGCTGTACCAGGTAGCGAGCCTGAATCGGGCAGCGCCCGAAGCGCGTGCCTGGGCGTCGCGCCATAGCGCGCCGAGACTCACGCGAGCTGCATGGCATGTCAGCCAGTGCCGCGTCCTGGTGTCGGCGTTATCCGCACCGCAGAGCCGACAATCGTCTGCCACGATCTCGGCAAGCGTGTTATTGAATCCGCTTGCGGGGAGTCGGTGCGGCCAGCGACGTCGTTCAACGCCCGGTTCAACCGAGCGCGCCCAAAGCATGGTGATAAATGCTGTCTGCGCATTGCGGCTATGGCAAATGAGCTCACCGATTTCGATTGGGTCGCACGAGTCCATGAACCGGGATATCCATAGATCGCCGTCGGGTGCGACGTGACGCCGGACATGGCGCGCGATTGCGCGGTACGCGTCGAACGCAGAGATCGTTTGCGAAAGCGGCGTTCTCTCACTCTCTTGAGCGTCAGTCGGCGACGGACGATCTCGGTGCGGTGCCAACCTGGAAGGAGAGCCATACGCAACGGTCTCGATGCGAGCGGACGCGGAAATCGTATGTCTAAGGCACGCAGGATAAGCAATCCCAAGCGATTGCGCGGTGGTGATCAGCCACTCGAGACTGCCAGGCGCTTGTTGGGAAAGGGCCAGGTCCAATCGCGACGGTCGGATGAGTTGCGATAACGAGTGCAGCCATGCCACGACGGCGGTAAGCGCGTGTGTCATATCTGGCGTCATCGTCGATCGACGGCAGGTTTCATGCGTAAAGAAGTGCAGCTGCCCACACGGACAGCTCCCTGCTATTCGGAAGTCGGCAAGAGACCGTAGCGCGGCGTCAAACGGTGCGCCGCAGTGGCAGCGACCGACAAGCGCGGTGTGATGAATCGGGCACGCATCCAGCAATGCGACGGAAAACAGCGCCGAATGGTAGCCCGCCGCCAGACATGCAAGGCAGACGCGTGGCTGGGGCACGGCGAGCGCGACTCGCAGCGGATCTGGCAGTGCGTCAAGAGTCGACCAATGGAAGACTTCTGGCGGCTCGCCGAGTGCGCGCGCGAGCGCCGCAACATCGATCTTGCCAGCCTGGATATCGAACAGATCCAACGATTGGGCTGGACGCGCCCCGGTGGTCGGCAGGTCAGCAGGGTAGAGGGCGTTGAGCGCACACGCGCGCAGAACTGTGTGCCACAGCGATGCATACGGCAACACACTGCCACGATGCCAGGCAAGACAGCGTTCAGGCATGACTTGCTTCGCGGCGACTCGCGCCGCGAAGAGCGGCAGTCGCTGACACCAACGCCATCAGTGTCCGGTGCCCGCAATTCTCCACAGCCAGACACCACGCTTCGGGCGAGGTCCCTGTCTCGACGTTCCCGCCACTGGCGATGTGAAGAAGCACATGGCGACACGCTTGCGTCACGGTCTTCATTGGAAAATCCGTCGGTCCGGCATAATGCGACGGTAATGTCTCGTTCATCGCTTGCATGAGTCTGTCGGCCTGGTGCTCCATACGAAATCCTCCGGCCCACGGGCGCGGTGCCAAGCCTGCTGTGAATGAACGGCCCGAGCCTGGTGGCCATTCGCTACCGTCGTCATAGCCACGCATCACGTACGCGAGCTCGTCAATACTTCGCACACCGTGAAAGGGCTCCGATGCGAGCATGAAGCGGGCGGCTACATGGGCGCCGCCCGCGAGTGCCATGCCGAGTGGTTCATCGAAGAACTGCAACGAAGCAATCGAAAATACACACAAACGGACTCGCTGCTTCTCAAGAAGACTGTGCAGCTCGACGAGCCACAGCCACTCGCGCTGACTCATACCCTGCGCTTCGTCGATGACCAGAACGAGAAACCGGCCCCCGCCTTGCGCCGCAAGTTCGATCCAGCGTTCCACGAGCATGATCTGTCGTTCGAGCGGATTGCGTCGTGCCTGGGCGAGCCGGTGACCGCTCGCCTCGAGCAGGTGCGCGTAAAAGCGGCCAACGCCCTGACTGCAGCCTGAATCGGTGTGGCTCCAGATAACGAGTGGCACGTAGCCACCGTGGCGTTCGGATAGCAGACGCTGGAGCCAGTGGTCAACAGCACTTGATTTGCCGAACCTCGACGGCCCGAAGATGGTTGCGCCATCGATCTGGTCGTCCAGCCAACCAGCGATGCGCTCTACCATGTCACTGATCGCGATCGTGAACAGCGAATAATCGCGTGTGACAACGGGGTGGTCACGGGGCACGTGCGGGGCTACGAGCGCGCCGGTAGCCGGCCTGGAAGGGGTTACCATTGCTGTGCCCGGCGCATCGGCGGCAGGGCGATCGGATTACTGCGTGCGGCGGCAGCGGTCGGCGTCCTGACGTTCGCTGCTGCCACCTCAGCGTGTTTGACAATACTCACCATCGATTGGCCGGCTAATCGTTGCGCATGCTGCTCCAGAATCCGGCGAGCTTCGAGGTAAGCCGGGTGGACAGGCAGTTTCCGCTCAGGGGAGTCTTCTGCGTAGCGCAGCAACGCTTCAACCGCGTCGCCGTGATTTGCCAGGTGCAGTAGCCGGCGCTTCTCAAGCGCGCGGATTGCCTGCCGCACGTAGAGCGAATGTGGCGTGCGATGCCATGGGGGCGCGGCGCGCACCACCCCAATGAAAACGCCGTGCTGCGTGGAGACGGCGGCATAACGTGCGTCGTCTTCATCGTCCAGGTGTAACCAGAAATTATTTGCCTCTGTTGAATTTCCAGTGGGTGGTATCGTCCGGTTTTCTGCATAAACAAGACGAAGGCAGGTCATGCATAGCAAGCTGTTCGAAGCCGCATTGGGCGTAAGCGATCCCTGGTTCGTGAGCGGCGTCGATTTCGACGCGGCCACCAAGCTGCTGACGATCCAGATCGACTTCACTGCTGGAAGCCGCTTCGCGCATCCTGAGGTGGCCGGAGTGCATCCTGTGCATGACACCGTCGTCAAACGCT
>NZ_JAMBPS010000073.1:0-28441 GCF_024206515.1 Paraburkholderia sp. CNPSo 3281 | reverse complement strand
CTGATGAGGTGAGCGGTCAATGCCGCCGCCGATTCCGCGAATTGCCCGCATTTCTCCGCCTTGATCCATCGATCATGGGGGGCGCACCTTCGAAATAATTCCAACATCGGAAAAGGCCTTGCACAGGACGGCAGGCCGGCAGCAATCCAGCGCCATTCCAGCAACAGACGACCGGCGGCGGCATTGACCGCTCACCTCATCAGGGGCTTAGCTTGAACATTCGCAAATTCATCGGTGGCACCAGCCGCGACGCGTTACGGCTCGTACGCGAAGCGTTGGGTGCGGACGCCGTCGTCCTGTCGAACCGCACGCTCGACGACGGCAGCGTCGAAATCGTCGCGCTCGCGGACCGCGATCTCGCGGCGATCGCGCCGGCCGATGCTGCCGCAGCCCAAGGCCTGGGTGGCCTCGCTGCCCAGGGTGGTCAAGGCGCCCCGTTCGCGCAGCCCTCCGCCGCCATGACGCAGATGCCGCGCACGCCGCGCTCAGCGCCTGGCGCCGCTGTGGCGGCGCTCGCCGCCCCGATCGGCGGTGCGAACCCCTACGCGAGCGGCATGCCGGACGTGTTCTCCTCGGTGTTCGGCGCGAGCCCGGAAGTGGGCGTCGAAAATGGCGGCGCGAGCGCCGACGCCGATGCCGATGGCGATCACGCCGCCGACACCGCCGTCTCGCTCGGCAAGGAAGCAGCGGCCGCCATCGTGCCGCTTTCGCCTTCTTCGCGCGCCGCGGCGGGCCAGCAGGCCGCGCAATCGGCGATGCCGCCGACGCTGCAATCCGCGATGCAGGCCGCGCAGTCGCAACAAGCCGTTCCGCATGCGCATTCGCCGCTGCAAATGGCGCTGCAGGCCGCGACCGAGTCGCTCGCCTCGCCGGCCTTTGCGCCATCGTTTGCGTCCACGGCACCGGCCGTGAACGCCAGCGCCCCGGCCGCCGCACGCGAAGCCGCAGCGCGGCTCGAGCAGGCCGCCGCCGCGCCGGCGGGCGACGCGCCGCGCACGATGGCCGAGACGAACCCCTGGCTGATCGACCACGCCCGCCGCATCGCGAACCAGCAGAACGCGCCGCGCGTGCCGGGCATGACGCCCGCTGCCGCCGCCGCGCGCGGTCTTGGCAGCGTCGCTGACCCGGTGCTGCCGCACGACGTCGACGCCAGCACGCCCGACTGGGCGCTCGAGGCCGCGCATGTCGCCGCGCGCCGCGCCGCGCAGCGTCTCGGCCACGGTCCGGAAGCCGCCGGTCCCGCGCCCGGCAACCGCAATGCGCAGGGCGCCGATGGCGCCAACGCGGCGCAAACCGTGAGCGAAGCGATCCGCGCGCGCATCGAGCAGGTCGTCAACGAAACCGTGATGAACGAGCTCGCCTCCATGCGCGGCATGATGGAAGAGCAGTTCGCGGGCCTCCTGTGGGGCGAGCGCCAGCGCCGCAGCCCGGTGCAGGGCGCGCTCACCAAGCAGCTGTTCGCCGCGGGCTTCTCGGCGCAGCTCGTAAAGATGATGATCGACCGCCTGCCCGAGGTGGAAACCGAAGAGGCCGGCGTGGAGTGGCTCCAGTCGGTGCTCGAATCGAACCTGCCCGTGCTCGAAGACGAAGAAGCGCTCATGGAGCGCGGCGGCGTGTTCGCGCTGATGGGCCCGACCGGCGTGGGCAAGACCACGACCACGGCGAAGCTCGCCGCGCGCTGCGTGATGCGCTTCGGCGCGAGCAAGGTGGCGCTCCTCACCACCGACAGCTACCGTATCGGCGGCCACGAGCAACTGCGTATCTTCGGCAAGATCCTCGGCGTTTCGGTGCACGCGGTGCGCGACGGCGCGGACCTCCAGCTCGCGCTCACCGAACTCAAGAACAAGCACATCGTGCTGATCGACACGATCGGCATGAGCCAGCGCGACCGCGCCGTGGCCGACCAGATCGCCATGCTGTGCGGCGCGGGCCGCCCGGTGCAGCGCCTTCTGCTGCTCTCGGCGACCAACCACGGCGACACGCTCAACGAAGTCGTGCAGGCCTACCAGAGCGGTCCGGATAACGCGCCGCTCACGGGCTGCATCCTCACCAAGCTCGATGAGGCGACCAACCTCGGCAGCGCGCTCGACACCGTGCTGCGCTACAAGCTGCCGGTGCATTACGTCTCCACGGGCCAGAAGGTCCCCGAGAACCTTTACGTGGCGACGCGCCGCTTCCTGATCCGCAGCGCTTTCTGCATTCCGCGAGAGAGTTCGCCGTTCGTGCCGCACGAAGACGATATCCCGGCGCTGCTGTCGGCACTCTCGACGCGTTCGAATTCGCAGGCTCACGAGGTCAGGTTTGGATAAGTTCGTAATCGATCAGGCCGAAGGGCTGCGGCGGCTTCTCGCGCGCGAAGGCTCGCGCGTGGTCGCGGTGACGGGCGGTGCAGGTTCGCCCGGGCGCACGACCACGGTGGTCAATCTCGCCGCGGCGCTCACCGCGCAGGGCAAAGACGTGCTCGTGATCGACGAGTGTCTGGGACCCCGCTCGGTCTGTGCGCTGGTGGGCGGCGTGCGCGGCGCAGGCAACTTCGCCGCCGTTATGCGCGGCGAGCGCACGCTCGAGGAAGCCGTGGGCCGCCATGCGCTCGGCTTCGGCGTGCTGGCCGCCTCGCGCGACAACCGGGCGCAGTACACGGCCGCGCAGCTGCAGAAGGTCATTTCGGGTCCCGCGGACATTGTCTTGATCGACGCGCAGCTCGACGCCGAAGGCGCGCTTTCGCCGCTCGCCATGCACGCGCACGACGTGCTGATCGTGATGCGCATCGGTGCGCAGTCGATCACGGACGCCTACGCGTGCATGAAACGGCTGCACTTCGCGCATGCGATCGCGCAGTTCCGCGTGCTCGCGAATCATGTGGCGAACGCGAGCGACGCGCAGGCCGCGATCGAGAACCTCGCGGGGGTGGCGAGCCGCTACCTGAGCGTGTCGCTCGACAGCGCCGGAAGCGTCGCCGCCGATCAGCACATGGCGCAGGCGCTCAGGCTCGCGCGCTGCATCGTCGATGCGTTTCCGTCGACGGCCGCCGCGCGCGATTTCCGCCACGTGGCCGCCGAATTGCCGCACTGGCCGATGCGACCCGCGGTCTCGGCGTGCTCGGCGGCCACGGCGCGCGCCAGCGCAGCGTTATTCGGCGCGACGGACGAAGTACATGAAGCGGCGGGCCAGGCACCCGCCGACGATCTGGACGGCGCGCCACAAGGCGGCGTCCAGCCCCACGCTACGCATGCAACAAACGCCGCACACAGCACGCTCGCCGCGAACGCCGATTCGTTCGTTGCGGCCGTGACGGGTGTGCATCCCGCACCCAACGCAACATCCGCGTCCGCGCCGTCCCATGTGGGCTGGCGGACCGATACGCCCGCGCAGCGGACGTCGCCGCAGCACGTCTGACGTGCGCACGACGACGCCAATAGGGGAGATGAGAAGTGGAGAGCACGATGTATAACGCTCAAGGAAAGATTTCGCAGGCCGACGTGCTCGCGAAGTACGCGCCGCTCGTCCGGCGGCTCGGCTTGCAGCTCGTCGCCAAGATGCCGGCGAGCGTGGACCTCGACGACCTGATCCAGGCCGGCATGATCGGCCTGCTCGACGCGGCCAACCGCTACAAGGAAGATCAGGGCGCGCAGTTCGAGACCTATGCGAGCCAGCGCATTCGCGGCGCAATGCTCGACGAGCTGCGCAGCAACGACTGGCTGCCGCGCAGCCTGCGCCGCACCTCGCGTGAAGTGGAAAGCGCGGTGCACAAGGTGGAGCAGCGGCTCGGGCGCTCGGCGAGCGAGACGGAGATCGCCGAGCATCTGAGCATGCCGCTCGACGAGTATCAGAGCATGCTGCAGGAACTGCACGGCAGCCAGCTCATCTACTACGAAGACTTCGACCGCTCCGCCGAGGACGAACCGTTCCTCGACCGCTACTGCGTCGATCATTCGGACCCGCTTTCGGCGCTGCTCGACGGCAGCCTGCGCGGCGCGCTCGTCGAGGCGATCGAGCGGCTGCCCGAGCGCGAGAAGCTGCTCATGTCGCTCTATTACGAGCACGGCATGAACCTGCGCGAAATCGGCGCGGTGATGGAGGTGAGCGAGTCGCGCGTGTGCCAGCTGCACAGCCAGGCGGTGGCGCGCTTGCGCACGCGGCTGCGCGAGATGTCGTGGGCCGGCCAGGAGAATTGAGGCGGTAGACGGTCTGCGCGGCTGCCGGCGCGGGCTGGTGCGGTGAAAGAGCCGAAGTGCGTGAGCGCTCCGGCTTTTTGTCGGTGCAGTGGACTCGCGCAAACAAAAAAGCCGAAGCATCGCCGCTTCGGCTTTTGTCTTTGGCGAACGATCTGCGTGCGCGCTTACAGCCCGAACGCCGGCAGACGTCCATCGGGACCGTACAGCATCGCGCCGTTGCCCGTTTCGCCGCGCAGGATCGAGAGCGCGCGGCGGTTATGCTCCATGCGCGTGCGGATCATCATGCCAATGGTGAGATTCTTGCGGCGCGCGCGCTCCGTCGACCCCTTGAGCAGCGCCCACTGGCTTGCAAGACGCGCATCGCCGTCGCAGGCCATTTCGATGCCCTTGCGGCCGCCTGGCAGGCCGAGGCCGGCCAGTTGCGCGTCGCGCGCCTTTTCCAGGCCCGCGAGACGCTGCGTGAGCGTCGTCTTCTGCTCGACGATCTGCGGCAGCGCCTCCATGCCGTCGGCCGACACGAGCGCCTTCTCTTCATAGGCGAGCAGCGACGCGAACGCCTCGACCGTGGCGTGTTCGTCGATCAGTGTGGCCAACAGGGCATCTTTCATTGCAAGGCACCAAAAAAGCGAGGTTTGCGCGGCGCTCGCGCATCGGGCTTCAGTTGCCCGACGTCGGCTTCATGAGGTCGCGCGCGGTCTGGATCACACCGTCGGCGATCTTGCCGGAATCGATCTGCAACGTGCCGTTGCGGATCGCGTCCTTGATCGACTGCACGTGCGCCGTGTCAATGTCGGCGGAACCGCTCGCCGCGAGCGAGCGCATCGTCGACGAGAGCGACGAGAGGCTCACGTTCGCGCCGCCTTGAGCGGCGGGAGTCGTGCTGCCTGCCGCGCCGGAGGTGGCCGCGGTGTCGGTGCTGGCGGCGCCTACGCCGGTCGAATCGGCTTGCGAGCGCGCGAGGCCATCCTGCAGCGTGCGCGGATCATTGCGGGTGGAGGAGTCAACTTTCACGATGGGCGTTCCTGATCGATTTGACCTTGATAACGGCACAGGTCGGGCCGAACTTTAGCCGAAAATCCCAACGTTACATGCTGTTACGTGTGCTGGCGCACCAAGCCGGAAACGGCCGGATCGGGCCGCCGGATGGGGCTCAGCGCACCCTGATCCGGCCCTTACCAGCGCTTACCGGCTCTAGATCTGGACCTGCACGGTACCTGCGTCCTTGACCACGCCCGAGATGATCTGGCCGGCGCTCGTGCGTACGCGCACCTGCTGGCCGGGCTCGGCGTTGTTAAGCGCGCTGCCCTCGGCGGAGATCGTGAAGTTGCTGCCTACGGCGATCACCTTGACCGTCTGTCCGATGACGACCGAGGCGGCGCTGCGCAGCATGTCGGTGCGCAGCGGCAGGCCCGCGGAAATGCGCGCGAGCGCGACGGCGCCCGTCGCCTGGTTGGGATCGGTGATGATGGTCTGCGGCAGGTTCGCGAGGTCCCCCGCGCGCGGCATGAAATCGGCGGCCGAAAGGGCTTCGCCCGCGCCGATCTGGCGCGAGGCCACGTAGTAGGTCACGTCCACGGCAATGCGCGCGCTCACATAGAGCGTCCACGGCTTCGCGCCGACGCAGCGCACGCCCACGGTCGTGTGTCCATAGGTGCGCGCGCCCGGCGGCATAAACGGCTCGAGCGAGGTGCAGGCGGCGAGGCCGCGCGGAAACACCGGTGCGACCGTGATGCTCACGTGGCCCGGCAAGCCCGCCGACTGCTGCTGCAGGAAGGCGAGCGCGACGGCGCGGATCGATTCGCCGTCCTGCTGGCCCGGCGGCGTGGCCTGCACGTTCGTGGCGACGGCGCTGGTATTGGGATTGGGCGGCGCGCCGGCGCTTGCGCTGGCAACCGGCTTCGCGCCCGCGAGCGTCGCCGCGCCGGCGTCCACGACCACCGGGGCGACGCGGTTCGCGGCGCTCGACAGGTTCACGCGCTGCAGCGCGCCCGCGTTGTTCGCATTGGCCGCCGGCACGCGCATGGGCTGGGCGCTCGCGCCCGGCGCGGGAACCGTGACGATGCGCGGCGCGTCGCCTTGGGACGCGCGCTCGCCGGGACCCGGAATCGTGATCATGCCGTTCGACTCGACGCCCGCGCGTGCATCCTCGGGCACGCCGCGCGAATTCAGATCGGCGTAGCTGGCCGCGCGCAGCGGCGCGGCCTCATTGGCGGGAGCGCTGCTGGCCGCCGCCGCGGCGGGCTTCTTCGCGTTGCTCGCGAGCAGCGCGTTCATCTGCGCGGCGTCGGCGCCCGAGCGGTCGCCGGGGCCCGCAATGAAGATCTGGCCGCCGGCGCCTTCAGGTTGCGCCGGAGTTTGTGCATGAGCGAGCGTGCCGCCAAAGGGCGCGCCGCCAAAGGGCGCTCCGCCCAAGGTGCAGGCGAGCACGCACGCCCAGGACGCGCGCCACGACAGCGCGCGCGCACGCCGCTCCAGGCCGGCGTGCGGCCTACGCAAGGTGGCAGTCTGCGGCATTGTCGTTCTCCATCGAATGCATTGACACGCCTCGCATTCTAGGCGGCGGCCCCCGCGCGCTAGCGTCGAATAGAGGGGCGCTTTACCGGCTATTCGTCCGATTGGTTCTTGCCACCCCCGCCTAATATTCCACTCCATGCGCAAAGGCCTTCGGACCACGCGCCTAACGTTTGCGCCGCTTTCCCCGCCTGTTGGCGAGCCCGCCGCGCTCACGCCGAATCCTTTTTCGTTTCACGGAGAACGCCCGATGCTGGACAAACTCGATGCCGAATTCGCCTTTGGGCGCGAAGCGCTCGATGTGCGCGCCACGCGGCAGGCATTGATCTCTTCGAACATCGCGAACGCCGACACGCCGGGCTACCAGGCGCGCGACGTGGACTTCGCGGCGTCGCTGGCCGGCGCGCTGCGCCAGACGGGCGCCGGCGGCACGGTGGGCATGACGGCCACCTCGGGCGGCAACGCCCAGCCGCTTGCCATGGCGCAGCCCGCGGGCGTGACGAGTGGCATGCAGATGGCGTCCACGGAATCGGGTCACATGGCCGGCGACGCGAAGCTGATCCCGACGGGCGGCCCGGCCGACACCTACAAGAGCCAGCTCATGTACCGCACGCCGGTGCAGCCCGCGCTCGACGGCAACACGGTCGATCTCGACACCGAACGCGTGCAGTTCGCCGACAACGCGTTGCACTTCGAGTCGGGCATGACGGTGGTCTCGCAGCAGATCAAGACGATGCTCTCCGCGATCACCTCGGGTTCGAGCTGATCGCCGCACGCGGCGCAGCCGGAAAACGCAGTAACGAAGCCATGAACGACCAACGCGCGCGTGACGCGCACCTGATGTGAGGTCAACGAAACCATGCCATCCCTGATGAACATTTTCAGCGTTGCGGGCTCCGCCATGACGGCGGAATCGCAGCGTCTGAACGTGACGGCGTCCAATCTCGCCAACGCCGACAGCACGACCGGCCCCGACGGTCAGCCGTACAAGGCGAAGCAGGTCGTGTTCGCGGTGAATCCGCTCGGCGGTGCGCGCACGGCCTCGGGCCAGCAGGTGGGCGGTGTCAGGGTGACCGGCGTCGTGGACGACCCCACGCCGATGAAAGAGACCTACGACCCCGACAATCCCTCCGCCAACGCGGACGGCTACGTGACGATGCCGAACGTCGATCCGGTGCAGGAGATGGTGAACATGATCTCGGCGTCGCGCTCGTACCAGGCCAACGTCGAAACGCTGAACACGGCCAAGACGCTGATGCTCAAGACGCTCACGATCGGGACCTGAAGCGGGGACCTTAAGCACGGCACACCGCAGTAAGTACAGAGACCAGCGGGCGCGCAACGAAGACGCGCCCGCCACCACCACACGCCAAGCACGAAGCGCAATCGAGGGAGAACGCGTTGAGTTCCAGCAACACAACCATTGGCGGCAGCACCGCCACCGTGTCGCAGCAACTGCTCGACACCATGAACGGCACGAGCTCGAGTTCGTCGTCGTCGAGCGGCACGAGCGCGAGCGACCTGCAGACCACCTTCTTGCGGATGCTCGTCGCGCAATTGCAGAACCAGGACCCGACCAATCCGATGGACAGCTCGCAGATGACCTCGCAGCTCGCCCAGATCAACACGGTCTCGGGCATCCAGCAGCTCAATACGTCGCTGTCATCGCTCTCCACGCAGCTTTCGGCTGGCCAGAACGCGCAGGCTGCGCTGCTCATCGGCTCGACCGTGCTCGCTCCGGGCAGCACCGCCGCCGTGTCGAGCGGGACGTCGCCGCAACTCGGCGTCACGCTGCCAGCGGCGGTGTCGGACGTGAAGCTCACGATCACCAATTCGGCAGGCCAGGTCGTCAACACGCTCGACCTCGGCGCGCAGTCGGCCGGCACCGTGCCGGTCACCTGGAACGGCAAGGACAGCTCGGGCAACACGGTCGCCGACGGCACCTACACGATCACCGCCAGCGCGACGACCAACGGTCAGTCCGCCACGGCAACCGCGCTCGTCGCGAGCCAGGTGCAGGGCGTGGTCCAGCAGTCGGACGGCACGGCGAGCCTCTCGCTCGCCAACGGCAAAACGGTCGCGCTTTCGAGCGTCGGCGCCATTCTCTGAACACGATAAAGGCGGAGTAGACAAACATGGGCTACCAGCAAGGATTGAGCGGCCTCGCCGCGTCGTCGAACGACCTCGACGTGATCGGCAACAACATCGCCAATGCGAACACCGTTGGCTTCAAGCAGAGCACGGCGCAGTTCGCCGACGTCTACGCGAACACCATCGCGACGTCGGTGGGCAACCAGATCGGCCTCGGCGCGTCGCTCCAGACCGTGCAGCAGGACTTCGCGCAAGGCACGATCAGCACGACGGGCCAGGCGCTGAACGTCGCGATCAACGGCAACGGCTTCTACCAGATGTCGAACAACGGCACGATCACGTATTCGCGTAACGGCGTGTTCCAGCTCGACAAGAACGGCTTTATCACCGACGCGTCGGGCAATGACCTGATGGGCTATGCCGCCAGTTCGACGGGCGTGGTCAATACGGCGCAAACCGTGCCGCTGCAGGTGCCGACCACCAACATCGCGCCGGTTGCGACCAAGAACATTACGGCGCAGCTGAACCTGAACGCGCAGGCCACGACGCCGACCACGACGCCCTTCAGCGCAACCGACTCGTCGAGCTACACGTATTCGACGTCGGTCACGGCCTACGACACGCTCGGCGGCACCCAGACGGTCAACATGTATTTCGCGAAAGACGCGACGAGCGGCCAGTGGACCGTGTATGCCGGTCAGGCCGGCTCGGTGGAAAAGCTCGGTACGGCGCAGTTCAGCTCGTCCGGCGCGCTGCAGAGCATCACGGCGGATCCGACCAACACCACCGTGTCGAGCAACGGCACGACGTCGTTCACCTTCAGCATCAACCCGGCGGACGGCTCCACGACGCCCCAGCCGCTTACGCTCGACCTCGCGGGCACGACGCAGTACGGCTCGGCCAACGGCGTGAACAACCTCGCCCAGGACGGCTACGCGAGCGGCACGCTCTCGAACTTCTCGATCGGCGCGGACGGCACCATCACCGGCAACTACTCGAACGGCCAGACCATGGCGCTCGGCCAGATCGTGCTCGCCAACTTCAACAACCCGAACGGCCTCGTGAACCTGGGCGGCAACCAGTTCCAGGAAACGGCGGCATCGGGCGTCGCGCAGGTCTCCACGCCGGGCAGTACGAACCACGGCACGCTCACGGGCGGCGCGCTCGAAGCGTCGAACGTCGACCTGACGAACCAGCTCGTCGACCTGATCACGGCCCAGCGCAACTACCAGGCGAACGCGCAGACCATCAAGACGCAGCAGACCGTCGACCAGACGCTGCTGCAGATGTAACGCGTCTAACCACGTACCGGGCACATCATGGACCGACTGATTTATACCGCGATGACGGGCGCGAGCCAGGCGCTCGAGCAGCAGGCCGTCGTCGCGAACAACCTCGCGAACGTCTCGACCACGGGCTTTCGCGCGCAGCTCGCCAACTTTCGCGCCGTGCCGATGTCGTTCGGCGACGGCTCGACGGTGAACGACCAGACCACGCGCACCTACGTGCTCTCGGCGACGCCTGGCTCGGACATGACGCCCGGTGCGATTTCGCATACCGGCAACCCGCTCGACATCGCGATCCAGGGCCAGGGTTTCATGGCCGTGCAGACGGCCGACGGCAACGAGGCCTATACGCGTGCGGGCAACCTCCACGTCGATGAAAACGGCCAGCTCGTCACGGCCGCCAACCTGCAGGTGATCGGCGGCGGCGGCCCGATCGCGGTGCCGCCCGGTTCGGCGATCACGATCGGCAAGGACGGCACGGTTTCGGCCATTGCGCCGGGCAGCCCCGCCAACGCGATCGCCATGATCGACCAGATCAAGTTCGTCAACCCGCCGTCGGGTGCGCTCACGCGCGGTGACGACGGTCTTTTCCACACGTCGGACGGCAACCCCGCCGACGCGGACCAGACCGTGCAGGTCGCGACCGAGTCGCTCGAGGGCAGCAACGTGAACCCGGTGGCGGCGATGGTCTCGATGATCACCAACGCGCGCCAGTTCCAGATGCAGACCAAGCTGCTCTCGAACGCCGACCAGAACGAGCAGAGCGCGAACCAGCTGCTCAACTTCAGCTAAGCCATTTCAAGTTAAATGAAGGCCGCCTCGCGCCGCGCGCGAGGCAGGACCGGGAGAAAGACACCGTGAACCGATCGCTCTACATCGCCGCCACCGGCATGAACGCCCAGCAGGCGCAAATGGACGTGATTTCGAACAACCTCGCGAACGTGAGCACCAATGGCTTCAAGGGCTCGCGCGCCGTGTTCGAGGACCTCATGTACCAGACGCTGCGTCAGCCGGGTGCGAACTCGACCCAGCAAACCGAACTGCCTTCGGGCAGCCAGGTGGGCACGGGCGTGCAGCAGGTGGCAACCGAGCGTCTCTACACGCAGGGCAATCTGCAGCAGACCGGCAACTCGAAGGACGTGGCGATCAACGGCGCGGGCTTCTTCCAGGTGCAGATGCCCGACGGCACGACGGCCTACACGCGCGACGGCTCGTTCCAGACCAACTCGCAAGGCCAGCTCGTGACGGCGAGCGGCTATCAGGTGATCCCGGCGATCACGGTGCCCGCCAACGCCACCTCGCTCACCATCGGCAGCGACGGCGTGGTGACGGTCACGACGCCGGGCTCGAGCAACAACACGACCATCGGCACGCTGCAGCTCGCCATGTTCATCAACCCGACCGGCCTTCAGTCGAACGGGCAGAACCTGTTGTCGGAAACGGCTTCGTCGGGCACGCCCACGGTTTCCACGCCGGGCCAGAACGCTTCGGGCACGCTCAACCAGGGCTACGTCGAATCGTCGAACGTGAACGTCGTGCAAGAACTCGTGAACATGATCGAGACGCAGCGCGCCTACGAAATCAACAGCAAGGCGGTCACCACTTCTGACCAGATGCTGCAAACCCTCAGCCAGATGCAGGTCTGAGGTCGAGTCCCTGGTTAATCAAGTCGGTGAAGAATATGTCGCAGTCCGTTCGAAACCATCCTCGCATCCGCGCGCGGCATCCGGGCAATCCCCGGGCGCTCGCGGCGGCTGTGGCGCTCGCGATGCTGGCGGGCTGCGCCTACCTACCCAACCGGCAGCCGATCACGCAGCAGCCCATGACGGCCGTGCCGCCTCCGCCGCCCGTGAATACCTCGCCGGGCGCGATTTACAATCCCGGCTACGCGGGACGGCCGCTCTTCGAGGACCAGCGTCCGCGCAATACCGGCGACATCCTCACGATCGTCATCTCCGAAAACATCAACGCGACCAAATCATCGGGCGCGGCCACCAAGCGCGGCACCAGCGCGAGCTTCTCGGGCACCGCGAACTTCCTGCCGGGCTTCTTCAACCGCGCGAACCTGAATACGACAGGCGCGAACCAGTTCGACGCCACGGGCGGCGCGAACGCCTCGAACACGTTCACGGGCGTCATCACCGTGACCGTGACGAACGTGCTGCCCAACGGCAATCTCGTCGTCTCCGGCGAGAAGCAGATGCTCATCAACCAGGGCAACGAATACGTGCGCTTCTCCGGCGTCGTCAATCCGAACACCGTTGCCGGAGACAACTCCGTGCTATCGACCGACGTCGCCGACGCGAAGATCGAATACTCCGCGAAAGGCGTGATCGACGAAGCCGAGACGATGGGCTGGCTGCAACGCTTTTTCCTGAACATCGCGCCATGGTGAAGATCCGCTTCCATCGTTCGCGCCGCTCGCGCGTGAAGGACGTGCTCGCCGCACTCGGCGTGGCGTTCGGCTTCGTGCTGGCCTGCGGCGCACTCGTCGCCTACGCGACGCCGGCGCGCGCCGAGCGCGTGAAAGACCTCGCGACCTTCCAGGGCGTGCGCGACAACCCGCTGATCGGCTACGGCCTCGTGGTGGGTCTCGACGGCACCGGCGACCAGACGACCCAGGCGCCGTTCACGACGCAGACGCTCGCGAACATGCTCGCGAACCTCGGCATCTCGATCAACAACACGTCGAGTTCGTCGGGTTCCTCGTCGACGCTCAACAACATGCAGCTGAAGAACGTCGCCGCGGTGATGGTGACGGCGGTGCTGCCGCCGTTCGCGCGGCCGGGCGAGCAGATCGACATCACGGTGTCGTCGCTCGCCAACGCGAAGAGCATTCGCGGCGGCACGCTGCTGCTCACGCCGCTCAAGGGCGCCGACGGCCAGGTCTACGCGCTCGCGCAGGGCAACGTGGCCGTGGGCGGCGCGGGCGCCTCGGCCAACGGCAGCAAGGTGCAGGTGAACCAGCTCGCCGCGGGCCGCATCGCGGGCGGTGCGATCGTCGAGCGCTCGGTGATCTCGCCGGTTTCGCAGCAAGGCGGTCTGCTCACGCTGACCGTCAACGACATGGACTACGACACGACGCAGCGCATCGTCTCGGCCGTCAACAACATGTTCGGCCCGGGCACGGCCTCGCCGCTCGACGGCCGCACGATCCAGGTGCACGGGCCGGCCGATCCGGGGTCGCAGGTGGGCTTCATCGCGCAGATCCAGGACCTCAACGTGAATCCGGCCACGCCGGCCGCGAAGGTGATCCTGAACGCGCGCACCGGCTCGATCGTCATGAACCAGATGGTGACGCTGGAGAGCTGCGCGGTCGCGCACGGTAATCTCTCGGTCGTCGTGAACACGCAGACGGCGGTAAGCCAGCCCGGCGCGTTCTCCAACGGCCAGACGGTGGCGACGCGCCAGTCGCAGATCCAGTTGAAGCAGGACAACGGATCGCTCAAGCTCGTCACGGCGGGCGCCAATCTCGCCGA
Organism: Paraburkholderia sp. CNPSo 3281; assembly: GCF_024206515.1. Classification (NCBI taxonomy): domain Bacteria; kingdom Pseudomonadati; phylum Pseudomonadota; class Betaproteobacteria; order Burkholderiales; family Burkholderiaceae; genus Paraburkholderia; species Paraburkholderia sp. CNPSo 3281. Next base: position 14,899 of record NZ_JAMBPS010000073.1, on the reverse strand, counting down.
GGTCGTGAAAGCGCTCAACGCGCTGGGCGCTACGCCGGCGGATCTGATGTCGATCCTGCAGGCGATGAAGGCGGCGGGTGCACTGCGCGCCGACCTCGAGATCATCTAAGGGGTGTAACTTGGATAATACGAAGAACATCGGCGGCGGCAGCCTCGACCTCACCAACCGCTTCGCGCTCGACGTGCAGGGCTTCGACTCGATGCGCGCCGCGGCGAACGCCTCGCCCCAGCAGGGCGTGAAGATGGCCGCGAAGCAGTTCGACGCGGTCTTCACGCAGATGATGCTCAAGAGCATGCGCGAAGCGACGCCCGACGACGGCCCGCTCGACTCGCACGACGGCGCCCAGTTCACTTCGATGATGGACCAGCAGCTCGCCCAGCAGATGTCGAACAAGGGCATTGGCGTGGCGAACGCGATGCTCAAGCAGCTCATGCGCAGCATGGGCGGCGCGGCCGGTGCCGATGGCGCCGGCGGTGCAGGCGGCGTGGCGGGCGCGATCTCGGGGCTTTCGGGCAAGGACGCGAACGAGGGCAACCTCGCGATGCTCAACGCGCTCGGCCGCGCCTACGGCAACGCTGCCGCCAACGGCGCGCTCGCCAACGGCTCGGGCTACAGCGGCAACAGCGCGCTCACGCCGCCGATCAAGGGCAACGGCGACGCCTCCGTGGACGCCTTCGTCGACAAGCTCGCCAACGCCGCGCAGCAGGCCAGCTCGACCACGGGTATTCCGGCGCGCTTCATTCTCGGCCAGGCGGCGCTCGAATCGGGCTGGGGCAAGCGCGAGATCAAGAACGCCGACGGCTCGGCGAGCCACAACGTGTTCGGCATCAAGGCGAGCAAGGACTGGACCGGCAAGACCGTCTCGACGGTCACGACCGAGTACGTGAACGGCCAGCCGCATCGTGTGGTGGAGAAGTTCCGCGCCTACGACTCGTACGAAGACGCGATGACCGACTACGCCACGCTGCTCAAGAGCAACCCGCGCTACGCGTCGGTGATCAACGGCTCGAAGAGCGCGGAAAGCTTCGCGCACGGCATGCAGCGCGCGGGCTACGCCACCGACCCGCACTATGCGAAAAAGCTGCTCACCATCATGCAGCGGATGGCCTGACGATCGATTCGACGGCCGGCGCCGCGGTTGACGTCAATTAGGCAAGTGCAAACGTTGCCTCGGCGCAGTTGCCGGAAGAAGCTGCACACGCGTGTTTCATGCAGGGAAAAGGCATATTTTTTTTACGCCCAATCCCTAAATTTTTCGCAATGTCTGCCGCTAAAGCAGACGAGATGGAAAAGCAATCCGGGCGGTCGGACCGCCCGAACGGCGCGTGCGGAAAGGGTCCGCTCTCGCGCCGGCACGTTCACGAATTCCCGGCAGGCCGATGAATACCGTTCAGTCGAATCCACAGGAAGCAGGCGAGGGCGCGGAAGGCTCCCACGACTTTGGGCGCCGCAATCCGCTCGAGATCGGCGTCCAGCTACGCAATCTCGTCAATCGCGGCGACTTCCTGACCCTCCAGTATCGCGGCGGACAGCTCGTCACGCGCATTCTGGCCGTCAACGGACGCGAGCGCACTTTCGTGTTCGACTGGGGCGCGATCCCCGAGCAGAACACGGGCGTGCTCGCCGCGCCCGAGTGCCAGTTCCACGCGTCGCCCGACGGCGTGCGCGTGGAGTTCCATACGGCCACGCCGCGGCGCACCGAGTTCGAAGGGCGCCCCGCGTTCGAAGCCGATTTCCCCGAAGTGCTGTTCTACGTGCAGCGGCGCGAGTACTTCCGCGTCGACACGCCCGTGCTCGAGCCGTGCATCTGCCGCGGCGACCTGCCGAGCGGCGGCCCGCGCTTCGCGTACGAGGTGCATGACCTCTCGCTCGGCGGCCTCGGGCTGCGTACGACCGAAGAGCGCGTGGCGGATCTCGCCATGGGGCTCGTGCTGCCCGACGTCGAGCTCGACCTGCGCGCGCACGGCAAGCTGCGCGTCGATCTCGCGCTCGTCGTGCTGCGCTTCATCGACCTGCCCAACGGCGACCGCCGCTATCACATGGGCTTTCGCTTCGACGCGCTGCCCGGCTCGGCCGAGAACACGCTGCAGCGCTATATCACGCAGCTCGAGATGAAGCGCCGCGCGCTCGCGCGTGCCTGAGCGTTACAGCGTCACCCGCACGATCCGCAGCACCCTGGCCGGCGCAGCGCATGTTGCGCCGGTTTGCCCGCCGCGCGGCGGGCGCGCACGCACGCGCTCGCTAACGTTTTCGCGCCCATCGGGCGCTCAATTTTTGCAGTGCGTTGCCGTTATACCGTGAGTACACCACGCGGTTTGCCAGGGGGGCAGGCCGCTTTCGAGGATTACGCATGTCCAACATTTTCTCGATCGGTCTGAGCGGCCTGCAGGCGGCGCAGATTGGTATCTCGACCACCGGCGAGAACATCAGCAACTCGACGACCGCGGGGTACACCGTCGAGACGCCGGTGTACCAGGAATCGGCAGGCCAGTACACGTCGAACGGCTATCTCGGCAGCGGCGTCACCACCGCCACCGTGCAGCGCGCCTACAGCCAGTACCTCACGACGGCCGTCAACAATGCGCAGACGGCCAGCAGTTCGTACACGGCTTCGTACAACCTCGCCACGCAGCTCTCGAACCTCGTGGGCAGCCCGACCTCGGGCATCGCCACCGCGATCACGAACTTCTTCACGGGCCTGCAGAACGTCTCGAATTCGCCTTCGGATACCGCAGCGCGGCAAACCGTGCTCTCCGACGCGCAGACGCTCGCCACCCAGATCAACGCCGCGAGCCAGCAGTACGACTCGATGCGCCAGAGCGTGAACACGCAGCTCACGAGCTCGGTCTCGCAAATCAACACCTACACGCAGCAGATCGCGAGTCTCAACGCGCAGATCACGTCCGCGAGCTCGGGCGGCCAGCAGCCGAACCAGCTGCTCGATCAGCGCGATCAGGCCGTGGCGAATCTCTCGAAGCTGGTCGGCGTTCAGGTCGTGCAGGGCAGCACCGGCTACAGCGTGTTCCTCGGCAACGGCCAGCCGCTCGTGGTGAGCAGCCAGAGCTACAACCTCGGCACGCAGCCGTCGAGCAGCAACCCCTCGGAGCTCGACGTGACGTGGCAGGGCCTGAACGGCGCGAGCCCCGCATCGCAAGGCACGCCGCAGGTCCTGTCGTCAGCCGCGCTGCAGGGCGGCACCGTGGGCGGCCTGGTTTCGTTCGTCTCGAGCACGCTCGATCCGGCGGAGTCGCAGCTGGGCGCGATCGTGACGAGCTTCGCCGCGCAGGTGAACTCGCAGAACGCACTCGGCCTCACGCTCTCGGGCGGCGCGGGCGGCAATCTGTTCACGGTGGGCAACCCGCTCGTCACGGCCAGCTCGACGAACCCCGACGCGCAGACCACGGTCAGCGCGACGCTCACGAACAGCACGCAGCCGCTCACCGATAACTACAAGCTGAGCTACGACGGCACGAACTGGAACCTCACCGACACGACGACGAACTCGCTGGTCGCGACCCAGCCGAACGGCACCGCGCCGATCACGATCGGCGGCTTCTCGATTACGCCTTCGGGCACGGTGAGCGCGGGCGACTCGTTCATGCTCCAGCCGACGGCCGGCGCGCTCGCAAGCTTCTCGGTCGCGACCAGTGACCCCGCGGCCATCGCGGCGGCCACGCCGGTCGTTGTGTCGGCGTCCACGAAGAACGCAGGCACGGCCACGGTGTCGCAGGGCACGGTCGGCGCAGGTTACTCGACCAGCGCGCTGCCCGTCACGCTCTCATACGCCTCGACGAGCACCACGACCGGTACGCTGAGCGGTTTCCCCGTCGGTTCGAAGGTGCAGGTCACCGTGGCCGGCTCGAGCACGCCGACAACGTACACGATCACGAGCAACACGACGCCGGTGAGCTACGACGCCACCACGGGCGCGACGATCGCCATCATGGATTCCACGGGCACCGTCACGAACGCAAGCTTCACGATGACCGGCACGCCCTCGAACAACGACACGTTCACGGTGGCGGGCAACAAGAGCGGCACGCAGGACGGCCGCAACGCGCTCGCGATCGCGAACCTCACGTCGAGCACGGCGTACACGGGATCGACCACGCTGACCACGGCGTATGCGAACTACGTCAACTCGATCGGCAACACCGCTAGCCAGCTGCAGGCGTCGAACACGTCGCAGCAGTCGCTCGTGACGCAGCTCACTTCGCAGCAGCAGTCGGTGCAGGGTGTGAACCTCGACGAGGAAGCCGCGAACCTGCTGCAGTATCAACAGCTCTATCAGGCCAACAGCAAGGTGATCCAGACGGCGGCATCGCTGTTCCAGACCCTGCTCGGCATTTTTCAGTGAGGCGCTGACCCATGCGTATCGCGACTTCCCAGATTTTTTCCTCCAGTCTGTCGACGATGGAGAACCAGCAGTCCCAGCTCCTTCAGGTCCAGCAGCAGATCTCGACCGGCGTGGCGATTTCGAACCCGGCCGACAATCCGCTCGGCGCCGCGCAGGCCGTGACGCTTTCCGCGACGAGCGCGACGCTCACGCAGTACTCGTCGAACCAGACCACGGCGCTCACCGCGCTGCAGCTCGAGGACACGACGCTCTCGAGCGTGACGAGCACGATGCAGAGCATCCACTCGCTCATCATCGAAGCGCAGAACGGCTCGCTCACCGACCAGGCGCGCCAGGCGATCGCCCAGCAGATGCAGGGCGACCGCAACCAGTTGCTCTCGCTCGCCAACACCACGGACGGCGCGGGCAACTACATCTTCTCCGGCTTTCAGAGCACCTCGCAGGTGTTCTCGAACAAGTCGGGCGGCGGCGTGACCTACAACGGCGACGCGGGCCAGCGTGTGATGCAGGTGGCCGGCACGCGCAACATCGCGGTCGGCGACACGGGCACGACGGTGTTCCAGAGCGTGCAGGCCGTGGGTTCGGCCAACGTGGCCTCGGGCAGTTCGTCGAACACGGGCACGGGCGTGATCAGCGGCGTGACGGTGACGGACCCGACCAAGGCGACCAACAACGACAACTACTCGATCGCGTTCGCGACCGACGCGACCACGGGCGCGCTCACCTACACGGTGACCGACAACAGCGTCAGCCCGGCGACGACGACGACGCCGGCCAACTACACCGCAGGCAATGCGATCTCGCTCGGCTCTGGCATGAGCGTGACGATGTCGGGTACGCCCGCCGCGGGCGACTCGTTCTCGGTCACGCCCGCCACGGCGTCGCAGAACACGGACGTGTTCGCGAGCATCGACAGCATCATCGCTGCGCTGAATACGCCCACGAGCGGCTCCACCGCCGCGGTCGCCAACCTCAACAACGCGCTGAACACCGGCCTCACGCAGATCGGCAACTCGCTGTCGAACGTGATCACGGTGCAGGCTTCCGTGGGCGGCCGCGAGCAGGAAGTGAAGGCGCTGCAAACGGTCACGTCGACCAACTCGCTGCAGGTCACGTCGAACCTCTCCGACCTCACGAGCACCGACACGGTGGCCGCGATCAGCCAGTTCGAGCAGCTGTCGAATGCGCTCACGGCTTCGCAGAAAAGCTTTGCCGCCACGCAGAATCTCTCGCTGTTCCAGTACATCAACCCTTGATTGCGAGGCACTGAGCGGTCGAAAAAAAGCGGACTTCGGTCCGCTTTTTTATTGCCCCATTCGCGTCGGCGTAATCCGTCTCAACCCGGCGGGCGCAGCGCGTCGGCCAGACGCCCCATCTGGTCGATGCCGCTGTCGAACAGTCGCGCGAAGTAGGGAATGAGGTTCGGCATCATGAGCTGGACGAGCAGCATGCCCACGAGCATCGTGAGTGCGAAGCCGATCTGGAAGATACCGATCTGCGGGGCCGCGCGGTTCAGAATGCCGAGCGAAAGGTTGGTGATGAGAAGCGCGACCACGACCGGCAGCGAGAGCAGCAGGCCAGAGGTGAGGATCGTCGTGCCATAGTTGGCGATCAGCTGCCAGCCCGAGGCGCCGAGCACGCTCGCCGTAACCGGCAGCGTCTGGAACGTGGCGACGAGCGCCGCGATCATCTGCAGATGGCCGTCGAACGCCAGGAAGGCGAGCATCGCCATCATGTTCAGCCACGAGGAGAGTGCGGGCGAGCTGGTGTTGGCCTGCGGGTCGAAGAAGCTCGCGAAGCCCAGGCCCATGCCGAGACTCATCATGTCGCCCGCCGCGGTGACGACCGCGAACACGAGCTGCATCGTGAAGCCGAGCGCCACGCCGATCAGGAACTGGTTGACGAGAATCCACACGCCCGCGGCGGAAAACACCGTGACCTGCGGCATGGCGCCAAGTGTGGGCGCGACGATCAGCGTGATGAAGCCCGCGAGGCCGATCTTCACGCGCGTCGGCACGGAGCGGCTGCCCAGCACGGGCGCGACCGCCACGAGCGCGAGAATGCGCGTGAACGGCCAGAGGAACGCCGTGAGCCAGGCGTTGAGCTGCGCGTAGGTGACAGTGAACATGGAGCGAGCCCAAAAACTGCGCGGCGGCGCGGTAATGCGGTGCGCTAGCCCGCCGCGACCGAGACGATGCTCGTGAACATGCGATGCATGTAATCGATCATCGTCGAGAGCATCCACGGACCGGCGATCACGAGCGTCACGCCAATGGCGATCAGTTTGGGGATGAAGGAGAGCGTGGTTTCGTTGATCTGCGTGGCCGCCTGGAAAAGGCTCACCACGAGACCCACGCCGAGCGACACGAGCAGCAGCGGTGCGGCAAGCAGAAGCGTGACGTACATTGCCTCGTGGGCGATCGTCATGACCATTTCGGGTGTCATCGTAGACTCCTTAGCTGAAGCTCTGCGCGAGCGAGCCGATCAGCAGTTGCCAGCCGTCCACCAGCACGAACAGCATGAGCTTGAAGGGCAGCGAAATGGTCGCGGGCGAGACCATCATCATACCCATCGACATGAGCACGCTCGCCACCACCAGGTCGATGATGAGAAACGGAATGTAGATGGTAAAGCCGATCTGGAAGCCCGTCTTCAGTTCGCTCGTGACGAACGAGGGCACGAGCAGCGTGAGCGGCACGTCCTCGGGTCCCTGCATGGGCGCCGCATGCGAGATGCGCGCGAAGAGCGCGAGGTCGGACTCGCGGGTCTGGCGCAGCATGAAGGTCTTGAACGGCGCCACACCGCGCGCCACGGCGTCGTCCATCGAGATCGTGCCGGCCGAGAATGGCTTGTAGCCGTCGTTGTAAGCCTTGTCGAGCACCGGCGACATCACGAACAGCGTGAGAAAGAGCGCGAGCCCCACGAGCACCTGGTTGGGCGGCGTGGTCGTCGTGCCGAGCGCCTGGCGCAGCAGTGAAAACACGATGATGATGCGCGTGAAGCTCGTCATCATCAGCACCATCGCCGGCAGGAACGATAGCATCGTGAGCAGCAGCATCGTCTGCACGCTCAGCGAATAGGTCGTGCCGCCGTTGGGGCCCGGGCTCGTGTTGAAGGCGGGCAGGCCCGCTGGCTGTGCCGCTTGAGCGTGCGCGAGGTGCGGCAGCGCGAGGGCGAAGGCGCCCGCGCCGAGCATCAGCGCGAACGGGAGCGCCGTTCTGGCGATCTTCGCGAGGGTAGCCGCGCGCGCGCGGACATCGCCGCCTGCGTTCGGCGCATGAAGGGAACTGCCGTGCATTTACTGCGCTCCGCCGTCGTGACGCATGAAACGCGCGTGGATGCGTTTGTTCGCCTCGCTTTTCAGCGCGTCACGAAAGCGCTGTGCGAAGGTGCCCGAGAGGGCGGGGGCGTTGGGAGCGGCCGCCGCGGCGCCTGCGGGAAGTTCGCCCGCGGGCAGCGTGTGGAGCAGGCGCACGTTGCCGGGCGCGGCGCCCAGCACGAGCCAGGTGTCGCCGATCTCGACTACGGCCACGCGCTCCTTGCCGCCGAGCGATGCGCCGCCCACGGTCTTCACGAGCGCGTTCTTCGGACCGCCTTGCAGGCCGAGACGCCGCGCGAGCCAGGCGCAGCCGAACACCACGGCGATCACGAGCGCCAGACCCAGCACCGTCTGCACGACCGCGCCGAAGCCGAGCGCGGGGACCGCGCTGCCGGCGATCACGGCGGAGGCGCCGGAAGCGCCCGATGCCGCGCGCGTGGCTTCGTTGACTGCCTGAAGGTCGGCGGCTCGCGCGGTCATGACCGCAAAAACGGCGGCGCCGGCGAGCGAGAGGTGTACGGCGAGGCGCCACGAGAATCGCAGCACGCGCGCGCCGCGGGACTTCCGCGTGCGCTGCGTGCTGGTGCCAGAAGCGGCGCCAGAGGCGGTGCCAGAAGCGGCGCCGGGAACAGCCTGGGGTTTCATCGGTTCAGCTTCCGGATCCGCTCGGACGGCGTGATGATGTCGGTGAGACGGATGCCAAACTTGTCGTTCACGACCACCACTTCGCCCTGGGCGATGAGGCAGCCGTTCACGAGCACGTCCATCGGCTCGCCGGCCATGCCGTCGAGTTCCACGACCGAGCCCTGCGCGAGCTGCAGCAGGTTGCGGATGGCGATCTTGGTGCGGCCCAGCTCCACGGTCATCTGGACGGGGATGTCCAGAATCATGTCGATGTCGTTGGCCGTCCTGGTCGAATCGACCTTCGAGAGCGGCTGGAACACGGCCGTCGGTTGCGCGGCGGGCGCTTCGTTGCTGTTCTGCTCGGCAAGCGCGCTCGCCCAGTCGTCCATCGAGTCGCCGCCCGCTTCCTGCACCGCGGCGTCGAAACCCGGGTCGAGCACCGGCTCGTCTGCGCTCGTGCCGTTGATGTCACTCATATCCACCTTCCTTCATCGTGTCGGCTGCGCTGATCATCTTCTGGACCCGCAACGCGTATTGACCATTGAAAATTCCGTAGCCGCACTCCATCACGGGCACGCCGTCCACCTTGGCGGTGATGTGCTCCGCGATGTTCATGGGCAGCACGTCGCCCTTCTTCATGTTCAGGATCTGCTCGAACGTGACGGGCACCTGCGCGAGGTCGGCCGTGAGCTCGACTTCGGCGGCCTGCACCTGCTGCGAGAGCACGCGCACCCAGCGGCGGTCCACGTCGAGCACTTCGCCTTGCAGCGGCGAGGAGAGCACGTCGCGGATCGGCTCGATCATCGAGTAGGGCATGCAGATGTGCAGCGTGCCGCCCGTCGGCCCGAATTCGATCGAGAACTGCGTAACGATCACGATCTCGTTGGGCGTGGCAACGTTTGCGAACTGCGTATGCATTTCAGAACGCACGTATTCGAACTGCAGCGGCCGCACGCTTTTCCACGCGGACATGTAGTGCTCGAACACGAGATTGAGCAGCTTGCCGATGATGCGCTGCTCGGTCTGCGTGAAGTCGCGGCCTTCCACGCGCGTGTGAAAGCGCCCGTCGCCGCCGAACAGGTTGTCCACGACGAAGAACACGAGGTTCGGGTCGAACACGAACAGCGACGTGCCGCGCAGCGGCTTCACGTGTACGAGGTTCAGGTTCGTTGGGATCGGCAGGTTGCGGGTGAACTCGCTGTACTTCTGCACGCGCACCGGACCGACCGAAATTTCGGCGGTGCGGCGCATGAAGTTGAAGACGCCGACGCGCAACAGGCGCGCAAAGCGCTCGTTGATGATTTCGAGGCCGGGCATCCGGCCGCGAACGATACGTTCCTGCGTCGCGATGTTGTAGGGCCGGACGCCCTTGTTATCGGAGCCGCCCGAATCGGAATCGACTTCGCCGGTGACGCCTTTGAGGAGGGCATCGACCTCCTCCTGGGACATGAACTCGTCGTGACCCATCGTCATGATGACTGGCCCTCCATCGCGGGAATCATGTCAGCCACGCTCACTGGACGACGAATTCGGTGAACAGCACGTCGTCGACGTGCATCGGCTTCTCGTTCGCGCCCGCAGGCTGAGAGATCAGCACGGCGAGTTCCGTGGCGAGCGCCCGCTTGCCGTCGAGCGGCGCGAGGTCGGACGGATGCTTGTTCGAGAGCGCGAGCAGCAGGCGGCTGCGGATCTCGGGCATGCGCGCGACGAGCGCGTCCTGGGTGGCCTGGCTGTCGAGCTTGAGCGTGAGGCCGATGCGCAGGTAGTGCGATTCGCCGTCGTCGGACTGCAGATTGACGGTCATCGGCTCGAGCGCGTAGTAGACGGGCGCGGCCGGGGGCGCTGCGGCCGGCGTGGCCGGCGCGCTCGCCGCGTGGCGCGACATGAAGAACCACGTCGCGCCGCCCGCCGCGGCGGCGGCGAGGATCGCAATGAGCGCGATGACGATAATGCGCTTCATCGGTCCGGGTTTCGCGCCCTGGGGCGCGGCTTGCTGGGATGCGGTGGTGGTCGCCATGTCGAAAAGTCAGCCTGGATGCTTGCAAGGGTCCGGGGCACCGACCTGGTGGTCAGTCCGGGCATGCTGCATTGTTCCGGCTTTTGCCTTTCAGCGATGGGAGGAATAGACGGGGGAATTCCGGCTATCTCGTGGTTTTGTTGCGCGTCGCGGCAAGCCGCTTGCACGGGGGCGCGATGTCAGCGCACGCAGCCGCTGGGCGCGGCTGCGCTGCCCGAACGCGCCGGGCAGTTCGGGCAGGGGGAGGAGAAAGGGTCAGGCGAACGTGTCGATCAGACCGACGGAGCGCGTCGTGACGCTCGTGACGCTGCTCGTGTCGTCCACGGCGTCCGTTGCGGCGAGCGTGCTGCCCGAGCCCGAACCGGAACCGCCGGAGCGGCCCGAACCGCGGCCGTCCTGCTGCGCCTGCTGGTTCATCTGCCGCGAGAAGCCGTCGCTCACGCTTGCGCTGCCAAGGCCGATGCCGTTTTGCTCCATCGCCTCGCGCAGCTTCGGCAGGGCCGCCTCGACGGCCTCGCGCACCTGCTGGTGCTGCGAGACGAAGAGGGCGTGGGCGTGGGTGTCCGAGACCTGCAGTACGACCTGGAGCGGTCCGAGGTCCTTCGGATTGAGCGTGAGTTCCGCCGATTGCTGGTGCGCGTTCGAGAGGAACACGACCTTCTGGCTGAGCGCGTCTTCCCAGGCGTTCGTGCCGACCTGCGGCGTGATCGACGCGGAAGCGGCGGCCGCAGCCGCCGGATTCGCGGTTGCGCTGGCCGCCTGGGCGGCCTGGGCCTGCGCGGCCGTCGCGGCGGCGACCGCTGCGGCCTGGGTCGCGGCGAGCGCGTCGGTCGTCGCGGTGCTCGCCGTTGCGTCAGTCTGCGTGGCGGCGCCTGCCTGCTGCTGCGCCGCTGCCGTGAGCGCGTCGGTGGCGGCCTTTGCGGCGTCGGTCGCGGTGGTCGTGGCGCCCTTGGCCGCGTCGGCGCTCGCGCCGCTGCTCGCGGCCGTGCTGAACGCCTTGCTTTGGGCGGTCGCGCTCAAATGCGACGCGAAGCTGCTGACGATGTTCGAACCCGAGCCCGTGCTGGATGGGGTTGCGCCATTCGCCGCCGAGCCGGCCGTGCTCACCGCATGCGTGGCGAGCGTACCCGCGCCGCCGCGCAGCTGCGCGAGCGCGGCTTGCAGGGCGTCGTGCACCGACTTCGAGTTGCCGCTCGCGGCGCTGCCGGTGGCCGTGCCGTCGCCTGCCGCCCCGGCGGCGGCCGTGGCGGCCGCTGCTGCCGCGGAGGAGGCGACGCCGGCGAGCGTGCTGTCGCTGCTCGTCTGGCTGCCGTCGGCGTTCGCGTCGGTGCTCGTGCCGTCCTGGGTCTGCTGGCCCTGTTGCGCCTGCTGGGCCTGCTGGGCCTGCGCCGCGGCGGCTTGCGCGCCCGCGTCGGCGGCCTGCTTTTGCTGGACACGCGCGGCGGCGCCGCGGCGATCGGCGCCCGACGTGCCCTGCGAGGCCTGGCTCGAGTTCGAGCTAGAGCTAGAGGTCTGCGAGGTGCTGCTGCTGCTTTGCGAGGCGCTGCTGCTCGACGCGTTCGAGCTCGACTGCGCGGACGCATTCGACTGCGGGTTCTGCGCCGCCTGGGCGTTCTGGCTGGCCTGCGCGCTTTGTGCGTTCATCTGCTGCTGCAGCGTCTGCGCGAAGCCCTGGCTGGCGGCATCTGCCTGGCTGATGGAGTTCGACGCCGTGTTCGACACGGCGTTCGATGCGGAATTGCCCGTCACCGCGTCGGCGGCGGCGCCGAGCAGCGAGGAGACGGTAGAGAGGAGCGACATGCTGGCGGCCTCGAAAACGTGTTACGGATGTTGCGACGTGCGCATGCGCGTCACGCGGGCGGCATGCTCGTCGGCGTCGCGCTGTTCGCGGCGGGCGTCCTTGCTGGCCTGCACATCGTCGTGGCGGGTTTGCAGGACTTCGTACGAGCCGAGCTTCTGCTTGCTGCGCTGCCACTCGGGCTTGGCGGCGTCCACGCGCGCGGTGGCCTGCTCGAGCAGGCGCCGCTGCTGTTCGATCGCCGCGTCGAGCGTGTCGATGAACGCCTGGAAGTTGCGCACGTTGCCCGCGGCCATGCCGCTGCGCGCCGATTCGGTGAAACGCGTGTGGTACTCGTCGCGGTAGGTGATGAGCGCCTCAAGCTGCTTTTCGACCTCGACGCGCTCGCGCTGCACGCGGCCGAGCTTTTGCGTGGCGGCGTCGACGTCGTCTTGCGCGAGGCCGATCAAGGTTTGCAGCGCGGTCTGTTTCGTCATGTCCTGGCTCCGATCAGCTGGCCGAGCATCTCGACGCTCTGATCATAGTTCGCGGTTTCGCGAAAACCCTGCTGAAGAAAGGCCTCGATGCGCGGATACAGCGCGATCGCGCGGTCGAGCACGGCGTCGCGCCCGCTCACGTACGCACCCACGTTGATGAGGTCGCGGTTGCGCTGGTAGCGCGAAAGCATCTGCTTGAGCGCGCGCGTCTGGTTCAGATGCTGGTCGTCGATCAGCGCGGTCATCGCGCGGCTGATCGAGGCCTCGATGTCGATGGCCGGATAGTGTCCCGCTTCGGCGAGCGCGCGAGAGAGCACGATATGGCCGTCGAGAATCGCGCGCGCCGAGTCGGCGATCGGGTCCTGCTGATCGTCGCCTTCGGTGAGCACGGTGTAGAACGCCGTGATCGAGCCGCCGCCCTCCGGGCCGTTGCCGGTGCGCTCGACGAGCGCCGGCAGCTTGGCGAACACCGAAGGCGGATAGCCCTTGGTCGCGGGCGGCTCGCCGATGGCAAGCGCGATCTCGCGCTGCGCCATCGCATAGCGCGTGAGCGAGTCCATGAGCAGCAGCACGTGCTTGCCCTGGTCGCGGAAATATTCGGCCAGCGACGTCGTGTACGCGGCGGCCTGCAAGCGCAGCAGCGGCGAAACGTCGGCAGGCGCGGCCACGACGACCGAGCGCGCGAGGCCGTCAACGCCGAGGATCTGCTCGATGAATTCCTTGACTTCGCGGCCCCGCTCGCCGATCAGGCCGATCACGATGACTTCCGCGCTGGTCGCGCGCGCCATGGTGCCGAGCAGCACCGATTTACCGACGCCCGAGCCCGCGAAGAGGCCCATGCGCTGGCCGCGCCCGACCGTGAGCAGCGAGTTGATCGCGCGCACGCCCACGTCGAGCACCTTGTGGATCGGCTCGCGGTTCAGCGGATTGATGACGGGCGCGGTGAGCGGCGCGTCGGCTTCGGTGTTCAAGGGGCCCAGGCCGTCGAGCGGGCGGCCCGAGGCGTCGACCACGCGGCCGAGCATGCCCCAGCCCACCGGCAGCCGCTTCGCACCCGCCTTCGGGTCGGCGATCGGCGCGGTCTCCAGCGGCCAGACGCGCGCGCCGGGCAACAGGCCCGCGACTTCGGTCGTCGGCATCAGGAAGAGCTTGTCGCCGCCGAAGCCGACCACTTCCGCTTCGGCCATCGGCAGCGAGCTGCCCGGCGGCAGTTCGATCATCACCTCGGCGCCCACGGCGAGGCGCAGCCCCACGGCTTCGAGCACGAGGCCCGCCGCGCGCGTGAGACGCCCGCAGCCGCGCAGCGGCAGGGCGAGCGCATTGCGCTCGCGCACGCCGCGCAGTTGCGCGTTCCACGTGGTCAGGAACGGGTTGGCCGGGTCGTAGTTCGCCGGCGGCACGTAGGGCGCGGGCGGGACTTCGGCCGCGAGCGGCGCGCCGTGATCCGTCAGGCCCGTCAAGCCCGGCGGCGCATCGGCCGCATCCGCGGCAAGCGCGGCGTCGATCGCGTTGATCGCGTCGGCGGCGCCCAGCTCGCGTGCCTCGCGCCTGGTCGGATTGCCCGGAATGTCGAGGTCGCCCACGAGCAGCGCGCCAAGCTGCGCGGGGTCGCTCGCGAGCGGGCCGAACGAGGCGAGCGCGAGTTCCTGCTCGAGCGGCGTGAGACCGCCCGTGTGGATGGTCTGATGGCTCGGCGGCTGGGGGTGGTTCACCATGGCCGTGCCTTGCCGAGCGCGGCCGTCACGCGCTCCCAGCGCGTGCGGATGCTGGCGTCGGTTTCGCCCGTCGCGGCCTGCGCGCGGCAGCCGCCGCGCTCGATCGTCGGGTCGGTGCGCACGCTCCAGCCGCGCGCCTGAAGGTCGTCCAGCAGATAAGCCTCGACGATCGGCAGATCGGCGGGGCTCACCACGAGCTGCGGGGAACCGGCGAGCTGCGGCTCGGCCACGAGCACTTCGCGCGCGACCGCGACGAGCGCCGTCGGGTCGTGCTGAACGTGCTGGCGCACGACCTGCTGCGCGATGTCGAGCGCGAGTTCCACGAGCGTCTCGGCCACGCCGGCCTGCGCCGTTTCGAGCGCGTCGCTAAAACGCCGCGCGAGCAGCGCGAGCTGCATGGCCTGCGCGCGCGCCTCGGCCTGGCCCTGCTCGAAGCCCTGCTGGCGGCCCTGTTCGTGCCCGGCCTGATAACCGAGCGCCTGACCCGCCACGTGGCCCGATTTGAGCCCTTCCTGGTGGGCCGCGTCGCGCAGCGCGTGGAGCTGGGCCTCGAACGCGGCCCACCAGGAAGGGCTCAAATCGGGCCACGTGG
>NZ_JAMBPS010000072.1:0-28540 GCF_024206515.1 Paraburkholderia sp. CNPSo 3281 | reverse complement strand
TTCCGCCGGGTTTGCCGTCGCGCTGCGCGCGCCGTCAAACCCGGCGGGATGAGGTTACTTCGTGCTGCAATGTAATTGAGATGGGCCAGAAACGTTCTCTGGCAAACTCGCGTCTCAAGGCCAGAAACTGCATCGGGGCAAAAAATTGCGCACGGAAACCTGCATCAGGGCAAAGCGGTCTGCGAGGGCTTGCGGCGTCTGGGAAAAACCGGATTCGACAACGGCGGACGTGTCGGGGTGTGCTGTTCTGTACAACAGGCAGTTGCACAGTGGCACGAGCATTAACACCGACGAACATCAGCTTGCGAAGAAACTTGCAACCCAGGAGAAAAGAAATGATCGAGTCACAATCGACCGTCTTTGTCGGTGAAGACAAGTTCGCTGTTGCGCAGGTCGCGCTCTATATTTTGGCGGTGCTCCAGGTGGTCGCGGCGGTCATGTTGGCGATAGGTGGTGCTTCTATCCCGTTTCCGCAACAGGCAACTTCGATCCAACGCTTTTCAGGAACTGTCAACGCCGTCGTCATGGTTCTTGCCTTCGCTGCCGTCTACTACCTGTTAGCACGGTGCTTGTACCGATGTACGAAACTGGTCTGGCGCATCGCAGTAGGGGCGTTTCTAACGAACCTTGGCATGACCGTTCTGACAATGGTTGCTCAACCCGGCCCAAGTCCGGTAGTGACAGGCTGTCTTTGCTTTGCGGGCATCGTTTCCCTATGGAGAGGGCGTAACGCCGTTAGCGGATAGCTCAACTACGTCGCCGGGTAGCCGGACGTGAACACTCCGGCTCCGTCGTCGACCGGTACAACAAACAACTGCGTCCAGACAACTGCAATGTTTTCCAACAAACATCCCGAGTTTCGCCGTCCATCAGTAGGGCCACGACGCTCCACTTGGCTCGGTCATTTCGCTGAACTGCTCTTTGGTGGAATCGCGAAAGGGACGATGATTATGGCTGTACTGCTGCTTATCGCTCTCGAAGTCCTCAGTGGATCAATGGGCGCGGGAGCGAGCCTAAGCGATCTTCCGGCAACGCGCAGGGGATGGCGAAATCTACTTCTCGTTGTGCTGGTGATGCTCGTGGTCATCGCAGGCGGTATCTATCTATTCGACCCAGTGAGGCGCCAGTCCCATCCCTGAGACAGCTGCGCAGCACGGGATATTCCGTTGAGCACGGACAAACTCAGACGAGATGGTGACGTGATGCCTGCTTCCCGTTCTCGTATTCTAATCGATCGCGTTGCAGTCGAACTGCACGCCTGATCGTCTTTACGACGATGATGGGTTTCATCGATTATGTGGAGCTGAAAAACCTCCTCTTTGGTTGGAATATGGGGTCGTCAATTGCATCATCGCTAAAGACGCGATTGCAAAGAATTCTCTGGTGTTGAGTCTTCGTCGCCACCATGGGTTTTATCGTATACGTGGTGGTGAAAAACATCTTCTTTGGTTGAAACAACACCCCAGGCCGCAGCCGAGGTGTTGCCTGTAGTCACCAGAGACAAATGAATTTGCAGAATTCGTAGTAACAGCCTCCGCGCACGGGGCGCTATCTCAATAATTCAGGACTCCAAAAGTAGCGGGGTGAGAGTTTCCACACCCCATCATCACCATGAATATTCGAAAGAGGTTGGCCGCGCTGCCGCTCACAGCCCTGGCCACACTCGCGCCCAACGTGCCGGCACAAAACCTGGGCGGCATGGAAACCGAGCAGATGCAGCAACAGCGTCTCGACGCGCAGCATCGTGAGGCCACCGTCCAGACACCCGCCGTGCGCTCGGCCGTGCCGCAGGCGCAGGCGTACCCCGAGCTGCCGCAGGAGACGCCTTGTTTCCGCATCGAGACGTTCACGCTCGACGTGCCGCCCGCGCTGTCCGACGCTATACGAAAACAGGGCGCGTCCGCGCTGCCGCAGGACCCGTTCGCCTTCGCGCTCGAGTGGCTCGACCACTACCAGGGGCAATGCATCGGCAAGGCCGGGATGGACGTGCTGGTGAAGGGCCTGCAACAGGCGATCCTCTCGCGCGGCTACATCACCACGCGTGCGCTGATGCCCGAGCAGGACCTGTCCTCGGGCGTCATGAGGTTTGCGCTCGTGCCTGGCGTCGTGCGCCATGTGCGGCTGGCCGATCCGTCGACGTGGGGGACGTGGAAAACGGCATTCCCCACCGGAAGCGGCGCGCTGCTGAACCTGCGCGACCTCGAGCAGGGCCTGGAGCAGATGAAGCGCGTGGCAAGTCAGGATGCCGACATGCAGATCGAGCCAACCGGCGCACCCGGCGAAAGCGATGTGGTCGTGACGCTCAAGCGCGGCAAGCCGTGGACGTTCGTTGCCTCGGTGGACAACTCAGGCACCGACGCCACGGGCAAGTGGCAGGGCAACGTGAGTCTTGGCATCGACAACCCGCTCGGCCTGAACGACATCTTCACGGTAGGCGCGAACCAGGACCTCTCGTTCGCCAACAAGTCACTGGGCTCGCACGGCTTCAATGGCTCGTATTCGGTGCCGTGGGGCTACTGGGCGGCCACGCTCTCGGGCAACACGAACACGTACTACCAGAACATCGCGGGCGTGAACCAGACGTTCGTATCGAGCGGCAATTCGCAGACTGCCGCGCTGCGTCTCGCGCGTGTCATCGCGCGCGGCCAGAACGATGTCCTCGGTGGGTATCTGCAGCTCTCGAAGCGGTTTGGCGACAGCTTTATCGACGACACGACCATCCCCACGCAGGCCCGCAACAACACGTTCCTCGAACTCGGGGTAACCGATCGTCACTACTTCGGCGGGGCGCAGTTCGACGGCACGCTGGCGTATCGCCAGGGCATCGGGGGCTTTGGCGCGACACCCGACCCGTACGCGAACGGTCCTACCTATCGCTTCCACATGGCTGTGCTCGACGCCAACCTCTCGGTGCCGTTCGCCGTCGGCTCGCAGCGCTTCGCTTATGTGGGAACCATGCACGGCCAGTTCACCAACGACGCGCTGTTCTATATCGACGACCTGACCATCGGCAGCCGCTACACCGTGCGCGGCTTCGACGGCAACACGATGCTGGCCGCCGAGCGCGGCTTCTACTGGCGCAACGAGGTGCAATGGCCCGTGTTCCAGACGGGGCAGACGCTCTACGCAGGCATCGACTACGGCCACGTGTTCGGGCCGGGCACGGCGTTCCTCGCAGGCACCCAACTCGCGGGCGCGGTAATCGGCATTCGCGGCGGCATTCCGGTGAAATACGCGGGCTTGAGCTATGACCTCTTCATGGGAACGCCAATCTACAAGCCTCACGGTTTCCCAACCTCACGCGTGATGGTCGGCGTGCAGGCAACCGCACAGTTCTGACAATTCGCGCCATCGTCATGCGTGAGTGGGGCGCGTTCCCCGGTGTTAAGCTACGCCAACACCATCCCCCTCACGACCATGGACTACATCGACAGCCTGCGGATCTTCCGCTCCGTCGTCGAGGCGCGCAGCTTCACGCGCGCCGCGGACATGCACAGCCTCACCACGCCCGTCGTCTCGCGCGCCATCGCGCGCCTCGAAAAGCGGCTTGGCAATCGGCTCTTTCATCGCAGCACGCGCGCGGTGTCGCTCACCGAGGCGGCCGAGCGCTTCTACGAAGGCTGCTGCCGCGTGCTCGACGACCTCGACGCGCTGGAGGCCGACGCCACCGTGCAAACGCGCGAAGCGAGCGGCGTGCTGCGCCTGGTCGCGCACACCACGGCCACGGTCAATCGGCTCGTGCCGCTCATCGCCAGCTTCAAGCGCGCGCATCCCAAGGTGACGCTCGACGTGATCCTCACCGAGCGCCCCGTCGACCTGATCGCGGACGGCTACGATCTCGGCCTCGTGCTGCCGTTCATGCTCAACAACGAATCGACCGTCACGCGCCTGCTCGAGCGCATTCCGCTCGCGCTCGTGACGACGCCCGCGTATCTGAAAGCGCATGGCACGCCGAAGCATCCCACGGACCTCGCCGACCACGTGTTCGTGCCGATGCCGCCTTCCATGCGCAAGCCCACGATCGCGTTTCGGGTCGGCGACGAGGAAGTCGTCGTGCCGTTGCACCACGAAATCTCTTCGAACAACCCCGAGTTCAACCGCGAGATGGTGCTGGAAGGCTTCGGCATCGGCATTCTCCCCACCGCGCTCGTAAGCGAGGAACTCGAGGCGGGCAAGTTCGTGACGGTGCTCGACGACTTCCCGATCGTCGATATGCAGATCGAGATCCGCCTTGCCTATACCACGCGCACCCTGCTGCCGGCGAAGGTGCGCGCGTTCATCGACCATGCCACGGCGTTTTTCGACGACGTGACGCACGAGGTGCCCTCTGAAATGAAGGCTAATTGAAAGCTTGGCCGCGATTATTGTCGCTGCGACCATAATCTGATGCCGCGCGTAAGGCTTGTTCGGGGCCTGATTGGCGACTAATCTGTGCATATGCACATCTACCAGTCACCCGAGCACGACGATTGCTTTGCCGTACGCCAGGCCGCTCGGCATCTGTCGCAGCTTTACGAGCGGCACCTGAGCGCGGCGGGGCTCACGCCCACGCAGTTCAGCATTCTTGGCGCGCTGGGTCGCGCGTCGAGCCTCACGATGGCGGAACTCGGGCGCTCGATGGTGATGGAGCGTACCACGCTCGTGCGGGCCTTGCGGCCGCTGTTGCGCGGTGCGCTCGTGGCCGATGCGCCGGACCGCGGCGAACGCCGCCGCCGCCTCGCGCTCACGCAAGTGGGCCGTACGCGGCTCGACGCGGCGCACGAACACTGGCGCGCGGCGCAGGACGAATTCGAGCGCCGCTTTGGCGCACGCCGCGCCGCGTGGCTGCGGCGCGAGTTGTTTCGCATCACTCGGGCGGTTTAGTGTTTTCGATTGAGTTTGTGGGTTGCGTCGCGCTTCTTCCCATCGCGGCGTTTTTTTCATCTTTAGAAGTGTATATGCACAGGTAAACGTCATGTCGAGTCCTTCCACTCCCGTCGCGGTCGAGCCGACGCAAGCGAGAGAGCGTACGCGCATCTCGCGCATGCGTCTCGCGCTAGGCGCGGTCGCTCTCGTGCTGGCGGCTGCCGCCGGCTACTGGTCCTTCGTGCTGCGCTTCGTCGAGAGCACTGACGACGCCTACGTGGGCGGCAACGTCACTGTGATGGCGCCGCGCGTGAGCGGCTTCGTCTCCGAGATTCCCGTGCAGGACAACCAGCGCGTGCACGCGGGCCAGGTGCTGCTGCGTCTCGATTCGCGCGACTACGACGCGAAGCTCGCCCAGGCCAACGCGGAGCTTGCGAGCGCGCGCGCCGCGGTCGACGAGTTGCAGGCGAGGCGCACGTTGCAGGAAGCGGTGATCAACCAGCACCAGGCCGAAGTGCGCGCCTCGAACGCGGAACTCACGCGCAGCGGTCAGGACCAGACGCGCTACCGCGAGCTGGTGAAGGACGACGCGGTCTCGAACCAGCTGGTCGAGCGTGCGGACTCCGACTACGCGAAGGCCCAGGCGTCGGTTGCGCAAAGCGGCGCGGCGGTCCTGGCGGCGCAACGCCAGCTCGACGTACTGGCCGCGCAGATCAACGACGCTCAGGCGCGTGTCGCAACGGCCGAGGCCAACCAGCGCCTCGCGCAACTGAACGTCGAATACACGACGTTGACTGCGCCAGTGGATGGCTACATCGGCAATCGCACGGCGCGGGTGGGCACGCTTGCCAACGTGGGCGCGCCGCTGCTTACCGTGGTGCCCGCCACGGGCCTGTGGGTGGACGCGAATTTCAAGGAAGACCAGTTGAAGAAGATGCACGCGGGCGACCGCGCCGACGTGACGCTCGACGCGGCCAGCGGCACGCTGCACGGCACCGTGGAGAGCCTCGCGCCCGCCACCGGTGCGACCTTCAGCGTGCTGCCGCCCGAGAACGCCACGGGCAACTTCACGAAGATCGTGCAGCGCGTGCCGGTGCGCATCCGCATCGACGCTACTGCGCCGGCGGACCTGCAAGGCGCGCTGCGCCCCGGCCTTTCGGCGACCGTGAAAGTGCATCTCGCGCAAGCGCATTGAAGAGGCTACGACGATGAACGCCACGCACAGCGCCGACCCGACACTCGCCCCGCATCTCCAGCCGATGGCGCAGCGCGCCTTCGCCTTCGCGCTGATGTGTGTCGGCTTCTTCATGGCCACGCTCGACATCCAGATCGTCGCTTCGTCGCTGCGCGACATCGGCGGCGGTCTCTCCGCGAGCCAGGACGAGCTGTCATGGGTGCAAACGGCTTATCTGATTGCTGAGATCATGGTGATTCCCATGTCGGGCTGGCTCTCGAAGGTGTTCTCCACGCGCTGGCTCTTCGTGGCCTCCGCGGTGGGCTTCACCATCACGAGCATGCTGTGCGGCCTCGCCTGGGACATCAACTCGATGATCGTGTTTCGCGGCCTGCAAGGCGCGCTCGGCGCGGCGATGATCCCCACCGTGTTCACCACGGCCTTCGTGCTCTTTCCCGGCAAGCAGCGCCTCGTCGCCTCCACGACCATTGGCGCGCTCGCCTCGCTCGCGCCCACGCTCGGGCCCGTGATCGGCGGCTGGATCACCGATCAATGGTCGTGGCATTGGCTGTTCTATCTGAACCTCGTGCCGGGTATTGCGGTGGCCGCGCTGGTGCCGAAGTACGTGAACATCGACAAGCCCGACCTTTCGCTGCTCAAGCGGGGCGACTATCTCGGCATTGCGCTCATGTGCGGCTTTCTCGGCTGCCTCGAATACGTGCTCGAAGAAGGCCCGCGCAAGAACTGGTTCGGCGACGACGTGATCGTTGCCTGTACGTGGATCTCGGCGATCTGCGGCTTTCTCTTCATCGTCCACGCGCTTACGGCGAAGGACCCCATCGTCGATCTGCGCGCGCTGCTCGTACGCAACTTCGGCATTGGCAGTCTGCTTTCGTTTGTCACGGGCATCGGCATTTTCGTGGCCGTTTATCTCACGCCGCTCTTTCTCGCGGAAGTGCGCGGCTATAGTTCGCTGCAAATCGGTTTGTCGCTGCTTTCGGTGGGTGTGTTCCAGTTGCTCGCGCTTGGCGTTTATGCCTTCGCCACACGCTATTTCAGCATGCGCGCGCTCATGCTGTTCGGGCTGATCTGCTTCGGGCTCGGCTGCTACCTGTATGTGCCGCTTACGCACGACTGGGGCTGGCAGCAGTTTCTCGTGCCGCAGGCGCTGCGCGGCATTGGCCAGCAATTCGCCATTCCGCCCATTGTCACGATGTCGCTCGGCTCGCTGCCGCCTTCGCGGCTCAAGTCGGCAAGCGGTCTGTTCAACCTCATGCGCAATCTGGGCGGCGCGATCGGCATTGCCGTGAGCGCGACGATGCTCAACGACCGGCTCAACTTCCACTATCTGCGCCTGAACGAGAGCGTGACCGGCGGCGCGCCGCAGGTGCAGTTGCTGCTGGCGGGCCGCACCGCATATTGGTCGTCCGTGGCGGGCAATGCCGTCGATGCCGCGGAAGCGGGGCTCGCGCAACTGCACGCACTGGTTCTGCGCGAAGCGCTCGTAATGACGTTCTCAGATACGTTCTTCGTGCTCTCGCTTTGCTTCCTGGTCGCCATTGCGAGCGTGGCGTTCTCAAAGCCGATTTCGCTGGGTGGCCCGCCGCCCGACGCCCATTGAGGTGACCCATGAAAACCCCTGAACGCTCATCGACTCCCATGCGCCTCGTCCTTTCGCTGCTTTCCGCCGCCGTGCTCGCCGCATGTGCGGTGCAGCCCGCGCAGCATCCCGATCTGCCCGCCACGGTGCACGAAACGGCACCTGTGGCATGGCGTATCGACGCGCCGCAGGACGCCATCGAAGCGCGCGCCTGGTGGGCGCAGTTCGGCGACCCTACGCTCGATACGCTGCTCGCCACGGTGCTCGAAGGCAACCTCGACTTGCAGGCCGCCGCCGAGCGTGTGAAGCAGGCGCAAGCGATCACGACGCAAAAGCACGCGGCGCTGCTGCCGCAACTCGACTTCACCGCGCATGGCGCTTATACGCGGCAGAACACGCCTCCGCCGCTCGGTTATGTGAAGCAGGCAGGCGCGGGCCTCGCGTTGAGCTGGTCGCCCGACGTGTTCGGCGGCGAGCGGCTCGACCTGCTCGCGGCGCAAGCGAACCTCGTGGGCCAGAAGCATGCACTCGATGCAGTGCGTCTCGCGCTCGCGGCGAATACGGCCTCGGCGTACGTCGATCTGCGCTATGCGCAGGCAGAGTTGAAGATCCTTCAGGACAACCTGGAGATTCGCAAGCGTACCTTGCTGCTCACGCAAGACCGCCTGAAATACGGCCTCTCCACGCAACTGGACGTGGCGCGCGCGCAAACGCAGCTAAGCGAGCTGCAAGCGCGCGTTCCGCGTGCGCAGGCGAGCATCGATCATCAGTTGAACCTGATCGCCGTGTATACGGGGCGCACGCCGGAGTCCGTGGCACAACTCGCGCTCGCGCAAACGGCGCCCATTCCCGGTGTCCCCACGAGCGTGCCGCAGACGCTGCCCTCCGAAGCGCTGCTGCGCCGCCCCGACGTGCAGGCCGCCTACGCGACCGTGCAGCAGCGCGCAGCGGAAGTGGGGGTGGCGCGCGCCGAGCGTTATCCGAAGTTCACGCTCAATCTCACGGATGGTATTCTCGCGGCGTCCTATCTCGGCATGCCCACGCTTACGGATAACCTCTTTAGCGCGGCGATCGGCGCGACGAGTCCGATCTTCAACGCGGGGCGCATCACGGCCGACATCGACCAGAGTGAGAGCCGCATGCGCGAGTCGCAATTGAATCTGCAGGAGACCATGCTGCAGGCTTTGCGCGAAGTGGAAGACAGCCGCAGCGATCTCGTGAGCACGGCGAGCCAGACGCAGCAGTTGAACGATGCGCTGGCTTCGTCGGCGCAATCGCTCAAGCTGGCCAACCAGCTGTACAAGGGCGGCGCCGCGGACTTTCTCGACGTACTGAGCGCGCAGCAAACCTTGCTCGCCGATCAGGACCTGCTCAACGACGCCCAGCGCGAGCGCGCGCTCGCGGCGGTGGCGCTCTACCGGTCGCTGGGCGGCGGCTGGAGCCAGAGCGGCGACGTGGTGCTTGCGCAGGAAGCGCCCGCGCACGGCGGCTGAACGGCATCCTCGAAGCGATGATCCCCGGCTCAAGCGCCGGAAGCCGCCTCGCGAGCCAGCGAGCGCCACTGCGCGGGTGTCATGCCCACGTGGCGCTTGAAGCCGCGCTGGAACGCGGCGTCCGACTGGTAGCCCACGAATTCGCCGATTTCGGCCACGCCGTCGTTGCTCTGCGCGAGCATGCGGCCCGCGAGCGTCATGCGGATATCGGTGAGCACGTCAGCGGCCGAGCGGCCGATGGCCTCGTCGAAGTGCCGCGCGAACGTCGCACGCGACATGTGGCAAAGCTCGGCAAGCTCGGGCAGCGTCCAGGACTTGCCGGGCGCTTCGAACATGGCGTCGATGGCGGGTTGCAGGCGCGGGCGCTGCGCGAGCGCGAGCAGGCCGCGCGGCGGGGCGTCGCCGGCGCTGGCGTAGCGCAGCGTGAGCCCGAACAGCGCGCCCGAAAGATGGTTCACGAGCGACTCGCTGCCCGGCGCCGCCTCATACGCTTCGTCGCGCAACAGCGCGATCAGGCGCACGAGACGTTCGGGCGCCTGCGTGCCGTCCCTCGCGCTATGCACGACGAGGCGCGCGGGCAGATTCTCGCGCAGCAGGCGCTGCGGCACGGCAGGCAGCAGGAAGCGGCCGCACAGGACGTCGGCGGTGGCGCCGTCGCCCGCGTTCGTTTCGATGCTCACGCCATTTTCCATGTGTTTGGCGACGGCGGCGGCCGCCGCGCCGCTGCCGTCGTGCAGCACGTGCGCGCTGCCCGAGGGAAACAGCACGATGTCGCCCGCATGGAGCGCGACGGGCGCGCCATGCGCATCCTCGACGATGGCGCGCCCCGCAAGCAGTACGTGATAACGGATCTCGCGCGCCTTCGCAGCGGGATCATCGATGCGCCAGGGCGCGCCGAAATGGCAGCGCACGTCGAGGCGGCCGGCAACGGGCATCAGCGCGAGAAGGCGGCTCAGCAGATCCATGGTGGGCGAGTGAGACGATTGAGCATGAAGTCGCGCCATTCTGGCATTAAAAGCGCGACGGTGCGCGACTAGACTGCATCCATGCCATCGACGATGGCAGCGCGACACAGCCGCCCGCTCGCGACCATGCAACGTTAAAGGAGCCAAACATGTCCCGTCTTTCCGCCATCAAGCCTGAAGCCGCCACCGGCGCCGCCGCTGAAATCTTTGCAAAGATCCGCAAGGCCGTAGGCAAGGTGCCCAACGCCTACGCCACCATCGGCACGCATAGCCCCGAAGCGCTGGGCGCGCTGCTCAACATGGAGGCCGTGATTTCGGCCGGCACGCTGTCGAAGCCCGATATCGAAGCGATCAAGCTCGCGGTGAGCGAAGTGGCGGGTTGTGATTACTGTCTCGCCGCGCACACGCTGGCGGGCAAGTTCGCCGGGCTCGCGCCGGAAACGATGAAGGCGGTCCGCGCAGGCGAAGCGACCGGCGACGCAAAGCGCGACGCGCTCGTGCACTTCGTCCGCGTGCTGGTGACCACGCACGGCACGCTGCTTGAAGCGGAAGTAAGCGCGATTCGCGAAGCCGGTTATACCGAGCGCCAGATCGTGGAAATTGCGCTCGCCGTGACGTCGATTACGTTCACGAACCTCGTGAACCGCATCAACGATACGACGCTGGATTTCCCGGCCGCACCGTAACGTAGCGGCAACGCTTTTACCACCCCGCGTGCGCTGGACACGACATCAATCGTGCCAGCGCACGCGAGTGCTTGTTCCACAAAAGCGTTTGAAAGTGTGCATATGCATACATAGAATGTAGATGGAACGGCGCATATGAAAGGAGAGTCGACCATGAGTACACGCGAGATCGTTTTGTGCCAGCCGGTGCGTACGGCAATTGGCGGATTCAACGGTGCGTTCAAGGGCGTGCCGGCTACGGAGCTAGGCGCGGCGGCGGTGCGCGAAACGCTCGCGCGCGCGAAGCTCGACCCGGCGCGGCTCGGCTCCGTGGTGCTCGGCAACGTGATCCAGGCAGGCAACAAGATGAATCCCGCGCGGCAGGCCGAGCTTGGCGGCGGCGTGCCGGTTCAGGTGCCCGCGCTCACGGTGAATCGCGTGTGCGGCTCCGGCGCGCAAGCTGTTGCGAGCGCCGCGCAGGAGGTGATGCTGGGTCTTGCCGACGTCGCGCTCGCGGGCGGCATGGAGAACATGGACCGCGCGCCGTATTTGCTGGACGGCGGCCGCTGGGGCTATCGCATGGGCAACGCCGAGATTCACGACAGCATGCTGCGCGACGGCCTCGTCGATGCGTTTTCGGGCCAGCATTCGGGCTGGCATACGGAAGACCTCGTGACGCGGGCCGCGCTCACGCGCGCAGAGCAGGACAACTGGGCCGCGCGTTCGCAGCAGCGCTTTGCTGCCGCCCAGGCGGCGGGACGCTTCAGGGAAGAAATCGTCGCGGTGGAAGTGAAGGGCAAGAAGGGCATGGAGCGCATCGATACGGACGAAGCGCCGCGTCCCGAAACGACGCTCGAAGGGCTCGCGAAACTGCGTCCCGCGTTTCGCCCGGACGGCACGATCACGGCGGGCAACGCGCCCGGCCTGAACAGCGCGGCGAGCGCCATGCTCGTGGCGGAGCGCGGCTTCGCCGAAGCCGAGGGGCTCTCGCCGATGGTCAAGCTCGTGGCGTGGGGCGTCGCGGCGGTGGAGCCGGGCCTGTTCGGCCTTGGCCCCGTGCCCGCCGTGCAACTCGCGCTGGGTCGCGCCGGCTGGTCGCTGGCCGACGTCGAGCGCTTCGAGATCAACGAGGCATTCGCGGCAGTGCCGCTCGCGGTCATGAAGCAACTTGGCATTCCCGAGGACATCGTGAACGTGGAAGGCGGCGCGATCGCGCATGGCCACCCCATCGGCGCGACGGGCGCGATTCTCACCACGCGCCTCGCATGGTCGATGCAGCGCGACGGGCTGCGTCGCGGCGTCGTGACGCTTTGCATCGGCGGTGGCCAGGGTATCGCGCTCGCGCTCGAGAAAGTATGATGGCCGGGCTACGTGAGGCGAATTGGACTGGGATACAGGCGGGGAATACGATGACGAAGCGGATCACACGCGAGGAATGCAACTGTTTTGCGCTGCGGCAGGCCGCGCGTTTCGTCACGCAGTTGTACGAGCGGCACCTCTCGCAGGCCGACGTGACGGCCGCGCAGTTCACCATCCTCTCTCGCCTCGCGGGCCGGCCCGACGCCACGGCCGCCGAACTCTCCGACGACCTCGTGATGGACCGCACGACGCTCGTGCGGGCGCTCAAGCCGTTGCAGCGCGACGGTCTCGTGCTCACGGCGGCGGCCGAACACGACACGCGTACGCTGGTCTACCGGCTCTCGCCCGCGGGCTTGCGCCGCTACGACAAGGCGCATGCGTTATGGCTCGACGCGCAGGCCGAGTTCGAGCAGCACATGAAGCGCGACCGCGCGAAGGCGCTGCGCAGCGAGCTGTTTGCCCTGACGAAGGCCGCCGCGGGCTGACGCGACACTTACGCAAACACACATTTCGTAAGCTCTCCGGGTAAGGCGGCCACGCCGGCGATCAGATCTGGCGCGAAAATGGCATCATGAGAATTGCAGGAGTCTGACGCTCTGCCGCCGGGTTCTCATGAGACGATATCGACCGCCGCCGCCCAATTTTTTGCGTGACCACGCGCATCCAGCCTGGCGCGATATCGCGTTGACCACGCTGCCCGTGGCCCTGTTCTGCGCGGTGGTGGTCGGTCTTGTCTTCTGGCTAGTCGACCCGGCGCCGCCGCACACGATCACGATCAGCGCGGGCCCCGCCGACAGCTCCTTCATGCAGATGGCGCAAGCCTACCGCACGATCCTCGCGCGCAACGGCGTGAAGCTCAAAATCCTAGAATCGGACGGCTCGGTGCAGAACCTGCAGCGCCTGCTCGATCCGAAGCAACGTGTGGACCTCGCATTCGTGCAGGGCGGCGTCGCCGACGGCGAAGACACACGCTCGCTCATGTCGCTCGGCAGCGTGGCCTATTTGCCTATCGTCGTTTTCTATCGCGGCTCGGGCCTCACGCGGCTCACCGAACTCGACGGCAAGCGCATCGCCATTGGCCGCGTGGGCAGCGGCACGCGCGAGCTTGCCCTCAAGCTGCTCTCCGCGAACGGCATCGACCCCGGCGGCGACTCCACTTTCCTGCCGCTCGACGGCATGGACGCGGCCACGGCGCTCGTCTCCGGCCGCGTCGAGGCGGCGATGCTGAGCGGCGACTCGACCACGCGTGGGCTCATGCTGCGTTTGCTCGACATCCCCGGCATCTCGGTCATGAGCTTCGACGAAGCGGCCGCCTATACGCGGCTCTTTCCGTATCTGGAGAACGTCGACCTGCCGCCGGGCGTGCTCGATCTGCGCAGGCGCCAGCCACGCGAAACGGTGCACCTGATCGGCCCGACCGTCGAACTCGTCGCGCGCGATACGCTGCACCCCGCGCTCTCCGATCTGCTCATCGAAGCGGCGGGCGAGGTGAACGGCGCGCCCGGACTCCTGCAGCGCGAGGGCCAGTTTCCGAGCCCGGCGATGCACGACTTTCGCGTGAGCGAGGACGCCACGCGCTACTACAAGTCGGGCAAGAGTTTTCTCTATCGCGCGCTGCCGTTCTGGCTTGCGAGCGTGACGGACCGCCTGCTCGTGCTGCTGCTGCCTCTGGCCGTGCTCGTGATTCCCGCGTTGCGCACGATACCGGCGCTGTATCGCTGGCGCGTGCGCTCGCGCATTTATCGCTATTACGGCGCGCTCATCGCCATCGAGCGCGACGCACTCAAGCATACGAACGAAGAACAGCGGCGCGCGCTGGTCGAAGAACTCGACGAGATCGAGCGCTCGCTCAATACCCTGCGCATGCCGCTCGCGTTCGCCGATGCGTTTTACGTGTTGCGCGAACACGTGGGTTTCGTGCGTATGCACTTGAATGCCGGCGAGTCGCAATCGCACTCCAGCGCGGTCTAATTCGTATTCACGATATTGTTACGCTCAACGTAGTTTCCGTCTCGTTGATGCACGTCGCTTAATCGCAGTGTTGCAACACTTCTTCGGTTGACACTGCGAGTCTCGTCCCTTTATTTTTTGTAGCCACGCCGTCGCGGCTTCGAGACGGTGAGGATCGCTCGAGGTTTGCGAATGTTCGATCCCTGCGCGTATCAGAACCATTGTTTGTAACCGGGAGGACCATAACGTGAAAACATCCGGTGCAAGCCAGCGCCTTGCCTGGCTCGTGTGTGCCACACTTGCGGGCGCGCCGCTCTTCGTGGGGCCGCTTGGGCCCACTGCCGCGCTTGCGCAGAACGCAGCGCATCTCTCGAACCAGCAGCTCGATTCGCTCACCGCGCCCATCGCGCTCTATCCCGACGCGTTGCTCGCGCAGGTGCTCATGGCCGCCACGTTCCCGCAAGACGTGTCCGCCGCTGCCGCGTGGACGAAGTCCAACCCGAACCTCAAGGGCGACGACGCCGTGAAGGCCGTGGCCTCCCAACCGTGGGACCCGAGCGTGCAGTCGCTCGTGGCGTTCCCGCAGGTGCTCGAAACCATGGCTTCGAAGCCCGACTGGGTCCAGCAGATCGGCAACGCGTTTCTCGCGCAGCCCAACGACGTGATGGACTCGGTGCAGCGCCTGCGCGTGCAGGCGCAGAAGGCGGGCAACCTCAAGTCCAACGAGCAGCAGAAGGTCGTGGTCCAGCCGGCCTCGAGCACCTCGACTACGCAGACCATCGTAATCGAGCCTGCGAATCCGCAGGTGGTGTACGTGCCGACCTACAACCCCACGGTGGTTTATGGCGTGTGGCCGTATCCGGCCTATCCGCCCGTGTACATGCCGCCGCCTCCGGGTTACGCCATTGCGTCGGGTTTCGTCGGCGGGCTCGCGTTCGGCGCGGGCATCGCGGTCGCGAACTCGTTGTGGGGCGGCTTCAACTGGAACAACCATGACGTGAACATCAACGTCAATCGCTACAACAACATCAACGTCAACAACCGCATCAACTCGGCCAACGGCACGGCGAACTGGAATCGCAACGCCAATGTCGAGCGCCGCCAGAACTACAACAACGCGAACCTGAACGGCCAGCGCAACCAGTACCGGGGCTACGACCAGTCGCGCACGCAGGCCATGCAGACCCTGCAGAATCGCACTGGCCAGAACATGAGCGGCAATGCCCAGCAGAGACTCCAGGGCATCCAGGAAGGCGGGCGGCCGAATGCCAACGGCGGCAACGGGCCGAACGGCAATCGCGGGAACGAGCTCAACAATCGCGGGCAAAACGGCGCGCAAAACGCAAACCGCGGCAACGAACTGAACAACCGCGGGCAAAACGGCGCGCAAAACGCGAACCGCGGGAACGATCTCAACAACCGGGTGCAGAGCACGAATCGCGACAACGCGTTACGCGGCGCGGGCGACGGCGCCAATGCGCGCCTCGAACAACAACGCGGCCAGCAAAGCCGCGACGCGTTCCAGAGCCATGGCGGCTTCACCGGCGGCGGTGGCGGAGGCGGCTTCCATGGCGGTGGTGGTGCCCAGTTCGGCGGTGCCACCGTCTACGCGCAAGCCGTCTTCGCCACGCCCGAAGCCGCCGCGAACGCATTCACCGACGCACTCGCGACCAACGACCAGGGCGCCATGAAGCATGTGCTCGGCAACGATTTCACCGCGTTCATCCCGACGCAAAACATCGGCCAGGACGATATCGACGACTACCTTGGCGCCTGGGCGAAGGGCCATCGCGTCGTCCCCGACGCCACGCCAGTTGCCGGCAAGGCCAGCGCTCACGTCGAGGTGGGCGATAGCGGCTGGACGCTGCCCATCCCCATCGTGCAGTCGGGCAAGGGCTGGCATTTCGACCCGCGTGAAGGCGCGAGCGAAATTCTCACGCGCCGCATTGGCCGCAACGAGCGTGCTGCCATGCTCACCTCGCTCGCCTACGTCGACGCGCAGAACGACTATCGCAAGCTCACGCAGCACTATGCGCAGCGCCTCGTAAGCACGCCGGGCACGCACGACGGTTTGTACTGGCCGGTCGAGCCGGGCGAGACCGAAAGTCCGCTCGGACCGCTCGCGGCAGCCATGCCGGGCAACACGAAGATCACGCCGACCGAGGGGTATCACGGCTATCACTTCCGCATTCTCACTGCACAGGGGCCGCACGCCAGTGGCGGTGCGCGCGGCTATCTCGAGAACGGGGACCTGAGCGGCGGCTTTGCGCTCGTGGCCTGGCCGGCGCAATACGGCAAAACCGGTGTGATGAGCTTCATCATCAATCAGGACGGCCAGCTTTATCAGAAGAACCTCGGGCCGAACGGCGCGCATACGGCAGCGGCGATCAAGGCATTCGATCCCGACTCGTCCTGGCAGGCCACCAAACCCTGATCGGCGATCCGCCGTGCGTCGGGCGGCATGATTGCTGACGTCGCTCGCTAACGGACGCTTTACACGGAATTCGGGCACAATCCAGCCACGGCGACGTGGCTGTCGCCCGATGCGGGCTCTGGCCAACGGAAGCGGAGAGGTCGGGCATGTGGCTTGCTCAATCTTCCCCGCACTCTCATTCGTGTGGAGATAACCAAATGCAACGACGCAACTTCATGCTAACGGCGGCGGTGACCCTTGCCTCGGGCGGTCTCACGCTCGCGGGCTGTACCACCACGACGAATTCGAATTCCACGGCGTCGCAGAATATGTCCAAGCGGCAGTCGATCGACGCGTCTGTGGACGGCACTCTCTCGCGGCTGTATTCGACCGTGAAAGGCTCGCACGAGCTTCTCGCGAAGTCGCGCGGCGTGCTGGTGTTCCCCGAAGTGCTGCAGGCCGGCTTCATCGTCGGCGCGCAGTATGGCGAGGGCGCGTTGCGCGTGGGCGGCGCCACGGTCGGCTATTACAGCACCGCGTCGGGCTCGTTCGGCCTGCAGGCCGGCGCTCAGTCGAAGGCGCTCATTTTCGCCTTCATGACTCAGGACGCGCTCGACAAATTCCGCGCGACGGACGGCTGGGCGGCCGGCGCCGACGCTTCGGTCGCGCTCGTGACCGTGGGTGCGAACGGCGTTATCGACACCAACACGGCCACGCACCCGGTGGAAGCCTTCGTGCTGACCAACGCGGGCCTGATGGCCGACGTCTCGCTGGCGGGCACCAAGGTCACGCGTCTGAATATCTGAGGCGGCGCGCTCCGGTAAAAGCGCCGGATCATGTAAAAAGGGCAAGGCGATCAAGCCTTGCCCTTCGTCATTTCTGCGCGGCCCGAACTGACGGCGCCGCGCGGCCTCAGCAGCCCGTATTCTTCACACGCTCGACTTCGAGGCCGAACAACGGACGCAGCTTCGTGCCGAGCACATTGCCGGCGAACGCGCACACGAGCCAGAGCCAGCCGTGCAGGCTGCCCGAGACGATGCCGCTGAAATACGCGCCGATATTGCAGCCGTAAGCGAGGCGCGCGCCATAGCCGAGCAGCAGCCCGCCGATCACGGCCGCCACGAGCGAGCGCAGCGGAATGCGCCACACCGGCGCGTAGCGGCCCGCGAGCGAGGCCGCGGTCATGGCGCCGAGCACGATGCCGATGTCCATGACCGTGGTGACGTCGTGGCTCGCCGGCGCGGCGAGCGCGGCGGCGTTCGGGCCTGCCATCCAGTACTTCCAGCTCGCTACGTCGATGCCAAGCGTTGCGAAGCCTTTCGCGCCCCACAGCGCGAACGCCGAGGTCACGCCCCAGGGGCGGCCCGAGAGCGCGAGCGTCGCGAAATTCAGGATCGCGAGCGCGACCGCGCCGGCAAGCAGCGGCCACGGGCCATGCAGCCACGGCGAGGTGTGCGGCGCGCGCGGCTCGTTGACGAGGCGGCCGTGGCGGCGCTTCTCGACGACCACGGTGAGCGCGGCGATGAGCGCGAACACCACGAGGTTGAGCGCAATGGCGGGCGCGGCGCCGAGCGCGTTCACGAACGAGAACGGCTTCAATTGCGGCATCGACGTCCAGAACGGCATGTGCGCCGTGGCGACCACGGAGCCCACGATAAAGGCGATGAGCGTCACGACCATGCGCGTGCTGCCGCCACCGACGGTATAGAGCGTGCCCGAGGCGCAGCCGCCGCCCAGCTGCATGCCCACGCCGAACATGAACGCGCCGACGATGACCGACGTGCCCGCAGGCGAAACGAGCCCCGTGACCGGATGGCCGAACAGCGAACCCGCCGCGAGCGCGGGGAAGAACAGCAGCACGCCGATGGCGAGCATGACCATCTGCGCGCGCAGGCCGGCGCCGCGCCCGTCGGCGATGAATACGCGCCACGCCGAGGTGAAGCCGAACGCCGCGTGATAGAGCGTCATGCCGAGCAGCGCGCCGACCACGTAGAGCGCCGCCTGACGCCCGCTCACGGTCTGCGCGAGATACACCGCACCGAGCGCGACGAGCAACAGCGCGATGCCTAGCGGCCTGGGATTAATGGAGTCGAGTCGGCGCGGCGCGCGCGCGAACGGCGTGGAGAGGTCGGACATGGGAGCGGGGCAGCCTGGAAAGCCGCCAGGAAAAACAATCGGCGAAAGCAAAACGATAGCACGAATCGCAAATCGGTCTGGCCGAGCCCCCGGGCCGGCTTTTCGCGACTCGCGCGGGGCCATGAGAGATCGCCGCAAATCCCGTCCAGGCGGTCCGTCCAGACGGCGCTTTCCCAGACAGTGGGACGAATCGGCGCTAACCCTCGCGTAGCCCTGCGGTCATCATGGATTTCCCCTATTTAGCGCCGCGCGCAGTTTGCCGTTACGCGAGACGAGGTGCGAAGGCGCGTCGGGCCGCGCGGATTCGCACTGGCTGGAACATAAAAAACGCAACGGAGACCTCATGCTGGGAAACATCACCATTCGCCGTGGGCTAACGCTCGTTATCGGTATCTTCGTCGCGTTTCTGCTGACGGTGATCGGCGTGTCGTATGGCGCGCTCAAGATCACCAACGACAGCCTGCACGACGCCCAGCGCAGCGCGCAGTCGCTCGACGCCCTCAAGACCAGTTCGGAACGCCTGCTCCAGGTGCGCCTCGCGCTTGGCGGCTACGAGACGCTCTTCAGCGTCGGCAAGGCCACGGACGGCTTGCTCGACAAGGCGCACCAGGTGCTCGTGAATTCGAACAAGGAGTTCGCGCTCTACAGCGCCGGTCCGTTCGACGACCCCGAAGAGGCGCGCCTCGCCCAGGCCGTAAGCAGTGCGCGCGAGGCGCTCGTCTCGCAGGCGCTCGAGCCCGAGTACAAGTCGCTCGTCGACAACGATTTCAACACCTTCCGCACGATCCAGGGCGAAACCGCCGACCGCTACTACGGCGCCTACGCGAAGGCGATCGACGCGCTCGAGAGCTGGCAGGCCGCGCGCCAGCAGCAGGACGCCGACACCGCCGCGCAGCGCTTTCGCCTTTCGCTCATCGTGTTCGGTCTGATCGGCGTGGTGGGCGTGGCGATTGGCGTGTTCGCGCGCGTGGGGCTCGCCGCCGCCGTAGTCAAGCCGGTGAACCATGCGATTCGCCATTTCGAGCGCATCGCCGCGGGCGACCTCACGGTGGACGTGCGGGTGCGCTCGAAGAACGAAATGGGCCAACTGCTGGGCGCGCTGCAGACCATGCGCGACGGCCTCGTGGGCACCGTCTCGCGCGTGCGCGGCAGCACGCACGAAATCACGCAGGGGGCGAAGCAGATCGCGTCGGGCAACGTCGATCTCTCGGACCGCACCGCGCAGCAGGCGGCGGCGCTAGAAGAAACGGCGGCGAGCATCGAGGAGCTTTCGGCGGCGGTGCGCCAGAACACGGACGGCGCGAAGGAGGCGAGCGGGCTCGCCCAGAGCGCGCTCGAAACGGTCACGCGCGGCGCCGACGTGGTGGCCCGCGTGAACGCGACGATGAGCGACATCACGGCCTCGTCGCAGAAGGTGGCGGAGATCACCGGCATCATCGAGGGCATTGCGTTCCAGACCAACATCCTCGCGCTCAATGCGGCGGTGGAGGCGGCGCGCGCGGGCGAGCAGGGCCGCGGCTTCGCGGTCGTGGCGAGCGAGGTGCGCAGCCTTGCGCAGCGCTCGGGCACGGCAGCCAAGGAGATCAAGGAGCTGATCGCGGCCTCGGCGGCGACCGTCGGCGCAGGCGCGCGCCTCGTGGAAGACGCGCGCCGAACCATGGACGAGGCGCGCAGTGCGGTGGCGCGCGTGAGCGGGATCATGACCGAGATCGAGACCGCGACGCACGAGCAGAGCGATGGCATCGAGCAGGTGAACCGCGCGATTGCGCAGATCGACGAGGTCACGCAGCGCAACGCGGCGCTCGTGGAGGAAGCGGCGGCGGCCGCGCAGTCGCTCGAATCGCAGGCCGACTTGCTGCGTGAGGCCGTGGCGGTGTTCAATCTGGGCGGCGCGGGGCAGGCCGGTGCGCGCCCGGCGCATGCCGCGGCGGCCGACCCGCGCGCGGCCCGCGGGAGCGCGCCGGCGCTGGCCTGAGCCAGCCGTTGCGGGTTGTCCTTGCCGTTGCAGGGACAACGTCCGACCGTTTTAACCTGAGGTTATACCCCCGCGCGCAATTCGCAATTGAGTTCCCCATCGTTCCCGGCGAGACTGGCAGCATAGGCCGTCAGGGTGTGGCCGTCAGCGAAAGAGAACAGGGGATCATGCGAGTTTGCGTGTTGGGCGGTGGAGTGATTGGCGTGAGCACGGCGTACGCGCTCGCCCGCGATGGACACGAGGTCACGCTCGTCGAACGCCATGCCGACGTGGCGCGCGAAACGAGCCACGCCAATGGCGGCCAGCTCAGCTACAGCTACGTCGCGCCGCTCGCGGACCCCTCCGTGCTGCCCAAGCTGCCGCAATGGCTCTTCTCGCGCGACGCCGCGCTGCGTTTCGTGCCGCGGCTCGATCCGCACCAATGGCGCTGGTGCGCCGCATTCCTGCGCGCGTGTACGCGCGCACGCAGCCGCGCGACCACGGCCGAACTGCTCGGCCTCGGCTTTTTGAGCCAGCGTCTCATGCACGAGGTGGTCGAGCGCGAAGCGCTTTCATTCGACTACGTGCGCAACGGCAAGCTCGTGGTGTATCGCGACGAGGAAGGCTTTGCGGGCGCACGCCGGCAGGCGCAATACCAGGCGAACCTGGGCTGCGTGCAGCACGCGCTCGACGGCGCGGCGTGCGTCGCGCTCGAACCGGCGCTCGCGCATATCGGCGCAGGGATCGTGGGCGGCATTCACACGCCTGGCGAAGAGGCCGCCGACTGCGATCAGTTCACGCGCGGCCTCGCACGCGCGGCGCAGCGCGACGGCGTGACTCTGCAACTTGACACCGAGTTTTCCGGACTGCGAACGAAAGGGCCGCGGGTGCTCGCCGCGCAGACCTCGCGGGGCGACATCGAAGCCGACGCCTTCGTGGTGTGCCTCGGTTTCCAGAGCCAGCCGATGCTCGCCTCGCTCGGCGTGCACGTGCCCGTGTATCCGCTCAAGGGCTACAGCCTCACGCTCCCCAACGCGAATGCGCAGGGCGCGCCGCGCGTCTCGGTCACGGATGCGCATCACAAGGTCGTCTATGCCCCGCTCGGCGAGCGCCTGCGCATTGCGGGCATGGTCGATCTCACGGGCATGAACCCGCACGCCGACGATGCCCGCATCGCGCTGCTCACGCGCCAGGCGCGCGAAACCTTCCCCGACGCCGGCGACTACGAAGCCATTCAGACGTGGACCGGCATGCGTCCCGCCACGCCGGACAGCAAGCCTGTGATTGGAGCCACGCACTTTCGCAACCTGTGGCTTAACACGGGGCACGGCGCGCTCGGCTTCACGCTCGCGCCAGGCAGCGCGCAACTGCTCGCCGATCTGCTGGCGGCGCGCGAGTTGCCGATCAACGGCGACGCCTTCGCGCCGGGCCGCTGACCTCGCTCACCGATTTATCAACGCGGCGTTACTGCAGCGTCGCGCCTTCCTCGCGCACGACCACGCTCGTGCGTCCGTCGATGCTCACCGGCACTTCGCCGCGCACGGTTGCGCGCCGGACGATGCGGCGCGCGTCGCCGTAGTCGTTGATCGCGTAGTGCTGCGTGGCGCGGTTGTCCCAGATTGCGACGTCGCCTTCCTGCCAGTTCCAGCGCACCGTGTTTTCGAGCCGCGTGACATGCTCATGGAACACTTGCAGCAGATGCGCCGAATCGAACGACGAGAGACCCTTGAGCCGCTGCACGAAGTGGCCGAGCACGAGCGTGCGTTCGCCCGTTTCCGGATGCACGCGCACCACGGGATGTTCGGTTTCGTAGAGCTTCGACGTGAAGACTTCGCGGTAGCGCTTGAGCTGCGCGCTGTCCGCATTCGTGTGCGTGGACGCGTAGTCGTAGGCGTTGGTGTGGAGCGCCCAGAGCGTGTCGGCGAGCGCGCGCAGCGGCTCGGGCAGTTGCGCGTACGCGGCGGCCGTATTGGCCCACACCGTGTCGCCGCCAAACGGCGGTATCACCACGGCGCGCAGGATCGAGACTTTCGGGTAGGCGTCGACGAAGGTGACGTCGGTGTGCCACGAGTTGGCGCGCGCGCCGTGCAGCGAATCGAGTTCCAGCAGGCTGCCGCCTTCCACCGAGGGCACCGTGGGGTGCGCGACCGTTTCGCCGAAGCGCCGCGCGAAGGCTTCCTGTGCGGTATCGTCGAGATGCTGCTGGCCACGGAAGAACAGCACTTTGTGACGCAGCAGGGCGGCGTTGATCGCGTCGAACGTGGCGCTGTCGAGATCGGCGTGAAGGCGCACACCGTCGATGCGCGCGCCAATGCGGCCCGCCACCTGATGGAGGTCGAGTGCGATATCGGCGTGTTGCTTCGTGCCGGCATGCAAATGCGCGGACGGAACGGAAACGGCGGGGCGCTGCGTGTGAACGTCGGACATCGAAAGTCTCCTCGGCTGGACGTGGAACGCCCATTCAAGCAGGCTTGCGCCGCGAGAAGAACTGACGATTTCTGCGAAGCTATGCGCGCGGTGGCGCGCTATGGATAGCTGCGTGCGTGATTAGCACGCACCAAAAGAAAATGACGCAGACCCGCGAGGGAATGCGTCATTCACAAGATGCTGCAAGGTACAGCTTCTTTACTGCATGTTCGTTGGTAGGCTCGATTGGATTCGAACCAACGACCCCCACCATGTCAAGGTGGTGCTCTAACCAACTGAGCTACGAGCCTGTCGAGGCGCGAATTATAGAGACACTCGCACGCGCTTGCAAGCGCTTTTCTCGAATCGGGCGAAACGCCGTGTTTTCATAGGATCGAGCGCAAGGTGGCTCAGGTTGAACTCGTGCGCGAGAACGAAGCTTAACGCTTCGTATTTTCCTCCTGCGCCTCTAACGCCGTCACCATTTCCTGCGCGGCGCGCTGCAACTCGGGCACGAAGCGGCGCACGGCCTCCGCCGGATTGATGGCCTGCTCCAGGTAGATCACATTCAGGCTTGCGAGCACGCGCCCATGCGCCTCGATGGCCGTTGCGAGCGCACCGATCTTGCGCTGGTCCGCCCAGTCGCCGTGGTTCGAGCCGAAGCCGTCCGCGCGCGTCTGGCGCACGAGATTGCGGATATAGGCCGTGTCGCTGGCCAGTTTTTGCTGTTGCTCGCCGCCCGCACCCGCGCGTAACAGTTCCAGGATGTCTTCGCGCTCCGCCTCGGGACACATCGCAAAGTACACGCGGCCGGCCGCCGTGAGCAGGATCGGCAGGCGGCGGCCCACCATCGCGCGGTGAAACGAAAGCGGGCTGAAGCGGTGCGTGGTCTCGCGTATCACCATGGAGTCGCCATCGGGTGTCGTGAGGTCCGAAGGCCACACGGTGCGCTGGAGCATTTGCGCCATGATCGGCGGCGCGATGGTCGCGATCAACTCGTCGTCGGTGAAGCCTTCGCTCAGGCCGCGCACGTTCATCGTCAGACGAAAGCTGTCGTCGGAAGCGCTGCGGCGCACGAACTTCTCCTCGACCAGGGTTTCCAGCAGGCGCCTCACGGTCGTGCGATGCAGGCCCGTTGCTTCGCTCAGCTGCTGGCTCGTGGCGCGCCCGTTCTCCATGGCGTTGAGCGCCTGGAGCACCTGCAGGCCGCGCGCCAGCCCCCGCACGTTTGCATACTTCGTCATCAAAAACGCCTTGAAAATCAACTATGTGCATTCTATGCACATTTCTCTAAAAATGTTGAGCGCGCATCGGGCGGAACCTAGACTCGCTTCCATTCACCGCACTGTGACAAAGCGTCCAACCCGGTGATCCGTTTTCAGGCACCCCTGTCAGCATCCGCAGCGGCTCCATAAGCCGCGCGAGAAGGAGACACATGAACACCCCGCTCGCCCACGAGGCGGATACCGACCGCCCTCGCCAGATCGCCACCGACGTCGCCATCATCGGCGCGGGTCCGGTCGGCCTCATGATCGCCAATATTCTCGGCCTGCAAGGCGTGCGTGTCACGCTCGTCGAGAAGCTCGACCAGATCATCGACTACCCGCGC
Source organism: Paraburkholderia sp. CNPSo 3281 (assembly GCF_024206515.1). Lineage (NCBI taxonomy): Bacteria > Pseudomonadati > Pseudomonadota > Betaproteobacteria > Burkholderiales > Burkholderiaceae > Paraburkholderia > Paraburkholderia sp. CNPSo 3281. Next base: position 3,971 of record NZ_JAMBPS010000072.1, on the reverse strand, counting down.
GCCATTGGTCTGGATGACGAAGCATTGCGCGTGTTTCAGTCCATTGGTCTTGCCGATGCGCTGCTGCCGCACACCACGCCCGACCACTGGATGCGCTTCGTCACGAAAGACGGCCATTGCTTCGCCTCGATCGAGCCGCGCACCGACGAATTCGGCTGGCCGCGCCGCAACGCGTTCATTCAGCCGCTCGCCGACCGCGTGCTGTATGAAGGGCTCGCGCGCTTCGAGCATGTGGACGTGTTGTTCGGCCACGCGGTCAACGCATTCGAGCAGGACGCGCAGGGCGTGACGGTCGACGTGAGCGACGCGAACGGCGAGCGCCGCACGATCCGTGCAGCGTACCTCGTGGGTGCGGACGGCGGCAACAGCTTCGTGCGCCGCGCGCTGAATGTGCCGTTCGAAGGCCGTACGAAGCCGAATCAATGGATCGTGGTGGACGTGCGCAACGACCCGATCGGCTCGCCGCATATCTACATGCATTGCGATCATCAGCGCCCGTATGTGTCGGCTGCGCTGCCGCACGGCATTCGCCGCTTCGAATTCATGGTGATGCCGGGCGAGACGGAGGAAGAACTCTCGAAGCCCGAGAACATGGCCGCGCTGATCCGCAAGGTGGTGGCGGACCCCGACAAGGTCGACTACATCCGCAAGCGTGTGTACACGCACAACGCGCGCCTCGCCGAAACGTTCCGCGTGGACCGCGTTCTGCTCGCAGGCGACGCTGCGCACATCATGCCCGTGTGGCAGGGCCAGGGCTACAACAGCGGCATTCGCGACGCGAACAACCTGGGCTGGAAGCTCGCGATGGTCGCGAAGGGCCATGCCGATGGCCGCCTGCTCGACAGCTATACCGTGGAGCGCCGCGCGCACGCGCGCTCGATGATTCACCTCTCCGAAGTGGCGGGCGATATCTTCGCGCCCACCACGCGCTTCGGCGCGCGCTTTCGCGACACGTTCGTGCGTTACATGAACGTGTTCCCCGCGGTGAAGCGCTACTTCGTGGAAATGCGCTTCAAGCCGATGCCGCGCTATGAAGCGGGCGTCGTGCTGCTGCCGCCGCCGCAAAAGACGGGCGGCTGGCTCGCAAGCCTGCTGGAGCGCTCGGGCAGCTCGGCGCCGGGCCGCCTGCTCGGCCTGATGAGCCAGAAGCGCGACTCGCTGATCGGGCGCCTCGCGTATGGTCGCGATCCGCTCGCGGCCTCGCCCGTGGGCCGCATGTTCATCCAGCCGCGCGTGCGTCTTGCCGATGGCCGCGTGGTGCGCCTCGATGACGCGATCGGCAACGGCTTCGCGGTGCTCGCCTGGGGCGCGGACCCGACCTTCGGCCTCACGCCGCAAGCTCGCGCGCTGTGGGAGTGCCTTGGCGCGCGCTTCGTCTTTGCGAAGCCCGATGTGCAACTCGACTACGCCGACGACGTGCCCGAGGGCGTGCTCGCGCTCGGTGACGTGCAGGGGCGCCTGAAGGAGTGGTTCAGCCGTCTGCCCGAATCCGTCCTGCTGCTGCGTCCGGACCGCTTCGTCGCGGGCGTGTGCACGCCGCAACAGGTATCGGACTCGATCGTCGAACTCGCGGGCAAGCTCGGCATGACTGACGCCGCCTCGCATGGGGCGAGCGCCGCTGCCCCGCAACACCGTCCCGTGCGCGGCGTGGCCGTTGCGCGCACAGCAGGAGCATGAGCATGCCGATTCACCTCGAATGTCTGTCGCATACGCCGTTGCATGGCTATTTCGATCCGCTGCCTGACGTGGTGGCGGAAGTCGAACGGGTCGGCCGCGCCGCGCGCGAGCGCGTGGAGGCCTTCAACCCCGATGTGATCGTGGCGTTCGCCCCCGATCACTTCAACGGTTTCTTCTATGACGTGATGCCGCCGTTTTGCATCGGCGCGCGTGCCGAGGCCATCGGCGACTTCAAGAGCATGGCCGGTACGCTGCCGGTGCCCGAAGCCCTTGCGCACAAGCTCGCCGAAAACGTGCTCGACGCCGATATCGACGTGGCGCTCTCGTACCGCATGCAGGTCGATCACGGCTGCGCGCAGGCGCTGGAAGTGCTCACGGGCGGCCTTGACCGCTACCCGGTGATTCCGGTGTTCATCAACTCCGTGGCGCCGCCCATGGCGACGCTGCGCCGCGCGCGTCTGCTCGGCGATGCGATTGGCCGCTTCTTCTCGCGCAGCGACAAGCGCGTGCTCGTGGTGGGCTCGGGCGGCATTTCACACGAACCGCCGGTGCCGGAACTGTTAGGCGCGACGCCGGAAGTGGCCGAACGCCTGATCGCGGGCCGCAACCCCTCGGCGGATTCGCGCGCCGCGCGCCAGGCGCGCACCGTGGCCGCGGCGAAGTCGTTCACGGCGGGCGACAGCCATCTGCATCCGCTCAACCCCGAGTGGGACCGCGCATTCCTCGCGCGCCTCGAGTCGGGCGAATTGACTTCCGTGGACGGTATGACCAACGCGGCCATTACGCGCGACGGCGGCAAGTCGGCGCACGAGATCCGCACGTGGGTCGCGGCATTCGGCGTGCTGGCCGCTTACGGCCCGTATCGCGCTTCGCTCGATTACTACCGCGAAATTCCCGAGTGGATTGCGGGTTTCGCCACCATGCATGGCATGCCCGACGCGGCTTGACAGAACAGTACGGACTCCGGAGAATCAACATGTCAGATTCGAAACTCGTCGCGGCGCTGGCCGCGCGCCTGCACGAAGCCGAAGCCTCTCGCAACGTGATCGAACCAGTGCGTGGCGAGATCGCTTTGGACGATATCGCCACCGCTTACGCCGTTCAGCAAGCCAACGTCGATCTGCGCGTGGCGAACGGCGAGCGCATCGTGGGCCGCAAGATCGGCCTCACGTCGCTCGCCGTGCAAAAGCAGCTTGGCGTCGATCAGCCTGACTTCGGCGCGCTGTTCGCTTCGATGGCTTACGGCGATGCGCAAGCGATTCCGCTCTCGCAACTGATCCAGCCGAAGGTGGAAGCGGAAATCGCGCTCGTGCTGGAGCACGACCTCACGTTCGAAAAGCACACCTTCGTCGATATCCTGCGCGCCAGCGCGTATGCGCTTGCGGCTATCGAAGTGGTGGACAGCCGCATCCAGAACTGGGACATCCGCTTTGTCGATACGGTGGCCGACAACGCCTCGAGCGCACGCTTCGTGGTGGGCAGCCGCCCGGTGCCGCTCCCGCAAATCGACCTGACCGCCTGCGCGATGGAACTCTCGCGCGACGGCGAAGTGCTCTCGCGCGGCAGCGGCACCGCCTGCCTCGGCAACCCGCTCAACGCCGCCGTGTGGCTCGCCGACCGCATGGTGCAGCTCGGCACGCCGCTGCGTGCGGGCGACGTGGTGCTCACGGGTGCGCTCGGGCCCATGGTCGCCGTGAAGGAACCCGGCACGTACACCGCGCAGATCGAAGGCCTCGGCAGCGTTCGCGCGACTTTCTCCGCCTGATACAGGAATTCATATGGCTTCCGAAAAACTCAAGGCCGCGATCATCGGCTCGGGCAACATCGGCACGGATCTGATGATCAAGATCATGCGCCACAGCCAGCATCTGGAGATGGCGGCGATGGTCGGCATCGACCCGAACTCCGATGGTCTTGCGCGTGCCGCGCGTCTTGGCGTGGCGACCACGCATGAGGGTGCGGAAGGGCTCACGCGCCTGGCTTGCTTCGACGACATCGACTTCGTGTTCGACGCGACGTCGGCCGGCGCGCATGTGAAGAACGAGGCGCTGCTGCGCACGTTCAAGCCGTCGATTCGCGTGATCGACCTCACGCCCGCTGCCATCGGCCCGTACTGTGTGCCGGTCGTGAACCTCGACGCACACATCGAAGCGCCCAACGTCAACATGGTGACGTGCGGCGGTCAGGCCACGATTCCGATGGTCGCGGCGGTGTCGCGCGTCGCGAAGGTTCACTACGCCGAAATCGTCGCGTCGATCAGCAGCAAGTCGGCGGGCCCCGGCACGCGCGCCAAC
>NZ_JAMBPS010000071.1:0-30682 GCF_024206515.1 Paraburkholderia sp. CNPSo 3281 | reverse complement strand
GGCCAGACCCGCCGGGCCTTCGTCGCGATGGCGTTCAAGCCATTTGTAGCCGGTCTGGCGGCTGATGTTGAAACGCCGGCACAGCTCACTGAAGGGCAGGCTCTGTGCGGCTGCCAGACTGACGAATTCCTGTCTGAGGCTCATGGTGTCTTTTACATTCCAGGGCATGGATGGATTCGGGCGTTGGGTTGCCCAAAAGTGTCAACCATGTCCCCATACACCTGTCAATCATGTCTCCGGTCTGTACAGGACCTCAAAGCTCCAGGCGTCGAATGAGATGGATTGCGGGATACGAGCGAGGGCCGGCGGGAAGCGCCATACACGCAGCAGGCGTCGCGGTTAAGGTGGTACTGGCGGATGTCAGTTCAGCTGTGTTCCTGCAAGCGGATGGTTTGAAACGGGCGATCCATCTGGACCCTCCGGCTACACGTCTGCATCGGGAAGCGTCAATGTGGCATCCACGCCTGGAAAGTAGAATTCCTTGCCCTTTCGAAAAGTTTCGCGACTTCGGAGGTTCGATCGACAGGCAGTGGAACTTATGGGCATGGGGTCGGTAGCAGTGGCGCACTTGCTGCCCCGCTGCTACCGACCCTGCCACGCCAGTGCGCGATCATCGAGTCGGTCGACGAGGAGGGCCACATCTTTCGCGATGTGGTGAAATGGGCTAGCCTCGGTCCCTTGACCGGTCAGCTCATTGGGGGTGAACTCGCCGTGGAACAACTCGACATTTTCGCCGACAGCCGCGACGTGATGTTGCGCAATGATGTGGTAGACGCGCTGCTGCGCCGGGACGCGGGTGCGGCGCGGGCCGCGTGGACGTGTCTTGGGGCGCACCACCCGGACGACAATACACTCCTGGCGTCTGGCACACTGGTGCTGGCGCTGGAGGCCGATTGCAGCTGGCCGTTTGCGGACCATGCCGAGCTGGCTGTTGCCCGGCGCGAGCTCACTGAAACCATTGCGGCGGCTGCGCAGCGCGTCCTGCCCCTGCCGTGTGTGCAGGCGTGGCTCGCCCCCTGCTGGTGTGCGCTGGCCGAACGGTCTGCAAAACTCCCCTTTTGCGCAGGCGCTGCAGATGACTGCGCCGCACCGCTATGGCTGTGCGCCGGCGATTGGCGCAAGGCACGACAGGCGGCCGAACAGATTCCGTCCTGGTGGCGCATTCCCGCTCCACTCGAGTGGACGGCCGAGGCGCGTTACCGGTTAGAAGGGCTCGACGTCGCGTGGCCGCTGTTGGCGGAGCTGGCGTGGCTCGCGCCGGCGCGATTCGTGGCGATGATCGGTCGGCTTGGCGATCGTGTGCTTGATGCGTTGAGGCGGCGGTTTGATGCGGAATTCGCCGGGACCGGTGGCGCGGCCGATTTTGCGTGGTTCCCCGCCTGGCTGCTTACAGTCAAGCCAGGGCTCGCGGACCGGCTGCGCGAAGCGCGGCTCTCGCGGTACGTCGATGCGGAGCGGGCAACGTCATTGCTGCGGCAAATCCTGAGCCTTGAGCGCCAGGGGCGTCAGCACGATCTTGTTGAGCGTCGCGCGGCGTTACGTGGCCTGCATGCGGGCCTGTATGCTGCCTACATGAAGACGCGCTGATATCGCGCCCCCTGACATCATGGCACGTACGACTTCTTGCAAATGGACCTTCGCCTCCCGGTTTCGCCGTGGGGCTTTTGGCTGGAAATCGGCCCTGCCGATCCAGCGTCTGAAGGAAGCCGTCACAGAAATTCGCCAGGTCGCCCGCAGGGAGCGAGCTCTCGCGGCCGAGGGGGCCGTGTCACTGCTCGAAAAACTGTCGCCCGCACTCGAACAGGTGGACAGTTCATCGGGGGCGCTCGGCACGGCAGTGAACCGGGTGATCGACGCACTGGTTCCGGTCATCGCCGGCGCCGATGCGACCGCCGACACGCGGGAGCAATGGCTCGAGCGTCTCTTCGATGCGTTGCAGAATGACTCGATGCCGTATCTGCAACACCTCGGCGAGCGTTGGGATGAACTGTGTGCCACGCCTGAGATTGCCTACGTGCCCAGGCGTGTGAGGCGATCCTGCTGTCCTCGGGTATGAAAGGCGAGGCATATCTGCGCTATGCGATCGAGGCCAATCAAGGCCCTACGCATGTCGCAACTTTCCGCGCCATCGCAAAAAATACCCGGACCGTGCAGCGGCAGACATCCTCCGCGATCTGGTTGCCTGCAGTCCAGGTGCCGAGGGGAAGTGGTTCGCCGCTGCCAAGGAAGCCGGATTGCTCGATCTGGCGGCATCGCTTGCGTTTCGCAGCCCCACCGATCCGCGAACCCTGACACGGGCTGCACGCGATTTCATCGGGCAGGCGCCGGCATTTGCGGTGACCTGCGGTACGGCGGCGCTGCACTGGATGAGCTCTGGCTACGGATATGAAATCACGGCCAGCGATGTGCTCGACGCCTACGGCGCGCTGGCCAATGCGGCGCTTGCTACCGGCATGAAACGGGACGAGCTGAATGGACGTCTGCGGGACCAGTTTGCGTCGAGCCCCGGGAATACGTTCGTCGCAGCCGTACTCGCGCATCACGTGGCGGCAGGATGTCGCAGTGCATCTAACTGACAACTTCTTCACCGCCTGTGCTCCTGCGTACTTGCCAGCGGGTCACCGGGCTGCAGCCGTCGACCCGTACGGAGAAACACGACGCGATCGCAGACCGCATTTTTTTACAATGAGCAGAATGATGGAAGCGTACAACCCCGAGCGCGAGTCTGAGCCCGAATCATGGCTCAATCTTGATGAGCAGGAGCGAATTGCTCTCGTCGAAACCTGGCATCGCGGAGCCCGGATCAAGCTTCCCAACGCCAGGTTACATGCCACGCTACACGTGATCGTCGAAAACCAGCTTGCATTGAGGCTCGACCCCGTGGTCCGGGCGATGCACCGCCTCAGGAAAGAGGGGCTTACACGACACGATGCAATCCACGCGATCGGCTCGGTTGTCGCAGAGCATCTGTTTGACATATTGAAGGCGAATCAGGACGACGGTGCGGCTACTTCGCAGGCGCGATACTACGCGGCGGTGGAACGATTGACTGCAGCGGCCTGGCGCGGAGTTCACGACTGATGCGGACACGACCGAAGCGCTTCACCCCCGGTTTGAAGCGAGGTAGCGTATCAGGCTGAGCCACGCTCATATCCAGATGACTCGCGCACCGGGAATGAACGTAGGGGCGCCGGCAGGCAGGGGATCGTCGTCGTTACCGGACACTTCTCGTTTGCGCTGGGCATCCCGCTGCAGTATCATCCGGTATCATTGAATTTGAAACTAGTCACTATCAATGATACCGCTTGAAACCTTGCAGCCGGACCCCTGGCATTTTCCCCGGCCAGACCTCGCTGCAGCCTATCTCCAGGCTTTTGATCTGAAGCTTTCGTCTGCTCGCGGGCTATTTGCGCGCCGGCGTATGGGAAAGACCGAATTTCTCCGCCGGGACCTGCTGCCAGCCGCGGCCGGGAGAAACTACCTCGTGGCGTATACGAATCTTTGGGACAAACGTTCCGCGCCGGATGAAGCCCTGGTCAGCGCGCTTGCGGAAGCACTCGAACCCCAAGGTGTGAGAGCGGTGCTCGCAAAACTCGGTAGTCCGGTGAGGAAGCTGAAGGCGACCGCCAGGATTGCGGGAGCGGAGGGTTCCCTCGAGGCCGAGCTGGGCGCGGCAGGCGACAGTGGAGTGGCACTTCGCGAGGTGCTCCGTCAACTCGACAAACAGAAACGGCCGCTGCTCCTTGTCATTGACGAGGCGCAGGTTCTCGCCCTTGCGGACCACAGCGACTTCGCGCATGCATTGCGCGCGGCACTCGACGTCCGCAAGGATCGCATCAAGGTGATCTTTGCCGGGAGTTCGGAGACGACGCTGCGTGAGATGTTTGGCCGGGCCTCCGAGCCGTTCTACAACTGGGCGGCGCTGGAGCCATTCCCATTGCTTGGCGAGGAATTCGTCGCGTTCACGGTGAAGCTGCTGAACAGCATGGCCCGTCACAGGCTGACATTGGAGCAGGGAATGCACGCGTTCGAGGAACTACATCGAACGCCCGAGTTCTTCAAGCGGTTCGTCGAGCGGTACATGCTCTACCAGCTCCAGGGCGACGAGGCGGCGCTCGCAAATACGAGGACGTCGGTATTTTCGGATGAGCACTTTCTGCGTCAGTGGACCGAGTTGAATCCCGCAGACCAGGCGGTCGTGACCATGCTCGCGCGTGGGGAAGGGGATATCCACGGTGCCGCGGGTCTGGCGCGGCTCACAGGGCTAACCGGAAAGCGGGCCACGAAGAACACGGCTGCTCATGCTTTACGCCGGCTCCAGTCTCACAATATCGTTACGAGACTAGCCATCGGTGAGTACCGCATCGAGGATGAAGCCTTCGCTGAGTGGGTGCGTCGCCGCAAGGGTACACGGACCTGAATCCGCGGGTTCGGTCGATGTATCGCATTGTCGGAGCTGGTGTAGCTCCCGCAATGCCAGTCCAGCATTGCCGATGTAGTGCAACCGGCTGTCAACCCGTCCATACATCGTACTCCCGTGTAAGCGGGAAGCGGGAGCGATTGCAGATCCCGTCAGCGGGGCCGCCATCAATCGGGACCCGCACTGCTGCTGATTGATGCCGCCGCTTCCAGGAGCGTGCCGGCGACTTCCGCGCCGTCGCCAGTTCGACGGCCAGCGTGACGCCTGGGTATCAGGCAACAGCCTGGAGCGTGGCAGCATGCCGATCTGCGTCCAGTTCGCGCCCGCCGTGCGCGGGTCGCTAACAGTTACGGGGCGTCCGTCACCGTTTTTTTTGACACTACCTGGCCGACTGTCAAATCGCTGTTCGTTGCCCCCATTGTTGTTGCCCATGAAATGCGACTAACGGTCCTCCGGCATTTCATCCCCAAACACGGGCAGGGGCGCAAAACCTCGCCTTCAGTCATGTGGGTACCGTGCCCGTGCGCATGGCTCGCCCAGCCGAAGTCGTATTGCTCTCTGACGTCTTGCTTGCCGCGCAGCGAGACGAACTTCTTGAGCGTCTGGCGCTTGCGCTCATACTCTACGTCGGCTTCAGTTCCTAAATCTGGCATCGGAGGGTGCCGCCTCGTGGAGGAAGGTTTTCGCACGAGGGCGCGTCGGCGTACGATTTCAGCCTCTCCGAACTATCGAATCCATCCATGAGCTTTAAAATATATGTCGTATTCCTGATTAATTTGACCATGAGATTTCTCGTGATTATCGAACCGATGCATACATCAAGCGCGAGATAGAACGGGCAGACGAATCGTGGCGACATTCAGGGAACTGAAGGCACAAATGGCCGCGTTCGAGGAGCAGGCGGCGGCCCGGGCGGGAGAATACGAAGAGGTGCTCGCTGACATCAGGGCCAAGGTTGCCGACTATGGGTTCACTGAGCGCGAAATCTTCGGACGTCGGCGAGGCGGGCGAACGACGTCCGCAGGGGGCGTCGTGCCGCCCAAGTATCGTGATCCGAAGACGGGTGCGACCTGGTCGGGCAGGGGGCGTGCGCCCCACTGGATCAAGGACGTGAAAAACCGCGACCGGTACCTGATTCGCGATTGACGTCGGGCGAAAGTCGTTGTCGTTGCTACTTCGAACCCACGCGGTCCGGCAGATGATAAGGCGATGCTCACGTAAGCACACTCCGTTATACGAAGCGGCAGTTTGTGAAGCGCCGAGCTTGCAAACATCATCAGATCCGCAGGCAGGCTCGCCGGACAAGGCGTTCTGAGCAATTTCGCCTATCGTGGTGCTGCTAGGAGCCGCCACCTTGATGTCCCTGATCGACCCGTTGCAGCCGGTCGAGCAGTCTCTGTCCTCAGGGTAGGTACCGGAGTGGAACGGTCATTCCGTGCCGTCGCCTGGGGGACAAGTCATCGGCCTCTGCGGACGCGTAGACCCGGGAGTTGGTGAGGCGGCTTACGCCGTGCAAGGATGACGTCTTGCTCCACCCACGAATTGCTCTCGAGCGTAAGTTTGATTTCTCTATAACCAATCAGCTTGTCGTTCACCAGATCGAAAGGAAGCGCCCGCAAGGTTAGGGATGGTGTTCAGAACTCGTTTTGCCGCACTGAGCCATCAACATAGGGCCGATGCGGTGGAAGCGGTGCGGCACCTGGCTCGAATGCAGCGCGAGGTTCGGCATAAGGAAGGCGCCGATTGCCTGCCCGCTCGGGCGGCTTTTGCGCTCATGCAGTGGACTCGCGCATCGGTCGTTCGCGCGTCATCCACATTGCTCAGAGCGAACAGCGTGTGCAACTGCTGCGGGTTCTTCATCAGGCCGTGACAGCGCAACTTTAGATGCCACCGTGCGCGGCGATGAACATGGCGACGGCCGACCGGCAATAGGATTCGATTTCGTTGTCGTCCTCTGCTCTCGCCTCATCGAAGCGTGCGATAAGCAGGAGATCGGATCCTTTGAAAAGCGCGGCAAACAAGCGGGCGGACCTGAGAGCATCGGGTACGTTCAGAATCGCTTTCGCGTGCAACTGACGCAACACGGCCTCGATTTGGGCGATGACATGGGCGGCCCCAGCTTCGTAATGGAGCTTGCTTAACGACTTTTGATTCGTCTTGTCGGCCAAAACCATGGCTTCGACACTGCGGACGTCGGGACTCAACAGCGTGCGAAGCAGGGATGATCCCACCGCCATGAGCTGATCTTCGGCCGAACCGTCGACGCCTTCAAAAAGGGCCTGTGGTGCAAACTGATGGCAGTGGGCCGCCATGGCCGCGCTGAACAGCGCCTCCTTGTTCTCGAAGTGCCGATAGATGCTTAGCTTGGATATCTTCGCCCGCTGGGCGACCTTGTCCATGGTCGTCGCTTGAAAACCCAATTCCACAAAGAGTTCGCTCGCGGCGTCGACTATCGTTTGGCGAAGCGCCTCGTTGGCGGGCCGGCCGCGCCGGCCCTGGCTGTTTTCGGTCACGACAATTCCAGTACTTGACAGTATTCAAATTCTTGCACTACGATACCACGCAGTATCTTAAATGTGCAAGCCAAGGGTAGGTTTCAACCGGTTGTCCAAATCAGGTTTCCCCCGGGGCGCCCGGTGATATCGAATGCGGGATTGTGGGGCCGGTCAATACAGCCATGGGCAACTTTCTCGCCAATGCCGAAGCCCTGCTCGCTGACCGTCTCAAGCGCGTACCGCCAGACGATATTGCACACCACGCCCAGCCCACCCCTCCATTCACAACACGGAGCCCATCACCATGGATGACGTCATCATCATCGGCGGCAGCTTTGCCGGCCTCGCCGCCGCCCTGCAGCTCGGCCGTGCCCGCCGCAAGGTCACCGTTCTCGATACCGGGCGGCCGCGTAACCGCTTTGCCGGCCACTCGCATGGCCTGCTCGGCCATGATCACAAGCCGCCGCTGGACATCCTGGCCGAGGCGCGGCAGCAGCTGGCGCGCTATCCAACGATCAGGCTGGTCAATGCCCGGGCCGAGAGCGTGTCTGGCGCCATCGACGACTTCTGCGTCGTCACTGACGATAACGAAAGCCTAAGGGCGCGCCGGCTGATCCTGAGCTATGGCGTCGCCGACCAGATGCCGGATGTTCCGGGCTTTGCCGAAAGCTGGGGCACGTCCATCGTGCCCTGCCCCTACTGCGACGGCTTTGAAGTCGCCGGCCAGCATTGGGGCCTGGTCTGGTCCGGCCCGCAGTCGCACCAGTCTGCCAGGCTGTTCCGCGATTGGACCGACAAGTTGACTGTCTTCGCCGATGGTCATGACATTGCGCCCGATATCCAGGCCGATCTGGCGCGCCGCAACATACCTGTCGTCGATGGCCGGATCGTCGAGATCGCCCATCACAAGGGCCATATCGCCACCGTTAATCTCGATACCCGCCGCAATATCGCGGTCGACGTCCTGTTCGCCCATCCGCGCAACAAGCCGTCCGCAAACCTGCATGAATCACTGGGCCTCGCCACGGTCGATACGCCCACCGGCATCGCCCTCAAGGTCGACGAGCGCCGCCAAACCAGCATGCCCGGCATCTACGCCGCCGGCGACCTCGCCACGCCCCTCTTGCCCTCGGTCACCCAGGCATCATCGCAGGGCGCGATGGCGGGTATCTTCGCCCAGCAGTCGATGCTGGTTTGAGAGCAGAGATTCCCCAAAGGAGAGGCGGGTGTTCCGATTGAGAATGTGGCCGAGCCCCATTCGCTGATCAAAGAGTTGTGGAAGAGAACGATGTCGAAACAACCAATCAACAGCTTCGCCGGAAAATGGGCTCTGATCACCGGGGCATCGAGTGGCCTCGGCCTTGAATTCGCAGATCTACTGGCTGCGCAGAAAGTCAATCTCGTATTGGCGGCCCGACGGCACGAGTCGATGGAAAAGCTTGCCTCCGATCTCCGCCGCAGATACGGGGTGGATGTGCTGGTCGAGGCGACTGATCTTGCCTCGCCGGGCGCGGCCAGCCGCTTGAAATGCAGTCTCGACGCGAGGTCGGTGACCGTCGACATCTTGTTGAACAACGCCGGATACGGCCTGCACGGCGACTTATTGGAAACGCCGATCGAGCGCACCGCGAACATGATCCAGCTCAACATCACGACGCTCACAGAGCTGACCTATCTCTTCGGCCGCGATATGGCCAAGCGGCGATCTGGACATATGCTTCTCGTCGCTAGCCTCATGGCCTTCCAAGCCGTTCCTAGCTACGCTGCCTATGCGGCGACCAAGTCATATGTACTCGCCCTTGGCGAGGCCCTGCACGACGAACTCCGCCCGCATGGTGTGGTTGTTACCACTCTCTGCCCGGGGCATACCGCGACGGGCTTCGACGAGGCAGCCGGCGCAACCACCTCGGCCTTGCTGCGCCTCCTCACGATGAAGCCTCGTCCGGTCGCTGCGAGCGGTATTCGGGCGTTGTTGCAAGGAAAGGCTAGGGTGGTCGCGGGCCTGTCGAACAAGATGGCAGCCTTTTCAAATCGTCTGACGCCGCGATCAATGCAAAGGGCCACGTTGAGAAGAATAGTGGACGCTTAACCCCAGGAGCGCTGGCGTGTGGGGTTCCTCGAACAAGCGGGGGCTCTGACTGCGATGCGCGCTTTGGCATCGGATAGCTTAGTTAAGAACAAATCAGAACACGGATATATCATGACAGAGCAAAATGCCTATCAGGTGGCCGACTGGAATGGCCAAAGCGGGGAGCGCTGGGTCGCAAACCAGGCCCGGCTCGACGCCATGGTGGCGGTGTTCGGCCAGGCCGCGATCGAAGCCGCCGCGCCCGCGAAGGGCGAGCGCGTGCTGGACGTCGGCTGCGGCGCGGGCGCGTCGAGTCTGGCACTGGCTGCCCGCGTCGGCCCGGGGGGCCAAGTGCTGGGCGTGGACATATCCGAACTGCTGATCGGCCGGGCGCGCGCGGTTGCGCCACAGGATACGCCGGCCCTGTTCCTGGTGGCCGACGCCAGCAGCGCCGAGTTGCCCGAGGTCGCGTTCGACATCCTGTTCTCGCGTTTCGGCGTGATGTTCTTCGACGATCCGACAGGGGCGTTCGCCCATATGCGACGCGCGCTGCGGCCGGGCGGGCGGGTCGCTTTCGTCTGCTGGCGCGGCGCGGCCGAGAACGATTGGGTGCGCCTGCCGATGGGCGCGATCAAGGGCATCCTCCCGCCGAGCGCGCCGCCCGATCCCGAAGCGCCCGGCCCATTTTCGTTCGGCGATCGGGGGCGGGTGTCGTGCATCCTGACGGCAGCCGGCTTCACCGATATCGCTATCGCGCCCTTCGATGCTTCCGTCCCGTTTGGCGAGGGCGGGACGCGGGACGCTGCGATCGACGACGCGGTGAAGATGACGCTCGAGGTCGGCCCGCTGTCGCGCGCGCTCGCTGATCAGCCCGACGACATCCGCGCCCGCGCGTCGGCCGCGGTTCGCGCCGCCTTCGCGGGCCTCCCCGGCGAGCGGTCGGTGATGATCGACGGCGCGGCGTGGATCGTCATGGCACGCAATCCGGCAAGCTGACAGGGATTAACAGGGGAGACGCCCCCGCTCGGTGGCGCTGTGCGTCGTTGGCCGCCCAGATTGATGTCCCTTCTGGCCGATGAACGAGCGCTCGCCTTGTGACAATCAGATGGCCGGTTGCGAAGCAGAGCCGACGCCTGAGGGGCCTGCCGGCGGCGCATGTGACCGGCAGTTTGTGGCCGCTTACTGCCCGACGTGGTCGGCTGTCGCCGACCCTTCTGCGACCATCGCGGTCCCAGTAGGTGCGACTGCCTAAAAGTTGGTTTCGGACGGCCACCATGCCTGCGTCGCCGCACCTAGCCGACATCTGGGTTCGTTACGTGGATCGCGAGGAATTTAGTCATCTTGAGAATTATCTAACTTATAGAAAACTGCGGAAAGCTGATCGACATCAAACGGTTGGTATGCAGAGACGCGACCATTTCGCGTGTGACTACAGCTCGTACCGGCTACGGGTTTTGGCGTCGTGAAGTCGCACGTTCCGGGTCAATGAAATCGTCACCTTATGACGCACGCACCGTGTAACCATCGGGCCGCGAATCGCGGAGGCAAGAATTCGTGTTCGCTGAGTGTATGGCTGCTTGGTGTTCGTCAGGCGTCGCCTGAACGTCTTGGGATTCGGACCATCAAGTGACTCATAATGGCCGAAGACCGCGCGATGCTGATGTCGCTGCTCGACCCCTTGGGGACCTTGAGCGCATAACAACCGCATCGGTGGCTTTCAGGGTGCAGCGGTGATCCGATAGGCGTGCGCCGTAGCCCACTCAACGCATTCGTCCCGCCGGCGTTCAGAGTCCGGCAACGCGCGCGGTCGAATACGCATGTTCGCCGATCGTGCTGCCTGCCGCCCGGGTCAACGAACGCCCAACCCGCCCGGCGAGGCAGGAGCGCGGCTCGATAGCCGTAGCCTTGATGGTCTCGTCAACCCCAATTTTCGGCGCCACGAGGCTGGTGCGGCCGCTGCGATCAGCGCCACCTCGCTGCTCAGTGTCTGGACGCCGTCGGCCTTCAAGATGCCAGAACTCATCGAAGGCCATCCTGGAAACCCGACGTCCCTGACCTGTCGGACCAAGGTCTCATTGACCAGCCCGAAGTTCAGCTGTCTTATCGAATGGGGAGGGTTCGCACGTGCGGAACCTGGTCTGCGCCAGCGGGAACTCCACACGAATCTCTTGCTAGACCCGGCCGAACCCATCCGGGCACCGAACCACGAAAGCAACGGACGGTTCTATGACCGTCAGGAAAATCTCCTGGTCCGCGTCAACAAACCGCCGGAAGGAGTGGCCATGAATAACTGGAAAACCCGAGGGGTGAGAGCCTTATTCTTTTGGCTGGTTTTGCTGGCGACAATTTCGGCGTGTGCAGATCACGGGTCGGCGGGGCTTCCGCCATCGGGCCCCCCGACATTGAGCACCGCGCCATCAGCTCCCCCCTTATCGGCCACCGCCCCATCGGCCGCTGAGTCATCGGGCCCTGCGCCATTCAAACCAGAGGAGATCGATGCTCTCGTCGCGCCGATTGCTCTCTACCCGGACTCCTTGCTGGCTCAGGTATTGATGGCTTCGACCTATCCGCTGGAGATCGTGCACGCCGCGCGTTGGGTGAAAGCGAATGCGAATGTAAAGGGCGACGCCGCTGTGAAGGCGGTACAGAACGAGCCGTGGGATACGAGTGTGAAATCGCTGGTGGCGTTCCCGCAGATACTTGAGCCGATGAACGACAGGATCGACTGGACGCAGAAACTCGGCGACGCCTTTCTTGCGCAGCAAAAAGACGTCTTCGATGCGGTGCAGCGCTTGCGGGCACGGGCGCAGGAGTCGGGCAACCTCAAGTCGAACGAACAGCAAAACGTGATCGTCGAACAGGCACCTGCTGGCAGCGGGCAGACCATCGTGAAGATCGAGCCCGCTAACCCGCAGGTGATCTATGTGCCAGCCTATGACCCGGCTGTCGTGTATGGCGGCTGGGGCTATCCGGCGTATCCGCCATACTACTGGCCGCCGTATCCCGCCTACTACCCCGGTTACTATCCCGGCGCGGGCCTCGCCTTTGGCGTCGGCCTTCTTGCTGCCGGTGCGATCTTCGCGGACTGCAACTCGTGTTGGGGCGGAGACGACATCAACATCGACTCCGACAGGGCCAGGAACGTCGACCGTAACTTCGACAGTTCGAAGCTCAAGAACGGAGAGCGAGGCGGCCGCTGGCAACACGATGCAGGCCATCGTGAGGGCGTCGCCTACCGGGATAACGCCACCCGCGACAAGTTCGCCGGGTCGCCCGGGGCCGACCGGCGGTCCCAGTATCGCGGGCGCGGTGCCGAGGCAGGTAACCGCATGGCCACGGGCGCCGACAGGGGCGGCGCAGGCAATCGTGCGTCAGTGGGGGACCGGGGCGGTGTAGCCGATCGCAGCTCCCCCGGCAATATGAACCGCGTAGGTAATGGTAGTCGGGGGAGCTATGGCGGGGGATATGGCGGCGGGCGCGACGGCGCGTTTTCCGGCGTCGGGGGGAGCGGCAGCGCTTCGCAGCGCAACTTCGACAGGGGCAGCCGAAGCATGCAGGGTTCCGGCTTCAACCGGCCAGCGGGCGGCGGCATGCGCGGCGGCGGTGGACGCGGTGGCAGGCGCTAGGGAGTGGACCATGAACGTTCATCCACGAGGTGTGCAAAAGTTGCTGACGCTGACGTTCGCGAACCTTGCGGCGGCGGTTGTGCTGTCGGTCGCGACGGTGCCCGCGGCGCACGCACAGAAGAACTTCAGTTCACCGGAGGCTGCGATGAACGCCTTTGGCGACGCCGTCATCAAGGATCGGGAGGACCAGTTACGCACGATTTTCGGCAACGACTTTCGGGAGCTGATCCCGCCCGTCGGCGCCCCAGTCAGGGATACCTTCATCGCCGAGTGGGCAAAGTCCCACACCATCGAGCCAGGGGAGGCCGGGCAGGCGCACATCGTCGTGGGCGACAACGGCTGGACGTTCCCGGTCCCGCTCGTCAAGCATGACCAGGGATGGCATTTCGATACGCGGGCGGGCGCCGAAGATGTGCGCTTGCGGCGCATTGGCCGCAACGAGCTGGCCGTCATCCAGACGATGATGGCGATCTTTGACGCACAACGCGAATACGCGCAGACCAATCACGGCGGTGTTGGTGTGCTCGCCTACGCCTCAAAGATGGTGAGCTCCCCAGGCAAGCACGACGGACTGTACTGGCCAACCGGGCCGGATGACACGCCAAGTCCGCTTGGCGCGGCCTTCGTCGATGCGAGTTCGCGCAATGCGCAGAACGCCGGCTACTACGGGTACCACTTCAAGCTGCTGGAGTCCCAGGGGCCCAACGCACCCGGTGGCGCCTATAACTACGTCGTGAAGGGCAAGCTGTTTGGAGGCTTCGCGGTCATCGCCTGGCCGGTGAAGTACGGCGAGACGGGGATCAAGACGTTCATGGTGAGCCATTCCGGCCAGGTCTATGAGCGCGATCTCGGGCCAGAGAGCGCAGCGAAAGCGCAAGCCACGAAATGGTTCGACCCGGGGCCGGGCTGGAGCAAGGTTCCCGATCGCGATAGCGAATGAGGCGGCCATCTGCAAAGTACGTCATGGAATCGGGTGACTACGGGGGCAATCGACGATAGGGCTGCCCCTTGCGTTCCCATCTACGGCCGGTCACACCGCTGAACCGCTGGAACTCGCTGTTCGACAACCGTTTGGCGTTGAATTTGAGGCGGAGAGCCGGGCAAGTGCGGACCGACTGATGTGGTCTAGGTACGCTCTACTCGTTGTGAAACCTGTCATTCGCGACGTCGAAGGTCCGGACGACAGGAAAGTAACTCAAACTGCCTTATCAACCGCAACCCCTGAGTATCAGCACTGGCGGACGCGACAGTATGGTGAGGCGTCTGCGAACGGCCGGAAACTGATCGAAGCCGACACCTGAGCGTCAGGTCAACGACAACAACGAAGGACTCTTCATGGCCGAATTCATGCATTCGCCCTCATAAGACGGCCACCGCGTGCGTGGCCGCTCCTTTGCTCGGTTCGCCATGCGTCGTTGCGCGACCATCGAGCCGCCCGCTAGTCGCAGACAATTGCCTGTCACACACTTTGTCTGCGCCGAGGCCGAGAATTCTCCCGGTTAGTGCCACAATAAGCACGCATCAGTGCCAGCAAAATCCCGTCACGGAGGCGGACGTGGTTCACATCGCAAATACAGCGGTTTGCGCGACGGTGAACGGAATTAACGCATCCCGCTTCTTCCGATATTTTGCGTCGGTTCTTGTTGGTGCGATGTTGGCACCAGGTTCGGCGCAGGCTCAGTCCCTTTCGTTCGACTCATTTGCTGTGCCCTCCGGCAGCGCACCGCACGATGTCGCGCCAGAGCCTGGCGGCACCGTCTGGTACACCGCGCAGGCGCAAGGCGCAGTCGGAAGGTTGGACCCGCGCAGCGGCAAGACCGAGCGGATCCCGCTCGGCAACGGATCGGCGCCGCACGGCGTGATCGTCGGTCCGGATGGAGCAGCATGGATCACCGACGGCGGGCTGAACGCGATCGTACGCGTCGATCCGAAGACACTCGCTGTCGCGCGCTTCCCGTTGCCTGAAGACCGACGGAACGCCAACCTGAACACGGCGGTCTTCGACAAACGGGGGCACCTTTGGTTTACCGGACAAGGCGGAATCTATGGTGAGCTTGACCCGCGCAGCGGCAGCATGCGCGTGTTCGGTGCGCCGCGAGGGCCGGGCGCCTATGGCATCTGTGTCACCCCTGATGGCAGCTTGTACTTCGCTTCATTGGCTGGCAGCTACCTCGGCCGCATCGATCCGGTGAGCGGCGCGGCGGAGGTCATCGAGCCGCCAACACCGGAACAGGGAGCGCGCCGGGTATGGTCCGATTCAAAAGGACGCGTCTGGATCAGCGAGTGGAACGCAGGAAAGGTGGGAGTGTTTGACCCGGCGACCCATCGGTGGCGCGAATGGAAACTCCCGGGCTCCGATCCGCATGCGTATGCGATATTCGTTGACGACAGAGACATCGTCTGGCTCAGCGAATGGAGCACTAATGCGCTAGTGCGCTTTGACCCAAGAACCGAACGATTCGAGACGTTTGCGCTGCCGCGGCCACACGCGAACGTACGCCAGATGATGGGCCGGCCGGGAGAAGTCTGGCTGTCGGAGTCTGGCACGGATCATCTGCTGCGCTACCGGTCCAGCGCAACGATTGGCGGCAGCAAGTGAGACCACTGCAACCGTTGCTCTCTCCAGGCATCCCCAATGACAGACGATTCCGAATCCGATCCCGACAAACTGAAGGGCCCTGGTGGCATGACGCTGCGGCAGATCCACGAACAGGTACGCAAATCCGTCCAGCGGGATCGCGAAGCGCAGCCCGCGCACAACGCGCCCGCGCCTAAAAGCCGATGGCAACGGTGGGTACGGTACGTATGGGGCCGCAGCGGGCGACCCTAGCTGTTGACAGGCAGCCTGTGAGTGCCACTGACCGGCGGCTCGTCTTTAGGTTTGTTCGACGCCTGCCCATGTCGGCAGGCGTCGAACAAACCTAAAGACGGGACTAAACCGCTCGCGCGGTATGGGGCTCCGTCCCGCCTCTGGCGGCGAATGAGAGGTCAGTGGCGCCGGTGCTTATGTTGGTGACTGAGGCAATCCGCCTCGTTCTCCAGCAGGAGCCCCATCATGACCTCCTCCGATCCGGGCGTCAGCCCGCTGCGCCGGCGCATGGTTGATTACATGCGCATGCGCAAGTTCGCACCCAAGACCCAGTCCGGGTATCTGCGTGCCGTACGCCAGTTCGCCAGGTTTCTCGGACGTTCACCCGATACTGCCACCGTCGAGGACCTGCGGGACTACCAGCTGCATCTGGTCGATCACGGTACCTCGCCGGTGTCGCTCAATGCCGCGATCAGCGCACTGAAGTTCTTCTTCGACGTTACGCTCGGCCAGCCTGAATTGATGGCCCGGATGCATCCGGTTCGTGTGCCCCGCAAGCTCCCGGTGGTACTCAGCCCCGAAGAGGTGCGGCGCCTGATCGCAGCCGCCGGCAACCTGAAGCACCAGACCGCGCTGTCGGTCGCCTATGGCGCCAGCCTGCGCGCGAGCGAGGTGGTGGCGCTGAAGGTCAGCGACATTGACAGCCAGCGCATGACCCTGCGCATCGAGCAGGGCAAGGGCAGCAAGGACCGCTACGCGATGCTCTCGCCGGTCCTGCTCGAGCGTCTGCGTGTGTGGTGGCGCGTGGCCCGTGCGCAGGGCAAGATGCTTGATGGAGGATGGCTCTTCCCCGGGCTCGATCCCGTCGACCCGCTCAGCACGCGGCAGCTGAACCGCGCCATCCATGCCGCTGCCGAGGCAGCGCATATCGACAAGCGCGTGTCCATGCACATGCTGCGCCACAGTTTTGCGACGCACCTGCTCGAACAGAAGGTGGACATCCGCGTGATCCAGGTGCTGCTCGGCCATGCGAAGCTCGAGAACACCGCGCTCTATGTCCAGGTCGCCACCGACCTGCTGCACGAGGTCACCAGTCCGCTGGACCGTCTGCCTCCCGGGTAGGCCCGCTCGCTGTTGCGCCTCATGCTGGAGGTTGCGGACATCTTCCGCAGCCACGGGCCAGCGTGGCGAGCCACGACACACCTAAGCCTGGGGCAGCTGAAGGTCATGTCGGCCATCGAACGGTGCCGCACGGCGGCACTGGGCGGACATGTGCTGTGCTGTTCAGGCTGCGCGAGGACAGAGGTGTCCTTCAACTCGTGCCGCAACCGGCATTGCCCGAAGTGCCAGGCCAGCGCCGCGCACCGCTGGCTGGAGGCACGCCAGGCCGATCTGCTACCCGTCGAATACTTCCACGTCGTCTTCACGCTTCCCGCGCCCGTCAGTGCGATCGCCTGGTACAACAAACGGATCATCTACGGCCTGCTGCTCGACGTCGCCGCCGACACACTGCGCACGATCGCCGCCGATCCCAGGCACCTCGGCGCCCAGATCGGGGCCACGCTCGTACTGCACACCTGGGGCCCGGCACTCACGCATCATCCACACGTGCACGGCATCGTACCCGGCGGCGGACTCTCGCCCGATGGCGAGCGCTGGATTGCGTGCCGGCCCGGCTTCTTCCTGCCGGTGCGCATGCTCTCACGCTTGTTCCGCCGACACTTCCTCGACGCGCTCGAAGTGGCCCACCGGCATGGCCAGCTGCAATTCTTCGGGGAGTACACCGGGCTCGCGGATCCCGCCGCCTTTGCCCGATGGCTTGCGCCGCTGCGTGCCTGCGAATGGGTGGTCTACGCCAAGCGCCCGTTCGCCGGACCGAAGGCGGTGCTGGAGTACCTCTCACGCTACACGCACCGCGTTGCGATCTCCAACCAGCGCCTCGTCGCCTTCGATGAGCGCGGCGTGACGTTCCGCTGGAAGGACTACCGCGCGAAGGGACGCACCCGCTACAAGACCATGACGCTGGAGGCCGGCGAATTCATGCGCCGCTTCCTGCTCCATGTGCTGCCCGGTGGTTTCCATCGGATCCGTCACTACGGACTGCTCGCCAACCCCGTGCGCCGCGCCAGTCTCGCCAGGGTGCGCGATCTGCTACACGTCGCACCCGCGATCAGCCCGTTACACCGGACGACGCCACCATCGAAACCCGGCCCGTCTTCATCTGCCGGCACTGCGGCGCACCGATGATCGTCGTCGACCTCCTCGCGCGCAGCGCCCCGATCCGCGCACCGCCAACGCGCCGGGATCAGACATGAACTCCACGGTTCCTCGATATCCGAACCGACCGTCGGCTTTGCGGCAACGCGGCCCACGAACGGACGTTTGCGCGTGTCGCTTCGCGAAGCACTTCGCCCGCCCGCTTCCTTATCGTGAATGCACGATTGCACCACTTTGCTATGGCGTTAGCGACCCTCCGACACCCCGCCTGACGGTGCCAATTCCGACACCACTGACCATCCTGGCCTATCAATCGCCATAGCCGCAAAGCTTCCAACCGCGTTGGGGCACTCCGCGGTTTCCTCCATCGGGCTTATTCGACGCCTGCCGACACACGCGGAGGCATGCACATTCCTGCGGCCGATGGCAGGCATCGAATAAACCTTAACGACGGCCGCCCCACGCGGTCGGCCGTAGCCAAACGAACTTGGATCGAGACCTGGGAATTACCGACCTACGCGATGCCCAGACGGGACTCGTCGACGTCTAGGGACGTGAAGTCTTGCGGCCGCGGTACGTATCACAGCCGGGAACCGTGGATCACCACGACGGCGCATCCCACATAACAAATAATGTCGCGAATCGCGCTTAAACCGCCTATATTTTTGAAGACTACGGGCGCTTGGTAGCGGCAAAAATGTACAGTCCCTTCCGATTTTGGCTACAAGTAGCAGGTGCAACCATTGCCGGGGGTATCTTGATCTTCACAATCACGGTACCACACTGGATCGAAATATTTTTCAACAAGTCTCCTGACGATGGAGATGGCAGCGTTGAAATCACAATCGCGCTCTTTTTCTCTTTGGTGATTTTTGTTTTGCTCGCTGGACTTGGATGGAGACAGTTCCGCTTAAGGGGCGTCGCGACGCCCGACCAGTCTAAATAACATTAACCGGAAGGCTAGTCTTCCTTAGCAAATCATGACCGACGATCCAACCGTCAGATGGGAGCTTGCGAATTCACTGGGGATCCAGATCGACAACGCTGCCGACGCCTGGCATTCAGGCCACGTCACGGAAATCCTCGATCTGGTCGCCGATGATTTACTCGTTGTGGCCACTCAGACGGGCGGCGTGTGGAGCGTTGACCCAAACTACGGCGGCGCTCATCCTCTAAGCGACACATGGGATGATCCCGACATCAGCTGTCTTGCCTTCGGCCCCGACGGCACAGTTCATCTCTTCGCAGGGTCGTCCGGCCAGCTGCCTACTTCACCTACCCGCTCCATATCGACGATCCGGGAGACCGATGTCGGCACTGCGGCGCCGCTCGCCAACTGGAATCCGATCGACGCACAGTTGCCCTCTGGCGCCGGGAGCATCACGCGAATCGCAGTCCTGCCGCGCGCACGTCGGATCGTAGTCGCCTGCAACAAGCTCCTCACCGATGACAGCGGCGGCATCTTCTGGTCGATTATTCCGGAGTCCTCGCTTGGGCCGGCTCCACCGCCGCGTCCGCCATACCTGTGGCATAAGGCGCGAGTCCGTGGCGGGCCCAACGACGGCTTCTACGACGTTACGTTCGCCACCCTTACCGACGGGACACCGCTGTCGTCGGTGGAAGATCTGGACCAGGTCACAGTCGTGGCCGGCGCTATGAGTCAGGGTATCTATGTCGGCCAATGGAACGCTGTGGGCGATCTCGTTCTGCAGCCGGTCCAACAAACGTCTTCGACCAACCCCAACATCACCGTGCTGTCGACGGCCGGAGCGTGCTCGGTCGCCGCCTGCGCGGTGCACCCCAACCGCGCGTACGCCGCGTGCGCTGCGTCCGACGGCACGCTACTGCAGATCTTGCGCTCTGGCGACGGAGGCAGGGTCTGGGAGGCCTGCCCATTCACGCTCGCCGGCTCGACGGTCTTCGGGGGTATCCAGAGCGCCGCAGGTGACCAGGGAAACGCCTGGAATAATCGTATTGCGGTCGCGCCGGATATATTTTCGGTCGTCGCCTTCGGATGGCAGTCCGCCGGTCCCTTCCTTTCGACCGACGCGGGACAAAACTGGATCCAGGTGACAGATCCAGTCCATTTGCACTCGGATCTTCATGCACTGCTGTTCACCAGGCTGCGGGGTTCAGTCGATCTGATGCTCTGCGTGGGCAGCGACGGTGGCGTGGCTTCGATCAACGTCGATCAATTCCTCAAGGGCGGTGGCCCACAAGCGCGCAGCAATTTCAACCACAACCTGCCTACACTGCAACTCTACTCAAACCTGATCCGGCAGTTCTATGGGTCGATCGCCGCCGCTCCTCTCCAGCAGCGCCTTGTAGCCGCGGGCGCGCAGGATCATGGCAATCTCTGCAACAACCTTGCGCTTGGCTCGACATCGCCGACAACGGGACTGCCGGAACCTCAGCCCTGGACTCACGTCGACTACGGAGACGGCGGCTGGGTCGCCTTCATCACTGACGGTGCCCTGCTGCACAACATCAATAGTGGGCCTATCGCTGCGACCGTCATCAATCCTCCACTCGGCCCTCAGGACTTCGGCGTCGTCGCCGTGGGCGGCACGCCGCCCGATCCGAAAGGAATCGCGGGGGCGACAGGCGAGATCGTCACCCACCCTTCGTACCGCAATACCACCGGTGATCTTTTGCTGGCCGTCGCGGGAGTGGGCAATATCGTGTACGGCTTGTACACGGACCACACTTTATGGCCCCCGCCCCCGCTTAGCATTCTCGGCACGTTTCCGATGAGGCACTACTGGAACGTTTTGGCGACGCTGCCCGTAGGCGTGGTGGCCGGCGCCTTTGCGTCGTTTGACGGTGTGAGCGTATTTGTCGGGACATGGAACGATGGCAGGATGTTCCAGGTGGATAGCGCCCAAGGTACGGTCGTCGAGCTACCCGTCGTGCTGCCACAGCCCTCGCCGGGCAATCCGATGACGGGCGGCAGCGTCATCCGCATCGTCGCGTTCAGCGATGCGGTACTCTTTGCCATACTGGATGGGGCGTCGGCAAAGCTGAATCCGGCCGTGACCGCGAACTACATCCTGCAACTGGACTCGGCAAACGCCCGCTGGGTGCCAACCCCAGGCGCCGGTCTGCCCAACGAGCCGCTCTTCGGCCTTGAAACTGTCGAGGTTCCCCGCTCGCGCGTGCCGCACGCTCTTTTCGTCTGTACGGACGATCAGGTCTATATCAGCCGCGACGACGGACAGACTTGGCAGGGGGCTTCGCTGAACCTGCCCAGCCGCCCACACTGTGGCGATCTGCGCTTTTGTGTCGGGCCGAACGGCGGCGTACTCTACCTCGGTACCTTTGGCCGGTCGATGTGGCAGGCTCCCATCGTCAGCCTACCGTAACATTCGTCGCGAGCGTCACCTCTGGGGGCCCGTACGAATGCAAGCCATGTAGTTCGACTTCGCTCTTGCCTTAGGCGATTTGGAGCGGAAAGTCGACTGACCGAAGGTGGCCGTCACCGGCAGTTCAGCGGCACGTTGGACGCGATTCGTAGTGCCTGACGTGCCGAGGCTTGCGCGCATTGATGCACTGGCCCCCCCGGCGATGGGAAGCTTCAGCGGAGCGTACCTGGATCGGAGCAAGCATGGTCCCGCGGCAACGCCTGGCGCCGCAGCGACAGGTTTACTCGCTGGCTGATTCGCGTGCTTTCGCAGGGATCTTAAGCGCGTAGTCGATGAATTCTGTGGTCGAACACAGAAGATGAGGAGTTCTTCCCCGGGCGCGATATTACGGGTGGCCTCGAGGAACCTGGCACGCCGCCACAGGCTCATAGCAGGATCGCCTGCTGGAGTAGTTCCAGCGCTTTCAGTTCGTCCAGGCGACCGGTGCGTGCCTTGCCTGCCAGCGTCTTGATCAACGCTTCCGCTATCGGCTCAATACCGTGAAGATTGTCCAGGCTCGTCACGGAAGCGAAGGGGAGCGCTGCCGGATTTCCCTGCGGTACTGCGGACGCGGCGCATGACTCTGGGGTTGCCGGTGTGGCTGCCGGCGCGCCAACATCACTCTCTTCCGGCAGGCGACCGGCCAAGTCGTCGGGAAAGCCATTTACAGGATGTCGCGGGCTGGTAACGATCGCCTCCTTCTCACCTGCGACTTCCACCGAAACAACTGAGGGGACCTCCGGATCGCCCGCACGCACGCGCCGCGCGCGCGTCTTCGCGCCGGCGGTCCTCGCTGGCACGTCATCTTTCGTTGCGGACACAAGCGATTCGCTTTGTTGAGCGGATACGCGTCCGCGCGCCGCAGGCGCAAGCATACGTGACACCGACGCTGGAATCTCGGCTTCGGAGCGCGGTGTATCCAGCCAGCCAGCTGGCAAACCAAGTCGCTCAGTGAACCGGTTTGCTTCGACAGTGTCCATGCGCTTCTTGCCATGCAGCCGGTGGGCCATGTTGGATCCACTTAGCTCCATGACCACACCAAGTCTTGCTTTCGAGCCGTTGCGACTCGTGAGAACGTGGAGGTTGGCGCGCCGGATGTTTTCCACGTCGGCGCTTTCGTTTAGTGCCAGCGACTGCTGCCGGGCCGTTTCAGGAGATGTCCTGGATTTCGAACGCGAAGCTTTTCGCGGCGTACGAGCTTCGGGCTGTCCGGCCGTTTCGCCTGTACTGGTCTTGACGGCCCTGGGCGTACCACCGGTTGCTTTCCTTGGCATTTGCGCTTCCTCGGACAAACTGTCTTCAAGAGAGGGTTGCGGGTCGACGGTCAGGACAGAAGCCGGCTTGAGTGCTTCGGACTCTCCATCTTGTCCGTCGTCGGTTTGAATGAAGTCGAGTGGTGACTTCAGCCGGGCGATGGTCTCGGCTGTGAGCCCGGGATTGGGCTGGTCAAAAAAACCATGCGGCAACCCGAGCGTGGTTTCCATGTGAAAGGCGGTCTCGGGTGTGAATCTCTCGCCCTTCATGAGTTCGGCCACGCGCGTCATGGTGGACTCAAGCGCGATGGCGATATTTTCCGCACCCACTGCGTTGACGAGAAACTGGAACGACCGTGTCTTGAAAACGGAGGCCGTCTGTGTGGCGTCCTGGACAGGCGCCTTCACATACGGTTGTCTCTGCCGGTTGGGCTGAGACTTCTTTTCGTGGCGAGGTTGGCGTTGGCCGCTGTCGCGGGATCCCGCATATCGCCCGCGGGCTTGACTCATATAGTAGGGCTCCATGCGAGCGTTGACATCCTGAAGATGATCATTATAAACGCCGCGCAGTTGATATTTGATGCGTCATTCGCACGACGACGCGTAAATGTACGCCCGGGTGAGGCTGGCGGGCTCCAGGAGGGACTGGTTCTCCGTGAACGCATATGAAATAAATAGGATAACGAATGAGGTACCGCAAGAATTCAGGCAACCATTCATGGCCTCGCTTGAGGCGTCAAGGGCGATTGAGCCAGTTGAAGCTGCGATGAGGTCGGGGGACGTCGACGATGCCGACGGCAAGCCGATACTCCGTTCGAGGAGGGCGCGGTACTCCGCTTGCCACCACAAATCGTCGCATCGACGAATGGGGTGAGGGCTTGCAAATGTTCCCGTGATATCGCAGGCGGTCCTGATCTCTCCTGGCATCGCCAACGTACATGGCACAGACGTCATTGCATTTCTGCATCATGATCACGCTTCCGCCAGCGTTCAGGGACAGCTCGAGATACTCGGCCAGCGTCAGAAGTGACTCGGTCGTCGTCATGGCGATTCCCCTGAAAGCGCGGCTCCCGGCGTCGATCCACTGGGTGGTGGCATCGACGGGCACCTACCGAGGATAGCGCCACGCATTTCCGGCACTTGCCTCTTCGCCTGATTCAAACAATCTACGCGGCGCACGGCGTCCCGGCGGCCACTGCCATCCTGCATGGGACCGCGCCGGTTCACTACGCATGCGTCGCGAGGCGCTATGGGCCACCACATCGGGGAGGCTGTCTGGCATGGTGAGTGCCAATCGTCAGAAAATTATCGGGCGACAGGCACCTGCCATGGCCACCGGCATGTTTTCGATCGTAGTGCTTCTGGTCGGGGATGTCGATTCTTCGAGGACGGTTGTGTTGCCGGCGCGGAGTTCGACCGTTTTCCTTCACAGGATATCCGCGGTTTTGCAGGGCAATGATGGGTCCGGGCAGCGTGGCCGCAAGCGCGGCATCAACGCTACCGCAAATGCGCGCTTCGTCCTGCGTCTTCACGCCTATGCCGGATCGAATCAATTCCCTGGAGGACAGGCGAAACGCTTACGCTTCGTCAACGATCAACCGGAGAATTGACCGATGTCGCGAAGAGGGCGCACCAGGACATCGCGCGCTTGTGCTGGCGATGTCCATCGCTTCATTAAAGATCGATGCGCAGGGTGCAAGAAAAACTGGCCCGCAGGACGGGCCACACATCGGGATGTGACGCGCGCCGGTCAGGCTGGCTTGATATTTGCAGCCTGCTTGCCCTTCGGCCCCATCTTCACATCGAAGCTTACTTTCTGGTTTTCCTGCAGCGACTTGAAGCCTTCAGACTTGATTTCGGAAAAGTGGGCGAACAGGTCTTCGCCGCCGTCATCCGGGGTGATGAAGCCAAAGCCTTTCGCATCGTTGAACCATTTCACAGTGCCAGTTGCCATTTTTTGAATCCTGTCGATGTTGAAACCTGAAATCGCGAGAATACGGCATCGCATGGAGGCGATCACCCGCAGGGATGACTTTTTACCACGCCGGGATGACACCTGCCAATCAGAAGGTCCACGGACCGCACAGGGGCTGGCTTTCAACGACCCAGGCCCGGTGCAGACATTCGTCGTTCTAACCGCTGACGGCGCCCTATGATTGCCGCGCGGCAAAACGCGATCTACCCGGCAACCGGGAGTCCCGGCGAAGCCTGCAGGCTGGGCCGCGAAGTCTGATTCTGAAACGGAACAGGGGACGCGCTTGAGAAGAGTCGCAGAAGCATCGACGCATTGCGGATTCCTCCCTCGCCACACGCGAAAGCCCGGTCTCCGTCACCATTCTGGTGTGGTCCCGTCCCGCATATTCCAGCGACGAGCAAACTACGGCGCGGAAGTGGCCCCAACCAGTTTTGCAGTGCCAGCCCGGAGACTGGGGAGGCCGTGTTACCCTTGGTCGACGCTAACACCAGCGAAGCCGCGCTCGAGGAATGAACGATACATTCGAGTTTTCTCAGGATTTCGAGCCGTTCCCCGAAGACCTGCCGAGAAAGGACTGGCAGACAAAGTCGCTCGATTGCGCCATGGCCGATTACTGGGTGGCAAGCGATGGACTTGTGGCGCGTCGACAGTTTCTGAGTGACGGTTATTTTGCCAGCAACACAGCCTCCTTCGCGGCTTATTTGTTCCACTTCCGGAAAGGCGTGAGACTCGACCTGAAAGTGGTTGTTGCTCACGGTCGCATCCTGGAGCTTCGGCGAGAGCGCGAACCCGAAGCGGGGAAAGCGGTGGATGAGTGGACTATCTCCGTGCCGGGTCCCGACGCGGAACATCACAAGTGACGCGGGCCGGATCGCAGACGACTCGATAAAAGACTGGTAGCGGTCCTGCGCAAGTGGAGCCTGTCCGAAGGCCACGATCTGCAATAACGACCACCGCGGTGCTTCGCCCCGGCGTTGGCTTTTGTTGATGCGCGTCCCGCGTCGGCTGGCGCTCTGCGCCGGGATATACGACCGCTTCGATGTTCCGAACGGTTCTGCCCGTCGCTGTGGAGAACTGCGCGCGATCGGCGCGCTTTGGCAAGCGAGCTGTACGTTCACCAGCGCGAACAGGCACAATTGGCACGCGAAGGTCCGGTCACCAGGGCGGCGTTCACTATCAGGTGTCGCACCAGGCGCCAGGGCGAACGGCGCTTCCTGGTTGATTGTACCCAGTTGCGGAGGCCGCCCGAAGGGTGCTTTTGAAGACTGCCACGGCAGCTACAGAATCTTCATTGAACCGGTGCCGACGCGTTCTTGACGTTCGATTCCCACGCACCAATGAGCGTTCTAACCAAAAGCCCTTCAGTTTGAAGCCGCGTACCCTGGCGTTTCCAGCAGGTGCGTCGCTCCTGGCGGAAAAGCGGTGCTGCCCACGTATCGCAGGAAACCGGATTAATGTCCTGCGCTGACCGTCGCTCATGCGAAAAGCCAATCAGCTTCGCACATCACAACTCATGTGCTTGCTTGATCAGCGATGCGCTTCGATGAAATGACCAATGTTGAGATGGATCGCGTCAAGACAGGGGGTTTCGTTCGAGCATCCGCACTGCAGCAGCCAGAATGAGGGACTGGTATGCGCGCAAGGCGTCGATTGGCGACGTACCTTCGACTTTCCCGAGGGCAATGAGGGCCCCGATGGAGATGGTCACCGGCAAGATGCGGCCGCCGACGAACACATTAAATGTCACGCCGTCCAGCCCCGATGCCACGGAACCCTCAATGATGCGATTATGGCTGTCCATTGCACAGCCCTGCCAGCATTCCCACAAGACCATTGCAGGCCGGCGCAGGCATGGCGGGCACCGGCTACTGGTTCGCAGCCTGCCGCGGCGTCGCTGGCTGGAAATCCTTGCGCGTGTCCATGCTCACTGTCGATTGGTGCAGTGGACGACTCTGCAGGCATTTTGGCCAGCATTGTGCTCAAGCAGACCTGGCGACCAGCATGCCAACGGACGGCGACTTCAGTGGCGCGCGAAATCTGCCGGCGTCAGCTCGAGGCGTGTCGCGGGACGGGCGAGCCACTTGCGTTCGGCTATCGCGCAGATTCGGCCGTAGCCATCGCGAAAGGTTTTGAGTATGCGGGCGTCGCCGGCGCGTGGCTCGAGCCAGAAATACGCTTCCAGCGCCGCGATCGTGATTACGCATCCGATCGTGCTGTTCTGGCGTACGAGACAGAACTCCACGCCTAGGCGATTGGCGAGCACCTGCGGTTCAAGTTCGGCGGTTTCCATAGGCGGCAACGACCACGCGTTGGCTCAGGTCAGAATGATTTTTGCACATGTTATGGATTTCGGGTAACCGGCAGTAGATCTGCATGGGCTCGCGTCGTATCTGTCATGGCGGTGTCGATGTTATCGCGCGGTCGCCCCAAATGCGGCACTGGTCGCGCAGGTGGCCGCGGCGGCTGCATCGATGTCAGATCAGGCAAGTCGCCTGCTACACGCGGTAGCCGTGTTCAAGCCCGGAACACGCGGGCGGGGCGCAAGCCAGCCGTCGGCCGGATTCCATCCTCTTCGGCGACTCCAACCTTTTATCAACTTTGCGAGCATTGCTGCTCGCGCCACCCGGTAATGGCGATGCCACGACGGGCGTTCGATATTGCCTTCATGCATCAGGGCGGAAGCGGAATGGATCAAGTCTGCCTGCAGGACAGTTGGTTGCCGTGTCTGGCAATGGAAACTGCATATGCCACGCGAAGGTGAGTTTATTCAGGATATCGAATACGTGGCCGTAGTCCAGTGAGCGCATGACTGGCCGGAGCAAATCGCAAGGCTCGATTCCTGAGTCGCTGCGATGACTGGCAACACGCGGAACGGCGAATCGGGGCGGGCCGGGGGTAGTACGATGTGGCGCAAACTCGCCTGAGGGAGAGTCGAAACAGTGGACACCGATTCTGGAGCCGCCGGAGGCCTGCTACCAGGAAGGCAGCAGGCCTGATAACGCACTTCAGGTTGCTGCGTCCTTGAGCTTCTTCAGCGCGCGCGCCTTGATCCGGACCGTGGCAGGCTTCGCGTCGAACCAACGCTCTTCGCCCGTGAACGGGTCCTTGCCGAAACGACGCTTCTTCGCCGCCACCTGCTGAACGTTGATCTTCAGAATACCCGACAGCGTGAACTCACCCGCACCCTTCTTGTGGACGGCGCCCAGGATCGTGTCTTCGAGCGCTGCAAGCACAGCCTTCGCTGCCTTCGGCTCGACGTTAGCCGCTGCTGCGACGTGTGTCGCGAGCGACGCCTTGGTGAATTTATCCTTGACGGGTGCGCCGGCGCCCGCCTTCTTTGCCGTACCGATTGCTGCCTTTGCTGCGCTACCCTTGGTCGCCGGAGCAGCAGCCTTCTTTGCTGCGGGTTTTTCCGCAGCCTTCGATGCAGTCTTTGCCATAGTCGTCGATGACTTATTTTCGAGTTGGGAGGCGCGTGCCACTTCATGCTTGCAGCAAGCAAGCGCATTCTATGATGCTTCGCGATTCATGTGTCAAGAAAACACCTTAAAAAGCGCACTCAAATTTCATATCAGGTGCCGGACATTCCGCCTGGTTTTGAGCATCGGAATGGCATGAGAGGTGAGCGTGTTTTTAGGATTCCAAGGTAGATAGAAGAGGGGCGCCAGCCCCGGGCAAACAGCAGTCCACTCAGTCGGACCTGACCGCAGCGGCGTTACGGCGTACATCCAGGCACTGAGCGGATCGCAAAACCGCGTCAATGGCGGTGTCAATCAGATCAGCGACGTCGTCGGTCAGGTGGTGAGCACAATGACGGATATCAGCGAGAGTTCGTCGAAGATTGCCGATATCACCGGACTCATTGAAGGCATCGCCTTTCCAGACGAACATTCTGGCCTTGAACGCCGCGGTTGAGGCGGCACGCGCAGGCGAACAGGGCAACCAGGCAGCAGCCATTCGCCAGCAGGAGTTCGAAGCAGTCCTCGCGGGTATCCGTGCAAAGGTGGCCGCTTACGGATACACGCCGCAGGATATTTTTGGGCGTGGTCGCGGCAGACCCGGACTCTCGCGTGGTGCGTCTACCGCGAAATATCGCGATCCGGCGAGCAGTGCCACCTGGTCCGGCAGAGGGCGCGCGCCGAACTGGATCAGGGACGCCAGGAACCGTGACCGGTTCCTCATTCGTAACCAGGTGACCGCCTGAGGCCGGGGGGCGGTCATTCCAGGCGCCGTTCACCTTCGCCCGCGCGAATCTGTTGGGCCACGCCCGCGCAGGGACCGCTCTGTCGGACGCGTTGTATGGGTTTAGGGGCGCTCGGAATGCCGGGTTCCTCGGCGTCCCGGTCCGTCAATGCCTCCATGCACACACGGAGCGGGTGCGGGAGGGTCATCTAGCTTCATGTCGGATTTGACCGGTATGATGTGGCCAGGAAAATTATTGGTAATACTGAATGTTTGCCAGATATTATCTCGAGCCGTTGAAGGCTGGCAGGCAGTTGATAGCCGATTGCCAGGATGGCTTCGACAGTTCGAGGCCGAACGACTTGGCGCGATGAAACTTTCGTCGCCGCCATTCCCTCAAAGCGCCCGGCGACGTCAGGGGAGTTGCAGGACGGGAAAAGGCGCGCCATGCGGGTGGGCATGACGCGCGAAGGACTTCCCTGGCAGAGGTACCAGTTGCCAGGAAAATTACCGATCTCGACCAGGCACGCCAGTCTGTCTTTCAGACCTGACGAGCACTCTCGCGGCGTCGTTCGGTAACCAAATTCTACCCATTGACAACACGCGATGGGGAGTCAGGATTTCCTGAAAATATTGTCGTCATACGCTCAATCCATGTCGTTCACGCGGAACAGCTGGAACCTGGCCACCTTATATTCGAGATCACCGAAACGCTGGCAATGCAGGATGCAGCACGCACGACGACGATGATGATCCACGAATTCCAGGCAAGCGGCTTCGAAGTGGAGATCGACGATTTTGGCACGGGCTACTCGAGCCTTGCGTACCTGCAGCGCTTTCGGGCGAAGCAACTGAAGATTGACCGCTTTTTCACAAACGGGCTTGACGCACACGGCGAGGAAGGCAGCGCAATCGTCTCGGCAATCATTGCTCTGGCGCATTCCTCAGGGGACAGGGGGCTCAGGTCGCCAGATCGGACGGCAGCTTTCCGCCGTTTGCGGCGAGCGCCCGCATGAGCTGTTTGTGCAGCCACACATTCATGCTTGCGGAGTCGTCCATATCGCCGTCGTACCTCAGTTCCTGTGCCAGTTGCTTGCGGTGCTCCAGGCTACTGTCGACGCCCAACGCCTTCATCGTGTCGACGATGGACGTGCGCCAGTTGAGTGTTTGCCCGCTTTCACTCACGAGCTGATCCATGACCGCGGCGACGTCAACATCGGCCAGCGGTGCAGCGGGCGGCGGTGTGTCCGGAGCGGCGGCCTGTGCCGTAGTTGGATCCGGTGCAGGCTCGGTCGAGGGCGGCGGCTGATCCGGTTTCGCCTTGCCGAACAGCTTGCTGACAATTTCGCCAAAAATGCTCATACAGAACCTCCAGAAGTAGAAAGAGATCGCGAGAGCCGTGCTGACGGCGCGCACCAGCGATGTTACGCGCAGGTATGGGGGGTGATGTGAACTTTGTCATGCCCCTTGCGCCCGAAGACATTCCTCAGGCCTTCGTGCAGTGCGAAGGGATGAGACCGTGGGGCGGCATCTTTCCCGTTTCCTAATGCCTCGGAGATCGGCCGGTGTTGTCCGATGCCATCGGACGGTAATGCCTGATACGTGGGAGACGAGGTCGGATCCGGACATGTCCGACGCATTGCGATTCAACCGAAAGAGAGGCGCGTGAGAATCGGCGATGACATCAGGGTGAAATCTCCATGATCTTCGCTCAGCGTGGCTCCATCCTTATGCAAAGTTTGCATATGTCCATGCCGACACAGCATTAGACGATCACATCAGGCCACTTCATCATCGCGTCTCCGCAGCAATTGCGGTTGCCTCTACATCAGCATCACCAGAGCATTACAACAAGGACATGCGCTTTCAGGGCCGGCCACCTGCGTTATGCAGGCTCGGTACGGTACAGGTATGCCGTATTCCCGGTATGGCTCGCTCGCGCTGTCCATAACGTAGGAGACAATGTGAAGCAATCGATACAACGGAGCATCGGCCCGTTCGCGCTGATGTTCACCGGCCTCGGGTCGATCATCGGTTCGGGCTGGCTGTTCGGCGCGTGGAAGGCGGCGAAAATTGCAGGTCCGGCGGCCGTTTGCGCCTGGATCATCGGCGCTGTGGTCATTCTGGCCATCGCGCTCACCTATGCCGAACTCGGTGCGATGTTCCCGGAGTCGGGCGGTATGGTCCGCTACGCCCGCTACTCGCATGGCGCACTGGTGGGCTTCATCAGCGCGTG
>NZ_JAMBPS010000008.1:0-193474 GCF_024206515.1 Paraburkholderia sp. CNPSo 3281 | reverse complement strand
GTGACCGGCCGTGGTGCCGGCACGGATAGAAGTTAGATCGGGCATACGCCCGACATCGAGCGCTCCGAACCAAAGACTATTGACACGTGTTGTGACGCACGCGAGTTATCCACCGCCTGCCGACGTTCTGGTCATGTGAAGGGACCCGGCGGCAGGCCGTGGATAACTCGCGGAGTCCTAAAGGAGAATCTTGCGAATAAAACTGTCATCGAGGGGGCTTGACTTCGAATACCCCATAGAAGCTACTTCCTGGCGCGGGGTACGGCATGGGGTGGCTGAAAATCCGTGACGGCTCACAGTCGGTAGCTCTCCCGGTTGCTGATCCTTACGGAGAGGTCTATCTGTCCCGTGGACAATGGTGGAGTCTTTGCGACGACAAATTAATCAACCCAATCGATGCGAATAAACAGAAAGTTGATCAGGACTGGGCCTCCTATGAGCGAATCATCAACAAATTGGTCATTCCTTTCCACCTGGGGCTAGCTGGGAAGTACCACAGTAACTCCTACGCATTTTACGGAGACGATGATGCCCACAAGACATGGGGCGAGGTGGTATGGGAGAGAAAGATAGGCACCGTTCTGAAGTGGGCAGATGCTTATGCCAAGGTCGATGACCTTACAAGCGGGCAGGTCATGCGGGATACGGGTACAGGCGACCAGGATTTGCTTCAACGCAGTGGGGGGGACCCGCTCGCCGCGCACTATACATTGCGGCCTGCTGCACAGAGCGGTGACGGGACCGTTCCCGCCGTTTCGGGTGCAGCCCCGAGGGGAAAGATCAAGCTATGTGTTGGACACAAGGATGTAGACCATGAGGGCGCATATAAGAAAAAGCCACAGATGCTCTTTGCGCTTTGGGCTGTCACTCGGATCGTGTACCGGGCGAAGGAGACGAAAATGGCGTATGTCGAATGAGAACACTATTGATCACGATGCTCGCGTGCATGATGGCGCTGGTGTCCGCGTGTAACCGGGAGAAACCGATGACCGAGCAGGAAGAAGCCACCGTTCACGCGTTGACTACGGAACTCGAAACGCGCTGTATGGGCCGATATCTAATTGATCTACCAAAGGATATCCGGACGTTTGGCAACAGTTTCATTGAAGGCGTGACGTTTGAGGCTATACCAGCATCCAAAGCGGAATTCCTCCAGAACATCTCGGCTCGGGAGGCAAACCTCAAGTCCCTTGTGAATCTGGCCGGAGGATATCGTGTCCTGTACGAGCACGGGGTCGTTCCGGCAATAACAGACAGCTATTACTTCGTTTCACTCGAATCCCCTAAAGGGCAAAGCTCCGATATGCCGCGCATCGTAGAAGCATACCGCTGGGATCGTGGCTACCAGATAAAGCTACAAAGCACAGCAACCGATATGGTCAATTCGGTATATGTAAGAGAGAACAAAGGTACGCCGTACGGCATCCACGGCGAACTCATAAACGATGTTCCGGAAAAGAAGCGGCTTGTCTTTGGTCTTCTCAGCAGGGTGGAAGGTCGTGACGAGGCCACGATTCCAACTGTCCCCGGCGTGTGCTTTCTTGGCGGATTCCTGCATGGGCGTGCCGGGGAGAAAGAGGATCTGTCTGGCCAATACTACCTGCGCGATAAACAAGACGTGAATTTTGTTCTTGAGACAACCTCTTTCATTCACGAGAAGACCACGTTGCTTCAACGTGGCGATAGTATCAATGACGCACTCAAAGAGCGTAACGGCCATACTGTTCGAAAGGGCGTGGTTGATCTACCGGGTATGCAGGCCGAGGAGTGGCTGATGGCGGGTACAACGTATCTTTATATCCCGGGTCATCATTTTGTCCTGGAGGCAAATTCGAAAACAGGAAGTGCGCTTACGCCGTTAGTGGAACTCGATTTGGACAACGGCGACATCCTGCCAGACGATTGGCAGGGTGATCCGCCTCGCAAGGCGTCGCTTACGGAAAATGAGGCCGTCGCCCTTTGGGACGCTGTATC
This sequence comes from Paraburkholderia sp. CNPSo 3281, assembly GCF_024206515.1. Taxonomy (NCBI): domain Bacteria; kingdom Pseudomonadati; phylum Pseudomonadota; class Betaproteobacteria; order Burkholderiales; family Burkholderiaceae; genus Paraburkholderia; species Paraburkholderia sp. CNPSo 3281. The sequence goes on along the minus strand of NZ_JAMBPS010000008.1, from coordinate 191,500 downwards.
GCGGACACTTCGTCCACGTCCCAACGGTTTTTGAGGGGAGCTACGGGCGATTTAAAGCTTCAAGGTTGTCTCGCAGGGGCACCTTTCGCGCGAAGCAACCTGATATGGCCAGCATTTTGCCGATGCACTTCCCATACCCTGATCTATACACGGCGATGCGCTTCCGGCTCAAATCCAGCCGTCGATCTTCAGCCCGCTCGCCGCTTCCGCTTCTTCGCGCGTGACCTCGCGCACTGTTTCGCCGAAGCTCCACACGTGGCCTTCGGGGTCGCATGCCACATAGACGCGGTCGCCGTAGAACTGATCGGCCGGCTCGCGGATGATCTTTGCCCCGGCGGCGCGGGCTCGTTCGCAATGCGCGTCGAGGCCGCTTTTCAACTGCACGTGTACCGACTGCGTGTTCTTGCCTTCCAGTTCGGCGGGGGTCGTGTAGGGCATGCCGGGCCAGCCGCCGCAAATCATTACGTAGCCGTCGCCGAAGCGCATCTCCGAGTGGCCGAGCTTCCCGTCCGGCGACGTGACGACGAACTGGCGCGTGAAGCCGAACGCCTTTTCGAGCCAATCGAGCGCGGCGAACGGATCGCGATAGTAGATGGCAGACCCGAAGGCCGGACGCGGCGAGGTGTTGCTCATGCTTGTCTCCTGGGCTGTATGTGTGACGAATCTAGCACCAGCGTGGTGCGATTGCGCGCAGCGCGCTCACGCATCCTTGCCGCCCACGCACGGCCATTACCTCCGACGTAATCGTCAGCACGGACGGCATCGACGACCATGTCGCTCATCGGCACACCCCACCCGCAAGGAGCGACGACCATGGCAACTTTCAACGCCCGCCAACCCGGCTACATCCGCATCGACGACGATACCGCGCTGCACTATCGCGACTGGGGCGATGGCGCACCGCTCGTGTTCCTCTCGGGTTGGACGCTCAACGCCGACATGTGGAACTACCAATGCGCGCCGCTCGCGGCCGCGGGTTATCGCTGCGTGGCATACGACCGGCGCGGCCATGGGCGCTCCAGCGACCCGGGCCGCGGCTACGACTACGACACGCTCGCCGACGATCTCGAAGCCGTACTCGCCGCCCGAGGTTTGGAGCGAGTCACGCTGGTCGGCCATTCGTTCGCGAGCGGCGAGATCGTGCGCTATTTGAGCCGTCACGGCTCGCGTCGCGTGGCGGGCATCGTGCTGGTTTCGCCGGCGTCGACGCCTTATTTGCTCAAGACTGCTGATAATCCCGGCGGACTCGATGCTAGCCTCTTCGAAGCGTCGATCGAAGAAATGCTCACGTCGTTTCCCGACTGGATCGAGCGGCGCGCCGAAGCCTACTTCAGCTCCGGTACTTCTCGCACGGTCATTCAGTGGACGGCCGACATGATGCTGGCCACGTCGTTTTGCGCTGCGGTACAACTGCCTCGCGTGCAGATGGCCACCGACTTCCGCCGCGAACTGGCCGCGATCGACGTGCCAGCGCTCGTGCTGCACGGCGATTGCGATGCCTCGGCGCCGCTCGAGATCACCGGACGCCCGACGGCGGCCGCGCTCAAACGCGCGATGCTGAAGGTTTATGAGGGCGGCACGCACGGCATGTACTTCAATCACGCAGCGCGTGTGAACGACGACATACGCGCGTTCGTTACGCGGTGGCAGGCGTGAAACGCGACACGGCCAGGTGGCGGATACAAGTCGTAATCAGGGCCCGGCCGTTCGCGCCGGGCGCAAAGGAATAGTGCCCCTACGCCCCTCGTTTTGCAGATGACACGCGGCCGCGCGAGCTAACTCACGCGCCGCGTGCCAGGCGTACCGATGGAGTCTTCACGGCCAAGGCGCACAGCCCGTGCGCCGCGAGGCCGGTCCGTCGAGAGGGGCGACATCATGCGCAAACTTCTCGCCTTCACTGCGCTGGCCTGTCTGCTGGGTGCCTGCACGACACCGGTCGCGTCGCAGCAGGCGGCGGACGCATCTTATTACCCGCCGCCGCCCAACTGCCGCACCGTCACCGGCAGCGCCGAGATCGACGGCGCGCCGCAGGTGATCAGCGGGCTCGCTTGCCTGCAGCCCGACGGCACCTGGCAGATCGTGCAGGGTAACGACGGCACGCAGGTCTACCCCGTGGCATGGACCGACGCGACGACCTGGTACGCCGGCCCATGGTACGGCTGGTGGCCGCCGGTGTTCGTGGGCGGCGCGTTCGTGTTCATCGATCACTTCCATCACTTTCATCACATGGATCACGTCTTTCCGGGCGGCCCGCATATGCATCCGGCGCCAGGCATGCACGGCGGCTTTCATGGCGGGCACGGCGGCGTCTGGAGCGGTGCGGGTGGAATGCACGGCGGCTCTCATCGCTGAAACACACCGCACAGCCCGATTGACGCACGACGAATCCTTTATGATGGAGCGCGCCTCCCCACCCGAGACGCTCCATGTTTTTCGCCGCGCATTCCCTGCATCGCCGCCTGAGCATTGCGATCGGCACGCTCGCGATCCTCGTCGGCGTGCTGGGTGCGCTCGGCACCTTCCTCGTCGTGCGCAGTCTCGCCGCCGAGTTCAACGCGACGCTGCGAGACGCCGCCGCGCACGTGCAGACCGGCGTGCCGCATCGCGCGATCGAGCCGCGCGGCGACAGCGAAGCCGCCGACAATTTCGTCGTGCAGATCTGGTCCGCCGACGACGGCGCGGTCCCGAGCCGCACGAGCAACGCGCGTATCGCGTTGCCGCGCGCGCAAAGCGGCTTCTCGTCGATCGAATACGACGGCGAGTCCTGGGACGTGTTCGCGCTCGCCGCCGGCGACGAATACATTCAGGTGGCCGAATCGCGCAGCATGCGCAATCGCAACGCGTTGCGCGTGGCGTTCTGGAGCCTGCTGCCCATGCTCGCGCTGCTGCCGCTGCTCGCGCTCACGATCGCGGTGACGGTGCGCGTTTCGCTGCGGCCGCTGGAGCGCGTCGGGCGGCGCGCGGCGAAGGTCGATCTGCACGACCTCAAGCCGCTCGAAGTGGGGCAGGCGCCCGTCGAGCTGCGGCCCTTCGTCGAGTCGATCAACCGCATGATCGAGCGCCTCTCCGTGCTCGTGAATACCGAGCGCATGTTCATCGCCGATGCCGCGCACGAACTGCGCTCGCCGATCTCCGCCATGCAGTTGCAGATCGACAACCTGCGCAACGCGCCGCCCGAACAATACCCCGAGCGCTTCGAGGAGCTGCGCCGCGGCATTGTGCGCACCGGGGCGCTCGTTTCGCAGCTGCTCGGTCTGGCGCGCGCCGAAATCGGCAGCACGCAACGCGTGCTGGCGGAGGTGCCGCTCGCGCAAGTCGTCACGGACGTGCTGGCCGACCTGCTGCCGCTCGCCGACGCGCGCGGCGTCGATCTGGGCGTGACGCGCCTCGACGACGTGACGGTGCGCGCCACCGAGACAGACATGCGCGTGCTCGTGCGCAATCTCGTGGACAACGCGATCCGCTATAGCCACGCAGGCGCGAATGTGGACGTGGCGGTGCGCCGCGAAGAGCAAGGCGTCGTCATCGACGTGACCGACAATGGGCCCGGCATTGCCGAGGCCGATTTACCGCGCGTGTTCGACCGGTTTTTCCGCGCGGGCGGTCATCGGTTTGAACACGATAGCCATGGCAGCGGCCTCGGCCTCGCCATCGCGCAGGCGGTGGCGCGCAGCTATCGCGGCTGTGTGACGCTCGCGAACCGGCGCGACGGGCAAAGCGGCATCGTCGCGCGCATTGAGTTACCGCGCGCCTGAGCGCGGCGTCGATGTAGCGAACGCAGGTCAGGCAAAATCCCGGGAAGCATGCGAAACAAAGGACGGACACGATGCGCATTCTGCTGATCGAAGACGATCTGCTGATCGGCCCTGCGCTGCTGCGCGCGTTGAAGGACGCGTCGTACAGCGTCGACTGGGTGCGCACGGGCGAGAGCGGCCGCGACGCCATTCGCTACGGCTCGTACACGGCGGTGCTGCTCGACCTGGGCCTCGGCGACATGAGCGGGCTCGACGTGCTGCGCGCGCTGCGCGAGTCGCTGGACGGCACGCCCGTGCTCATCATCACCGCGCGCGACGACGTGGACACGCGCGTGGAAGGCCTCGATCTCGGCGCCGACGACTATCTCGTGAAGCCATTCGAGAGCAAGGAACTGCTCGCGCGTATCCGCGCCGTGGTGCGGCGCAAGTCGGGCTTTGCCTCGCCGACCATGGGCAGCGGCCGCGTCACGCTCGACATGAACGCGCGCCGCCTCACGTTCGATGGCCAGTCCGACGATCTCTCAGCGCGCGAATATGCACTCATGCTCGCGCTGCTCGAGCGGCCGGGCGCGATCCTGTCGCGTCAGCAAATCGAGGAGCGGCTCTATGGTTGGGGCGAGGAAGTGGAAAGCAACGCGGTGGACGCCGTGATCTACAGCGTGCGCCGCAAGTTCGGCCACGCGGTGATCCGCAATGTGCGCGGGCTCGGCTGGGCCGTGTGCGCGTGAGCGCCGGAACAATCGAATATAAAAAAGCGCGCAAAAATCTGCGCGCTGTAAAATCCGCGGCGAGCGCGGGGCTCGCCGCGTGGCGCGATGCGCGGGGGAAGGCACGCCTCGCGCGCGAACTTACGCCAGCAGGCGCTGCCAGGGTTCCTTCTGCCACGCACGGCTAAGCGAGGCGAGCAGCGCGACTTCGCTTTCGGCGACGTGCCGGTCCGAATACACGGCCACGTGGCACAGATTCAGCACTTCGGCGCGCAGCGCGGGATCGTCGAGCTCGCGCATCACCTGCTGCATCACGTCGGAGTCGAGCTTGCACGCATCGCTCCAGTTCAGGTGCGAAGTGGTCTGCAAGTCTTCACACAGATCCTTGAGGATATCGCCGAATTCGCCGGGCGCGAGGCCGAGCCGATGGGCCAGGCGCGCGCGATGGACGGCTGCGAGCTCCTCGCTGCCCAGGTGGCCGTCTGCGAGCAGTGCGACCGCGACGATCCGGCCCGCGGCTTGCGGGCTGTTGCAGGTATAGTTGCGCATGATCAGGAATCCTCTTGAAACGTGATGTCGATGGGATAGCAGGCGTAGCCGTGGCTCAGTCGAAGATGTCCTGCAGCCACGACTTGCGGCGATGGCCATTGCCGCGGTAGCTTTCGTGAGCGCGGCGCGGGGCGTAGTCGCCGTGTTGCGCGCCGTGCTTCGAATCGTGCTGGCGCAATGCCTGTGCATCGCCTTCGTTGCGATAGTGCCGGTTGCCGCTGCGTTCGATCAGCTTGTCGAGTTCGCCGCGATCGAGCCAGACGCCGCGACACTGCGGGCAGTAGTCGAGTTCGACGCCCTGACGCTCTGCGAGCGAGAGGGTGACGTCAGGGCAGTTGGGGCATTTCATGATGCGCTCCGTGATGAGTGACAGGTCATCGAGGCCCTTGCCGTCTTGCGTGGAGGGCGATGCGGCCTCGATGGAAACCATCCTGGCAGAGCAAAATGAGCGAAGAATGAGGAGCACGGGGGCGCTCCGTCTGAGTCGGGTTCGGCTTCAGGACGTGCCGAGCGTGTCCTTCGGCTTCTGCGTCTTGACGAGCGACACCACCACGCCGCCCGCGAGCAGCGCGGCCGTCACGCCAAGGCTGAATAGAGCGGGAATCTTGCCGATGATGCCCACCAGAAAGATCTTCGCGCCGATGAACACCAGTACGAGCGCGAGCGCATGCTTGAGGTAGTGGAAGCGATGCGCCACGGCCGCGAGCGCAAAGTAGAGCGCGCGCAGGCCGAGCACGGCGAAGATGTTGCTCGTATAGACGATGAACGGATCGGTCGTGATCGAGAAAATCGCGGGGATCGAATCGATGGCGAAGATCAGGTCGGCGAACTCGATCATCAGGAGCCCGAGCAGGAGCGGCGTGGCGAGCAGCGCGGGCTTGCCGGTGCGCGGATGCGCCTGGCGCACGAGGAACGCGCGGCCCTCGAGATGCGGCGTGACGGGCAGCTTGCGACGCAGCCAGCGCAAGAGGGCGCTGTCGTTCACGCCGGGCTCTTGCTTCGGGCCCAGCAGCATCTTCACGCCGGTCACGGCGAGAAATACGCCGAACACGTACAGCATCCACTCGAAGTGCGTGACGAGCGCGGCGCCGAGCCCGACCATCAATGCACGCAGTACCAGCACGCCGACGATGCCCCAGAACAGCACGCGATGCTGAAGCTGGCGCGGCACGGCAAGCGCGCCGAAAATCGACGCGATCACAAACACGTTATCGAGCGATAAGGACTTTTCGATCAGATAGCCGGTGATGTACTCGGTAGCGGGCTGCGCGCCGAGCTGCCACCAGACGAAGCCGCCGAACAGGACGCCCACGGCGACATAGCCGAGCGAGAGCCAGAGACTTTCGCGGATGCCGATCTCGTGGTCGTCACGATGCAGCACGCCGAGGTCGAGTACGAGCAGCACGATCACCACCGCGAGGAAGGCGATCCAGAGCCACGCGGGCTGACCGAGGAAGGAGGCCGTGGCGATCGGCGCGAGCATGGTCGATCCTTTGAACGTAGAGGGAAACGTGGCCCTGCTGCGCGTTTTATGCGGGCGCAGCCGGCCGACTGGGCCTGGCGCCCGTACGGTCAAGGATAGTGGCGAAGAATGAGCGGTGAATGAGCGGTGGCCGGGCAGGCGCCTTCTCTCGCGACGTACGCCGGCCTGACGCCGGTCAGGCGGCCGGCCGCGCTAGAACTGGTAATTGATCGAGACGTCGCAAACGCCGCCCGTCTTCGACTGGACGATCGGGCTGTGCGAGGCGCTGCCGAGCAGGCGCTTGATGGCGCCGTCCGCGCTCACGAACCAATGTTTGTTGACGAAGTACACCATCGTGATGCCGAAGCCGGCCGACTTGAGGCCCGCGCTCGCGTCGTACTGACGGTAACCCGATGCGGCCGCCTGCTGCGGCGTCACGCCAAACCAGCTTTGCATGTAATTGGAGTCGGCGAACGTGACCGAGGGGCCGGCGAACCAGTAGAAGTTCTGGTTGCTGCCCGGCAGCGGCATGTAGGCGCCGAGGTCCGCTATCCAGCCATTCGAGCCGCCGAAGCTGCGCGTGAAGGCGGTGCGGAACACGAGCGGAAGGTCCTTCGAAATCACATACTCGCCAGCGATCTTCAATTCTGGCGCCGGGTTGATGTTGCCCATTCCGTGCAGGCGAGTCGGGTCGTCCTGGCCGCGCCGCCCGAGGTCGTACACGGCTGCTACGCTCACGCGCCAGTTTTCGCCCTGCAGGACGTTGGCGCCGAAGCCTTCGCCTGTCGAGCCGAACAGGATGTCCTTGTAGCGCAGGTCGATGCTCGGCCCGACCTGCGTGTGATAGCGGTCCGAGCCGTCGTAGCGCGGCTCGAAGGTCGCGCCGACGCCAAGCCGCGCCTCGAAGTCGGGACGGTTCGGCTGAAACATCTTTTCGAGCGGAATGCCTGCGGAATATTGCCATTCGCCGAGCGGCGAGGGGGTTTGCGCCTCGGCGGGCGGGGCGAGCGCGACGAGGGCGCATGCGGCGGCGGCGAGAGACGCACGCTGCGTGGCCCGTGTGCGGCGCGGCGCCGGTGGTTTTATTCTGCTTTTTCGTTGTTGCGCAGTGCGGATTGCGAGTGGCATGAAGCCTCCGGTTTTGCCTGGTCGGCCGCGGCGTCGTTTGTTGGGTGTGACGCAATCACAAAGTGGAATTCGGCGCGGCGTGGCTCGTCTCGCAAACCTCGTGCCTGGCTTGTGCATAACCGGCCGGCGTCCGCCCCGGCGATTCGCCGCGCTGCCCGGCGCCTATGGCTGTCAAACGCGGGAAACGAAGCTAAATAATCAGGAAAACTAATGGAATTGCAGGCGCTCCGGCGCACCGTTTTGGAGCGCAGCAGTTGCCCCGATTAAACCCTTGCGCCAATTTGCCGTTAGACAGCTATGGACGTCGGCGATGCGGCCCCCCCTGTGTCGCGGAACCCGAAGCCCATGTTTCACCGTTCTCACAGCGGTCACCAACTTGCGCCGGTCGTGGTCGGGCCGGCGCATCTCCTTTTTTGCATACCGAACGCTTTCAACGAGCGGCAGAGCGGCGCCCGTTACGGCTTGGCACGAATGCGCCACGACACGCGCGCGGGCCGGGTAACGCTGATACAGGTATCGCGACTACCACCCAACTCCATGTTTTTTATCGCTTTTCTTCGGGAAAGGCCCTGTGGCGAGCGGGTTTCGCGTGGCATAATCGATTCACACCGTATTGCCCCGCAGTCAAACATATCCCCGCACATCATGGCAAAGACGCTCTACGACAAATTGTGGGACACGCACGTGGTCCACACGGAAGACGATGGCACGACGATTCTCTACATCGACCGTCATCTGTTGCACGAAGTCACCAGTCCGCAGGCTTTCGAAGGCCTGAAGCTGCACGAGCGTCCGGTGTGGCGCATCAGCGCGAACCTGGCCGTTTCCGACCATAACGTGCCGACCACCGACCGCAGCCACGGCATTGCCGACCCAGTCTCGAAGCTGCAGGTGGACACGCTCGATTCGAACTGCGATTCCTTCGGCATCACGCAGTTCAAGATGACCGACCAGCGCCAGGGCATCGTGCACATCGTCGGTCCGGAACAGGGCGCGACGCTGCCTGGCATGACCATCGTCTGCGGCGACTCGCACACGTCCACGCACGGCGCGTTCGGTGCGCTCGCGCACGGCATCGGCACGTCTGAAGTCGAGCACGTGCTGGCTACGCAAACGCTCTTGCAAAAGAAGAGCAAGAACATGCTCGTGAAGGTCGAGGGCCAACTGCCGCGCGGCTGCACCGCGAAGGACATCGTGCTCGCCATTATCGGCAAGATCGGCACGGCTGGCGGCACGGGTTACGCCATGGAGTTCGGCGGCTCGATGATCCGCGGCCTCACGATGGAAGGCCGCATGACCGTGTGCAACATGGCGATCGAAGGCGGCGCGCGCGCCGGCATGGTCGCCGTGGACGACACCACGATCGAATACCTCAAGGGCCGTCCGTTCTCGCCGCAAGGCGCGGAGTGGGATCAGGCCGTCGAGTACTGGAAAAACTTCCGCACCGACGAAGGCGCGCACTTCGACCGCGTGGTCGAACTGAGCGCGGCAGACATCGTGCCGCAGGTCACGTGGGGCACGTCGCCGGAAATGGTCACGGCAGTCGACAGCCGCGTGCCGGATCCCGAGCGCGAGAAGGACCCGGTCAAGCGCGACGCGATGGAACGCGCGCTGCAGTACATGGCGCTCGAACCGAATACGCCGATCGAGTCGATCAAGCCGGACAAGATTTTCATCGGTTCGTGCACGAACGCGCGCATCGAGGACTTGCGCTCCGCTGCTTACGTCGTGAAGAAGCTCGGCCGCCGCGTGGCGCCGAACATCCGCCTCGCGATGGTCGTGCCGGGCTCGGGTCTCGTGAAGGCGCAAGCCGAGCGCGAAGGCCTCGACAAGGTGTTTACCGAAGCCGGTTTCGAATGGCGCGAGCCGGGCTGCTCGATGTGTCTCGCGATGAACGCCGACCGGCTGGAGCCGGGCGAGCGTTGCGCGTCCACCTCGAACCGCAACTTCGAAGGCCGCCAGGGCGCGGGCGGTCGTACGCACCTCGTGAGCCCGGCCATGGCAGCCGCCGCGGCAATCGAAGGCCATTTCGTCGACATTCGCAAGCTGGGCTGAGCTGAGGCTACACGGATCATGGAAAAATTCATCGTACACACCGGCGTCGTGGCGCCGCTCGATCGCGAGAATGTCGATACCGACGCGATCATCCCCAAGCAGTTCCTCAAGTCGATCAAGCGTACCGGCTTCGGCCCGAATGCCTTCGACGAGTGGCGCTACCTCGACCACGGCGAGCCGGGCCAGGACAACTCGAAGCGTCCGCTGAACCCGGACTTCGTGCTGAACCAGCCGCGCTATCAGGGCGCCTCGGTGCTGCTCACGCGCAAGAACTTCGGCTGCGGCAGTTCGCGCGAGCACGCGCCGTGGGCGCTCGACCAGTACGGTTTCCGCGCGATCATCGCGCCGAGCTTCGCGGACATCTTCTATAACAATTGCTTCAAGAACGGCCTGCTGCCGATCGTGCTTTCCGAAGCGGATGTGGATCACCTGTTCAACGAGACGTACGCGTTCAACGGCTTCCAGCTCACGGTCGATCTGGACAAGCAGGTCGTGCGCACGACGGACGGCTCGAAGGAATATCCGTTCGAAGTGGCCGCGTTCCGCCGCTACTGCCTCCTGAACGGCTTCGACGACATCGGCCTCACGCTGCGTCACGCCGACAAGATCCGCCAGTACGAAGCCGAGCGCCTCGCGCGCCAGCCGTGGCTGAACAACCGCGTGCTCTGATACTTGCACACACGCACACTGAACAAACAGCGAGGAATCACAGGATGAAGATTGCAGTGCTGCCGGGCGACGGCATCGGTCCCGAGATCGTCAAGGAAGCCGTGAAGGTGCTGAACGCACTGGGCGAAAAATTCGAGCTGGAAGAGGCGCCGGTTGGCGGCGCGGGCTACGAGGCGAGCGGCCACCCGCTGCCCGAGGCAACGCTCGCGCTGGCCAAATCTGCTGACGCGATCCTGTTCGGCGCCGTGGGCGACTGGAAGTACGACAAGCTCGAGCGCGCGCTGCGTCCCGAGCAGGCCATTCTCGGCCTGCGCAAGCATCTGGAACTGTTCGCGAACTTCCGCCCGGCGATCTGCTATCCGCAGCTCACGGGGGCGTCGTCGCTGAAGCCGGAAATCGTTTCGGGCCTCGACATCCTGATCGTGCGCGAACTGAACGGCGACATCTACTTCGGCCAGCCGCGCGGCACGCGCGAAGCGCCGGACGGCAACTTCAAGGGCGCGCGCGAAGGCTTCGACACGATGCGCTATGCGGAGCCCGAAGTGCGCCGCATTGCTCACGTGGCGTTCCAGGCCGCGCAAAAGCGCCAGAAGAAGCTCACTTCTGTCGACAAGGCCAACGTGCTCGAAACGTCGCAGTTCTGGAAGGACATCATGATCGATGTCTCGAAGGAATATCCGGACGTCGAGCTGTCGCACATGTATGTCGACAACGCGGCCATGCAGCTCGTGAAGGCGCCGAAGGCGTTCGACGTGGTGGTGACAGGCAACATGTTCGGCGACATTCTCTCGGACGAAGCCGCGATGCTCACGGGCTCGATCGGCATGCTGCCCTCGGCCTCGCTCGACAAGAACAACAAGGGTCTGTACGAGCCGTCGCACGGTTCGGCGCCCGATATCGCGGGCAAGGGCATTGCCAACCCGCTCGCCACGATCCTTTCGGCGGCCATGATGCTGCGTTACTCGCTGGGTCGCCCGGAGCAGGCGGACCGCATCGAGAGCGCGGTGAAGCAGGTGCTGGAACAAGGCTATCGCACCGCCGACATCGTCACGCCGGACTGCAAGCAGGTTGGCACGGTGGCAATGGGCGATGCGGTGATCGCAGCGCTGTAAGTCGCACGAAGGGCATGCCGTTTCAGGCGTGCCCTTTTTTGTTTCGCGCGCCTGAAGAACGGGCGTTGCAAATAGCGGAAAGTAGGTTTTTGCCGCGCAAATTAACCGTTTCGTGTATATTGCTTCGATGGCGAAGATCCCCCAGATCACGACTGTTACGAACATCCACGGCATGAAAGCCCGTGCGATTTCGCTCGCCATCACCACGAAAACGACGATTATCAAAACGATCACCATTCGTTGATCGCTCGTCGTGCCCGCTCATCTTCCCCGCGCGGCCACGCCGGGCGAGCAAAGCGGGGAAGTGTCCATCTCAAGGGTTAGTCATGAACGTAGGTCTCGTAGGTTGGCGCGGCATGGTCGGCAGCGTGCTGATGCAGCGCATGCAGGAAGAACGTGATTTCGACCTGATCGAACCGGTGTTTTTCAGCACCAGCAACGCAGGCGGCGCGGCTCCGTCGTTCGCCAAAAACGAGACGAAGCTCAAGGACGCGAACAGCGTCGACGAGCTCAAGAAGTGCGACATCATCATCACTTGCCAGGGCGGCGACTACACCAACGAGGTGTACCCGAAGCTGCGCGCGGCAGGCTGGAACGGCTACTGGATCGACGCGGCCTCGGCGCTGCGCATGAAGGACGACGCCGTCATCATCCTCGACCCGGTCAACCTCGACGTCATCAAAGATGCTCTCGTCAAGGGTCAGAAGGACTTCGTCGGCGGCAACTGCACGGTCAGCCTCATGCTGATGGCGCTGGGCGGCCTGTTCCGCGAGAACCTCGTCGACTGGATGACGGCCATGACGTATCAGGCCGCTTCGGGCGCGGGCGCGCAGAACATGCGCGAACTGCTCTCGCAGATGGGCGCGCTCAACGCATCGGTCGCGAGCGATCTGGCGAATCCGTCGTCGGCGATCCTCGACATCGACCGCAAGGTGCTGGCCACCATGAACAGCGACGCCATGCCGACCGAACACTTCGGCGTGCCGCTCGCGGGCTCGCTGATTCCGTGGATCGACAAGGATCTCGGCAACGGCATGTCGAAGGAAGAGTGGAAGGGCGGCGCGGAAACCAACAAGATTCTCGGCAAGCCGGCCATGGGCCAGCCGGGCTCGATTCCGGTCGACGGCCTGTGCGTGCGGATCGGCGCGATGCGCTGCCACTCGCAGGCGCTCACGATCAAGCTGAAGAAGGACGTGCCGCTCGACGAGATCGACGGCATCCTCGCTTCGGCCAACGACTGGGTCAAGGTCGTGCCGAACCAGCGCGAGGCTTCGATGCGCGATTTGTCGCCGGCCGTGGTCACGGGCACGCTGTCGGTGCCGGTGGGCCGTCTGCGCAAGCTGGCCATGGGCGGCGAATATCTGTCGGCCTTCACGGTGGGCGACCAGTTGCTGTGGGGTGCGGCGGAACCGCTGCGCCGCATGTTGCGCATTCTGCTCGACAAGTGAATGAATTAAACTACGCGGCTAATGACGCGTAGACCGGGTGAAAAGCGCCGCGCCAGTCGCGGCGTTTTTTTTATTGCATGCTTTCTATTGCATGCATCGATGCAATCGCCCCGAAGCACACTCCTATTTGATCGACAGCCGCAAGAGCGGTATGCCAGGGCAACTGATGATCGTTCGATTTGATACTGATTCCGCCGCGCCTCGCGCGAAGCGCGCCCAAGGGCGGCGCGCCATCCGCGCCACCGTGGCGGCGGCGAGTTTCCTGTTCTGCGGCCTCGCCGCTGCGCAGGGCGGCGCGAGTGCGGCGCAAGGCGCTGCCGCCAGTGGTGCCAGTGCCGCGTCTTCCGCCGCGGCGGCGCTGAGCATCGCGGGGCAGTACACCGTTCATCCCGGCCAGTCGTTGCACGACGTGGCCGTCGATGTCACGCAGTCGCACGACAAGGGCACGCTCGCACGCATGAGCCAGGCGCTCTTCGATGCGAACCCCAATGCGTTCATCAAGCAGGATCCCAGCCGCATGCGCGTGGGTGCGACACTGAACGTGCCGGCCACGCCGGACGTTTCCAGTGCGGCGGAGGGCATGACGGCGGCATCGGGCGGGGCGGCTTCGGCTTCGGCGGGTGCTTCGGCCGCCCCCAGCGCGCCCGCCACGGCGACGGCTGCGCCTGCCAGCACACCGGCGGCTGCTTCGAGCGCTGCTGCCGACGCTGTGACAGCTGCATCGTCGACGGCTGCCGCCGCAACGGGCGGCGCGAGTTCGGCCAGTGCTGCCGCGACGACTGCGGCAACGGCTTCGGCAGTCGCAGCGAGCGGCCCCGAAGCGGCCGCGCAAGGCGCGTCGGGCGCCGCTGCGGTGGGCGCCAGCGCCGCCGTTGCGGCGTCAGCGGCCAGCGACTCGCACGTGTGGAGCGGTTCGATCCAGGCCCCGGCCAGCGGCGCGGCAGGCGCGTCGGCCGAGGGCGCGAAGGTCGCGCCAGTGACGGTCTCGAGCCTGCAGCAGCTCCTCGCGTTGAAGAACCGCGTGTTGATGGCGTTGCAGCAGCACGGCATCGGCAAGCCGGCGCAGACGGCGGGCGGCGCGTCCGCCGGTGCGCCTGCTGCGCAAGGCGGTGCGCCGGTGCAGAACGGCGCGGCGAACGCCGGCCCGGCTGGCGGTCAACCGGAAGTCTCGCCGATCGCCATGGGGGCCGTGGCGGCGATCGTCATGGCGCTGCTGGCGTTGTTCGTGCGTCTGCTCATGCGCAAGCGCAAGAAACCCGCTGAGCAGGCGGCTGAGGTCTCGCCCGAAGCGCACGAGCCGACGCCGTCTGCATCGGCTGCCGCCGTTGCCGCCGCGCCTGTGGCCGAGGAGCCGCCGGTACTGCACGAGCCGATTTCACGCGCCGGGGATGAACCGGGCGTGAACGAAGCCGCGCCTGTGGAGGAAGCGGAGTTTGTGCCGCCGGTTGCGCCGGTTGAACCCGCAGCGGACGAAGTCGCGATCACGCCGGTGCCCACGCCAGCCGTCTCTGCCGCGCCGCTCGAACACGACGAAGCGCTGCCGCCGATGCTGACCGAGACGCTGCACCCGGCCACCCCGCAAGCGCCTTCGGCTGCGCAGGAAGCTCACGCGGCACACGAACTGCCGCACGGCGTGGAACCGGGCGAGCCGCAGACGCTCGCCGACGCGACCGACGCCGCCAGCCTCGCCGCCGCGGTGGAGCTGGGCGCGGATGCGCTGCCGCCCGAAAGTCTCGGCGCGCCGCGCGCGGCCGAAGACGCCGAAGCGCTCGCGCGCACGCTGGAAGAACCGGCGCGCGCCGAAAAGCCTGCCATGCCCGATATCGCGCTCGACTTCGGCGACGGCGCACCGCAAGCCGCGCAAGCGCCGCAGGCCGAACCGGCCGCTGTGCAAACGCCGCCCATCACCGAAGCCTTCGAGCGCCCGCCGGCGCCGCTTACCGCACCTGAAATTCCGTCTGTGCCCGCAGTCACCGCAGAAGACATGAGCTACGCCGAAGTCCCGATCGCGTTCCCGCACGATGCAATAGAAGCGCTGGGCGGCCTCGACCTGCCCCTGCCGCCGCGCATCGGGGAGCCGGTCATGCCCACGGCGCCGCTGTCGACCGAGCCGGCCGCCACGCCCGAGGCCTCGGCACGTCTTGCGTCGCCGTTCTTCGAGCCGCCTGCGCCGCTGGCGGGCCAGGCCATCGAGGCCGGGACGGCGGGTGCAGGTGCGCTCGCGGGCCTCGGCGCGCCGCGCTTTGGCGCGCTCACGCTCGACTTCGACCTGAACCTGCCGCCCGATTCGGCCGAGCCGCTGCCGGTCTTCACGCCCGAGCAGCTCGCGCGCATCGCGCGCAACAAGCTCGACCTCGCGCACGAATACATCGCGCTTGGCGACGTGCCGGGCGCCCGCTCGCTCATCAACGAAGTGATCGAGTCGAACGACCCCGCGACGCGCAGCGACGCGCAGGCGCTGCTGTCGACGCTCGCTCCGCTTTCGTGACGCCGTTGCAAGCCGTATGCGTATCGCGCTAGGAATCCAGTACGACGGCGCCGCGTTCTGCGGCTGGCAGTCGCAGCCGCACGGCAAGACCGTGCAGGACGCGCTCGAGCGCGCACTGCGCGAATTCGCCACTGTGCCGCTGTCCACCATCGTAGCGGGCCGCACGGACACGGGCGTGCACGGCCTCGGCCAGGTCGTGCACTTCGACACCGACCTCGATCGCACGCCGTTCTCTTGGGTGCGCGGCACCAATGCGTTCCTGCCCTCCACGGTGGCCGTTCAGTGGGCCAAGCCGATGCCCGAGGCGTTCCACGCGCGCTTTGCGGCGTTCGAGCGCACCTACTACTACGTGCTCTACGTGAACCCCGTGCGCTCGCCGATGCTGGCGGCCCGCACGGGCTGGATCCACACGCCGCTCGACGTCGATGCGATGCGCGAGGCGGCGGCGCACCTCATCGGCGAGCACGATTTTTCGTCGTTTCGCTCGTCGGAGTGCCAGGCGAAGACGCCGGTGAAGCATCTGTATCAGATCGACATGCGGCCGCAGGGCGACTTCATCCACTTCCGCTTTCGCGCCAACGCGTTCCTGCACCACATGGTGCGCAACCTCATGGGTTGCCTCGTGGCCGTGGGGCGAGGACGATATCCGGTCGCGTGGATGGCCGAGGTGCTGGCGGGCCGCGACCGCACCGTGGCCGCGCCGACCTTCATGCCCGACGGCCTCTATCTCGCCCAGGTAGGCTATCCTGATGAGTTCGCGGTACCCGCGCCGCATACCGCCAGCGTGCCGTGGAGCGCGATCTGGAGCGACGCGCCCGAAGGCCGTGCCTGACGCGGCCCGGCGTATTGCCCCGCGAGCACCGCGAGCAATCACGTCGCGATTGAATCA
Source organism: Paraburkholderia sp. CNPSo 3281 (assembly GCF_024206515.1). Lineage (NCBI taxonomy): Bacteria > Pseudomonadati > Pseudomonadota > Betaproteobacteria > Burkholderiales > Burkholderiaceae > Paraburkholderia > Paraburkholderia sp. CNPSo 3281. Next base: position 175,238 of record NZ_JAMBPS010000008.1, on the reverse strand, counting down.
TCGGGATTGAATCATCGAGACCAACACCGCAGCCAGAACCATGACGTCAGCCGAGCAACTCGCCCCCGCGCACCGCACGCGCATCAAGCTGTGCGGACTTTCGACGCCCGAGGCGGTCGCGTACGCCATCGACCTCGGCGCCGACGCCGTCGGTTTCGTGTTCTATCCGCCCAGCCCGCGTTCGGTGAGCGTGGCGCAGGCGGTCGAACTCACGCGTGACCTGCCGCCGTTCGTTTCGGTCGTGGGCCTGTTCGTGAACGCCACGCCGCAATGGATGAGCGAAGTGGCGAGCAATGTCTCGCTCACCATGTTGCAGTTTCACGGCGACGAAACGCCCGAGCAGTGCGAGTCACTGGCCTCCGTTGCCGGTTTGCCCTGGTTGCGCGCGCTGCGGGTGGCGGCCGATACTCAGCAGGCCGATTTGATAGAATCGGCTAATCGTTATTCATCAGCCAGCGGCCTCTTGTTCGACACCCATGTCGAAGGTTACGGCGGCGGCGGAAAGGTCTTCGATTGGTCACTTATTCCCGCAGGGCTCGCGCGTCGGGCCGTTTTGAGTGGTGGCTTGAACGCGCAAAACGTCAGTGATGCGATTCGCCAGGTGCGTCCGTTCGCTGTCGATGTCTCCAGTGGCATCGAGGTTCCGGGCGCAAAGGGTGTGAAGGATCACGCCCGCATGGCGGCGTTCGTGCGCGCAGTGCGCGAAGCGGACGCGGGATAAATCCGGGGTGGATGCCCCTTTGGCCGGCACGGCCCGCGCAACGCGGGCCCTCCCAAGCCCGGCCGAGCGAGTGACTTATGTACAATTTGCCAGATGAACGCGGCCATTTTGGCCCTTATGGCGGCGTATTCGCTGCCGAAACCCTCATGCAGGCGATCGACGAACTGCGCGACGCCTACGCGAAATTCAAGGACGATCCCGACTTCCGCGCCGAATATGAGCGCGAGTTGAAGCATTTTGTCGGCCGTCCGTCGCCGATTTATCACGCACAGCGGTGGAGCGAATTGCTGGGCGGCGCGCAGATCTACCTGAAGCGCGAAGACCTGAACCACACCGGCGCGCACAAGGTGAACAACGTGATCGGCCAGGCGCTGCTCGCCAAGCGAATGGGCAAGCCGCGCGTGATCGCCGAAACCGGTGCGGGCCAGCACGGCGTGGCCACCGCGACGATCGCGGCGCGTTTTGGCATGGAGTGCGTGGTCTACATGGGCGCCGAGGACGTGCGCCGCCAGGCCGCCAACGTCTACCGGATGAAGCTGCTGGGCGCGACCGTGGTGCCGGTCGAGTCGGGCTCGCGCACGCTCAAGGACGCGCTCAATGAAGCCATGCGCGACTGGGTCACCAATGTCGAAAACACCTTCTACATCATCGGCACCGTGGCGGGCCCGCACCCGTACCCGATGATGGTGCGCGACTTCCAGCGCGTGATCGGCGACGAATGCCGCGTGCAGATGCCCGAAATGACGGGCCGCCAGCCCGACTCCGTGATCGCCTGCGTAGGCGGCGGGTCGAACGCGATGGGTATCTTTTACCCGTATATCGAGGACACTTCCGTGCAGTTGATCGGGGTCGAGCCTGCCGGCGACGGCATGGACACGGGCCGCCACGCCGCGTCGCTCGCGGCGGGCACCGTGGGCGTGCTGCACGGCAATCGCACCTACCTGCTGCAGGACGAGAACGGGCAGATCATCGAGACACATTCGATTTCGGCGGGCCTCGACTATCCGGGCGTCGGTCCCGAGCACGCGTGGCTCAAAGACAGCGGCCGCGCGCAGTACGTCACCATCGACGACGAGGAAGCGCTCAAGGGCTTCCACGACTGCTGCCGCATCGAAGGCATCATTCCCGCGCTCGAATCGAGCCACGCGCTCGCGTACGCGGCGAAGCTCGCACCGACGTTGCCGAAGGAGAAAATCCTGCTGGTGAACCTGTCGGGCCGCGGCGACAAGGACATGCACACGGTCGCTGAGCGATCGGGCATCCAGTTCTGAGCGCCCGGAGCGACACAAGCGATGCGTGACGAGTTCGACGAGCCGCAGATGCGGGCGCCCGTGGGCGAGATGAACGCCGAAGCGGCTGCTCTGGAGGCCGCCGAGGCGGTCGCCAATGCAGCCGCCGAGTTACCCATACTCGCCACGGTGCCGGAAACCATCCGGCTCCTGAACCGCGATTTTCTGACCGATGCAGCCAACCTGCCCGATGCCTCGATCGACCTGATCGTCGCCGACCCGCCCTACGGGCTCGGCAAGGACTACGGCAATGACTCCGACATGCGCTCGGGCGAGGACTTCCTCGCCTGGACGTATGCATGGCTCGACCTGGCGATTCCGAAGCTCAAGCCGACGGGCTCGCTCTACGTGTTCTGCACGTGGCAGTACGCGCCCGAGATCTTCGTCTATCTCAAGTCGAAACTCACGATGATCAACGAGATCGTCTGGGATCGTCGCGTACCCAGCATGGGTGGCACGACGCGCCGGTTTACCTCGGTGCACGACAACATCGGTTTCTTCGCGGTGTCGAAGGACTATTACTTCGATCTCGATCCCGTCCGCATCCCGTACGATGCCGTGACGAAGAAGGCGCGTTCGCGCAAGTTGTTCGAAGGCAGCAAGTGGCTGGAGCTCGGCTACAACCCCAAGGACGTCTGGTCCGTCTCGCGGCTGCATCGCCAGCACGCGGAACGCGTGGATCATCCCACCCAGAAGCCCCTGGAAATCGTCGAGCGCATGGTGCTCGCGAGCTGCCCGCCGGGCGGCCGCGTGCTGGACCCGTTCATGGGCAGCGGCACCACGGCAGTGGCTTGCGCACGTCAGCAACGCGAATTCGTCGGCTATGAAATTAACGAAAGTTACTGCGCGATCGCGCGCGAACGCGTCAGCGCGGCCGCATCAAGCGCCGTTGCGGCCGGCGCCTGATGCGCCGCCGCCGGACCCACGCGCAGTAACGCCTAAAAGCTGAGGACCCTGAAATGTCCCGTATCAAGACCACGTTCGAGGCGCTCGCCGCCCAAGGCCGCAAAGGCCTGATCCCGTTCATGACGGCAGGCGACCCCGATCCCGCGCGCACCGTCGAGTTCATGCACGCGTTGGCCGCAGGCGGCGCCGATGTCATCGAGCTGGGCGTGCCGTTTTCCGACCCAATGGCCGACGGCCCCGTGATCCAGCAGTCGTCCGAGCGCGCGCTCGAGAAGGGCGTGACGCTCAAGAGCGTGCTCGCCGACGTCAAGCGCTTTCGCGAAACCGACAACAAGACGCCCGTCGTGCTGATGGGCTACGCGAACCCCATCGAGCGCATGGGCGCCGATGCGTTCGCGCAGGCCGCGAAGGAAGCGGGCGTGGACGGCGTGCTCGTGGTGGACTATCCGCCCGAGGAGTCGGTCGAGTTCGCGGCGAAGATGAAGGCCGCCGACATCGATCCGATCTTTCTGCTCGCCCCGACTTCGACCGATGAGCGCATCGCCGAAGTGGGGCGTGCCGCGAGCGGCTATGTTTACTACGTCTCGCTCAAGGGCGTGACGGGCGCTGCGAATCTGGACGTTTCGAGCATCGCGGGTAAAATCCCGGCGATCAAGAAGCATGTCTCGCTGCCCGTGGGTGTGGGCTTCGGCATTCGCGACGCGCAAACGGCCGCTGCCGTCGCGCAGGTTTCGGACGCTGTCGTGATCGGCAGCCGCATCGTTCAGCTGCTCGAACAGGCTGCGCCGGAGACGGCCGCCGACACGCTCACGCAGTTCATCACGGGCATTCGCGCGGCGCTGGACGAAGTCTCCGCCGGGTAGTGCTGGAGGCTAGCCTGGTTGGCTAGATTCGAGACTGCTGTAAAATCCACTTTTCGCCATGCGCGGTCGGGGTCGGAACCCGGTCGGTTTTACCGATCGGTTGACTGGGTCGATCCGCCGCGCCCGCGCATCACGAAGGTCAAGGAAGGAACATCAATGAGCTGGCTCGATAAACTGCTGCCGCCCAAGATCAAGCAAACCGATCCGAAAAGCCGCAAGAGCATTCCGGAAGGGTTGTGGATCAAGTGCCCGTCGTGCGAAGCGGTTCTGTACCGCAACGACGTCGAGGCAAATCTCCACGTTTGCCCGAAGTGCGATCACCACATGCGCATCAACGCGCGCGAGCGTCTTGACGGACTGCTCGATCCGGAAGGCCGCTACGAGATCGGCCAGGAGATCGTTCCGGTCGACGCGCTCAAATTCAAGGACAGCCGCAAGTACCCGGACCGCCTGAAAGAGGCGATGGACGAAACCGGCGAAACCGACGCCATGGTGGTGATGGGCGGCGCGATCCGCACGCTGCCCGTGGTGGTGGCCTGTTTCGAGTTCTCGTTCATGGGCGGCTCGATGGGCTCGGTGGTGGGCGAGCGCTTCGCCCGCGGCGCGCAAAACGCGCTCGAGCAGCAAGTGCCGTTCATCTGCTTCACGGCTTCGGGCGGCGCGCGCATGCAGGAAAGCTTGCTGTCGCTCATGCAGATGGCCAAGACCACGGCCATGCTGACCAGGCTGGCCGAAGCCAAACTGCCGTTCATCTCCGTGCTGACCGACCCGACGATGGGCGGCGTTTCGGCGAGCTTCGCGTTCCTTGGCGACGTGGTGATCGCCGAGCCGAAGGCGCTGATCGGCTTTGCCGGCCCGCGCGTGATCGAGCAGACCGTGCGCGAAAAGCTGCCGGAAGGCTTCCAGCGCGCCGAATTCCTGCTGCAGAAGGGCGCGATCGACATGATCCTGGACCGCCGCAAGCTGCGCGACGAAATCGCGCAAATGCTGGCGCTGCTGCAGCGTCAGCCCGCCGACGCGGTGGCTTGAACCCTGCTTTGAGCGATCTGCGGCGCAGTCCGTGCCGCAAGCCGCAACGCTTTACCCAACGCGCCGCGAGCGAAAGCAAGCGGCGCGTTGTCATTTCCGCGATAATGCCGTTCTTTCGAAGCGGAACATTCGTGTGAACCCTCCGCCGTTGGCGGCGTCTCACGCGCAGCACCTGGCAATTTCTATCCCGATGAGTACCTTTCCCACCCTCGGCGCGTGGCTCACGCACCTCGAAACTGCGCATCCGGTCGGCATCGACATGGGGCTGGACCGCATCCGTCAGGTGAAGGACGCGCTGGACCTCAAGTTCGACTGCCCGATCATCACGGTGGGCGGCACGAACGGGAAGGGCTCGACCTGCGCGATTCTCGAAACGATCCTGCTCAAGGCGGGCTTTCACGTGGGCTGCCACACCTCGCCGCATCTGCTCGAGTTCAACGAGCGCGCGCGCGTGGACGGCCAGCAGGCCAGCGACGCCGAGCTGCTGCCGCACTTCGAGGCCGTGGAAGCCGCGCGCAATTCGCTCGCCACGCCCGTGACGCTCACGTACTTCGAGTTCACGACGCTCGCGATCATGCATCTGTTCGCCTCGCGCGGGCTCGACGCCGTGATCTTCGAGGTGGGTCTGGGCGGGCGTCTGGACGCTGTCAACGTGCTCGATACCGACTGCGCGATCATCACGAGCATCGACCTCGATCACACGGAATACCTCGGCGACACGCGCGAGAAGATCGCGTTCGAGAAGGCCGGCATCTTCCGGGCGGGCAAGCCCGCGATCTGCGCCGACCCGATGGCGCCGCAGTCGCTCATCGACCATGCCGAGGCGATCGGCGCCGAACTGTGGCTCTTCGGCCGCGATTTCCGCTACGAAGGGCAGCCTGGCAACGAACGCCAGCAATGGAGCTACGTGGGCCCGACGATGCGTCGCTCGGCGCTCGCCTATCCGGCGCTGCGCGGCGCGAACCAGCTGATCAACACCTCGGCTGCGCTCGCGGGCCTCGAGTCGTTGCGCGACCGCCTGCCGGTTTCCGCGCAGGACATTCGCCTCGGCCTCGCCAACGTCGAACTGCCCGGGCGCTTCCAGGTGCTGCCGGGCAAGCCTTCGATCATTCTCGACGTCGGCCACAATCCGCACGCGGCAGCCGTGCTCGCGCAAAACCTCGGCAGCATGGGCTATTTCCCGTACACCTACGCGGTGTTTGGCGCGATGCGCGACAAGGACATCGCGGGCGTGGTCGAGCACCTGAAGGGCGAGATCGACCACTGGTGCGTGACCGATCTGCCGCTGCCGCGCGCGTCCACGGCCGAACAGCTTGAAGAAGTGCTGCGCGATGCGGGCGTGACGGACGGCGCCGATAGCAGCGTTACGCGCTACGAAAATCCCGCCGCCGCCTTCCAAGATGCGCTAAAACGTGCAACCGAAAATGATAGAATTATTGTTTTCGGAAGTTTTCTGACGGTTGCCGGGGTCATGGCCTGGCGAAAGTCGCAGCAACATTGACCGCCCGGCACCCGCACGCCGCCCACGTAAGACAGGCCAGGTAGGCCAACAGCAAGCCATACATGGGAATTTTCTCGTTCGGCAAGAAAGATGACGCTGACGCGCCCCGACGGCGCGGCACTGAGTCCGGCTCCAGCCGGCGCAGCAATCAGAGCTCGCGTGTGGAGCGGCGCAGCCGCCGGCCGGACCGGTCGGGCGCCGCCGAGGCGATGCTGCTCGACCCCACGCTCCCTGAAAAGCAACGCGCGCGCCGCCGTCTCGTCGGCGCGATCGCGCTGGTGCTCGCGGCCATCGTGATCCTGCCGATGGTGCTCGATTCGCACCCGAAGCCCGTCACCGACGACATCGCCATCGACATTCCGAGCCGCCCGGCCGACAAGGCCGCCGCGCGCCAGCACGACGCCGAAGACACGCAAGCCGGCGTCGCTCCCGACAATCCCGCAGCCGCTGAAGCGACGCCTGGCGCGTCGGCTCTCGCGGCCGCTTCGGGCGCTGCGCCCACGCAGAACGCCCAAAGCACGGACAAAACGCCGGCAACGCCTGCCAAAAAGCCCGCCCAGGCGGCAGCCGCGGCGGCCCAATCGACGCAAACCGCCCAGACGCAAAAGCCCGCCGCCAGGCCGGCGGCGTCGGCCAGCACGACCGTCGCCGCGAACAGCAAGCAGACAACGCCCGCCGCAAACGACAACGACACCAGCGACGGAAACGGCGCAAAAGCCGAATCCGCCACACCGGCGGCGCCCCCGGGCGCACGTTTCGCGGTGCAGCTCGGCGCGTTCTCGAACGGCACGACAGCGAACAATTGGGTAACGAAGTTGAAAGCAGCGGGGGTGCCCGCATATACGGAGCAGCGTAAGGAAGCCGACGGCACGACGCGCACGCTGCTGCGCGCGGGCCCGTTCCCGGACCGCGCTTCGGCCACGGCGGCGATCGCCAGGGTGCGCGGCGCCGGCCTGATGGCGGGCTCGAACGCCAACGCGGAATAAGCCGTCGATGTTGACTGCATTCGACTACGCTGTAATGGCGGTGATAGGCCTGTCGGCGCTGCGCGGCGCGTGGCGGGGCTTGATCGGCGAGATTTTTGGATTGATCGGCTGGATCGCGGCGTTGCTCGTGGCCTGCCGCTACGTGGACCGCGTGGTGCCCTGGATTCCGGCGAACTGGCCGGGTGGGGCGCTGACCCAGTGGCTGATCGCCTTCGCGCTGATCGTCATTGCCGTGGTGCTCGTGGCCGGCGTGGGCAACGCACTGATCGGCCGTCTGGTGCAGGTGAGCGGATTGTCCGGCGTGGACCGTTCGCTCGGGATGATGTTCGGCCTCGTGCGAGGCGTCGTGCTGGTGCTGATCCTCGTCGTCCTCGGCGGGCTGACCGAGCTGCCCCAGCAGGACTTCTGGCGCCACGCGCTGCTGCGGCCCTATGCCGTGCAGGGCGTGCTCGAACTGAAACCGCTGTTGCCCGAGGCGCTCGCGGCCTACGTACACGTCTGATCAGAAACTGGTCGGACGCGATGCGAGGCGAAGCTTCCCGGCAACACTGCCCATTTGCGGCGCTCGACCGGTGTTGATGAAGCTGGGCGACCCGCTACCGATTTCGCTTTTTTGAAGGACCTGCCATGTGCGGCATCGTAGGCGTAGTTTCCCGCTCTCCCGTCAACCAGCTCCTCTATGACGCGCTGCTGTTGCTCCAGCACCGCGGTCAGGACGCGGCCGGCATTGCCACCGCGAACGGCAGCACGTTCCACATGCATAAGGCCAATGGCATGGTGCGCGACGTGTTCCGCACGCGCAACATGCGCAGCCTCCCCGGCACCGCCGGCATCGGCCAGGTGCGCTACCCGACGGCCGGCTCGGCGTCGAGCGAAGAAGAAGCCCAGCCGTTCTACGTGAACGCGCCGTTCGGCATCGTGCTCTCTCACAATGGCAATCTCACCAACTGGCAACAGCTCAAGGAAGAGATGTTCCGCGTGGACCGGCGCCACGTGAACACCAATTCCGACACTGAAGTGCTGCTCAACGTGCTTGCGCACGAAGTGCAGCTCGCCACCTCGGGTCTCGAACTCGATCCGGCGACGCTCTTCAAGGCGGTTTCGGGCGTGCACCGCCGCTTGCGCGGCTCGTACGCGATCGTCTCGCTGATTGCCGGCCATGGCCTGCTCGCGTTCCGCGACCCGTTCGGCATTCGCCCGCTCTGCATCGGCAAGATGGAAACGCCGGAAGGCACTGAGTGGATGCTTGCATCGGAATCGGTGGCGCTCGAAGGTATCGGTTTCGAGTTCGTGCGCGACGTGAAGCCAGGCGAAGCGGTGTTCATCGACTTCGAAGGCAACTTCCATTCGCAGCAGTGCGCGCAGGCGCCGAGCCTGAACCCCTGCATCTTCGAACTCGTGTATCTCGCGCGTCCGGACTCGGTGCTCGACGGCGTGCCCGTGTACAACGCGCGTCTGCGCATGGGCGACTATCTCGCCGAGAAGATCAGGCGCGAGCTGCCCGACGTGAAAATCGACGTGGTCATGCCGATTCCCGATTCGTCGCGCCCCGCGGCCATGCAGGTCGCGAACAAGCTCGGCGTGGAATATCGCGAAGGCTTCTTCAAGAACCGCTACGTGGGCCGCACCTTCATCATGCCGGGCCAGGCCATGCGCAAGAAGTCGGTGCGCCAGAAGCTCAACGCCATGGGCATCGAGTTCAAGGGCAAGAACGTGCTGATCATCGACGACTCGATCGTGCGCGGCACCACCTCGCAGGAAATCGTGCAGATGGCGCGCGACGCGGGCGCGACCAAGGTGATCTTCGCTTCGGCGGCGCCGCCCGTGAAGTACCCGAACGTCTACGGCATCGACATGCCCACGCGCGGCGAACTGGTCGCGCACGGCCGCACCGACGACGAAGTGGCGCGCATCATCGGCGCGGATTACCTCGTGTATCAGGACGTGGAATCGCTCAAGCAGGCAGTGCGCGACATCAATCCGGAGTTGAAGGGCTTCGAGGCTTCGTGCTTCGACGGCGACTACATCACCGGCGACATCACGAGCACGTACCTCGACAACATCGAGACGGCGCGCCTCGCGCCCCAGGCGCAGTCGGACCGCGACGCCGCAAGCGACGCGATGGACGGCGGCTCCCGCTCGCAGTTGCACCTGCAGCTCTCGGTGGAGTGATCCCTTCGGCAAACGCGAGCGTGAGGCTCGCGTTCCCGCCGATTCCGAAGCCCGCTTTCTGCCGACGCAAAAGCGGGCTTTTTTGCGCCTGCACGTGCAGGATTGAAGCCTGATTGTTCAGCACACGGAGAACACGAACATGGACGACACCTTCAACTTCGACACGCTGGCCGTTCGCTCGGGTACGCTGCGCAGCGCGTTCAACGAACATTCGGAAGCGCTCTACCTCACGTCGAGCTTTTGTTTCGGCAGCGCCGCCGAAGCCGCCGAGCGCTTCAGGAATTCCGAAACCGCCTATACGTACGCACGTTTCTCGAATCCGACCGTCACCATGTTCCAGGAGCGCCTCGCCACGCTCGAAGGCGGCGAGGCGTGCATCGCCACGGCTTCGGGCATGGCTGCGATCATGTCGGTGGTGATGGCCGCGCTGCAGGCGGGCGACCATATCGTCAGCTCGCAGAGCATTTTCGGCTCGACGCTCGCCATGTTTTCGCAGATCTTCAGCAAGTTCGGCATCACGACCACCTTCGTCGATCCGACCGATCTCGATGCATGGAAGAACGCCGCGCGCTCCGAAACGAAGATGTTTTTCCTCGAAACGCCGTCGAACCCACTCACCGAAGTGGCCGACATCGAAGCCGTGGGCAAGATCGCCCGGGCGGCGGGCGCGCTCTTCGTGGTCGACAACTGCTTCTGCAGCCCGGCGCTGCAGCAACCGCTCAAATTCGGCGCGGACGTGGTGATGCATTCGGCCACCAAGTTCCTCGACGGCCAGGGCCGCGTGCTGGGCGGTGCGCTCGTGGGCTCGAAGGCGTTCATCATGGAGAAGGTGTTTCCGTTCGTGCGCACTGCGGGCCCGACGCTTTCCGCGTTCAACGCGTGGGTGCTGCTCAAGGGCATGGAAACGCTGTCGCTGCGTGTGGAGAAGCAGTCCGGCAATGCGCTCGAAATCGCGCGCTGGCTGGAGACGCATCCGGCTATCAAGCGCGTTTTCTATCCGGGCCTCGAGTCGCATCCGCAGCATGCGCTCGCCATGCGGCAGCAGAAGCTGGGCGGCGCGATCGTCTCGTTCGAAGTGAAGGGCGACACGCCGGAGCAGCAGCGCGCGAATGCCTGGCGCGTGATCGACGGCACGAAGATCTGTTCGATCACCGGCAATCTCGGCGATACGCGCACGACCATCACGCACCCGGCGACGACGACGCACGGCCGTATCACGCCTGAAGCGCGCGCGGCGGCCGGCATCACCGAAGGGCTGATCCGCCTGGCCGTCGGCCTCGAAAACGCGCAGGACGTGCGCAACGATCTCGCGCGCGGGCTCGATGCGGCGCGGTAAGCTGTTTTAAGCAGCGGTTGTATGATCGTGGGTCGGGCGCTGCCCGGCCCATTTCCTTTTTTCCTTTCCCGTGAGTTCGTCATGCCCATTGTTCGTGCGCTGTTCGTTTATCCCGTGAAGTCATGCGGCGCGATCGCGCTCGACGATGCGCAGCTCGGCCTGAAGGGTATCGAGTGGGACCGCCACTGGATGGTTGCCGACGAGAACGGCCGGCTCGTCACGCAGCGCCAGTACGCCGCCATGGCGCGCATCGTGCCCGCGTTCGTCGAAGACGGCGTGCGCCTCAGCATGGAAGGCATGAGCGAAGTGCTCCATCTGCCGTTCGCGCCGCGCGGCGGCGAGGCGCGCGTGCCGGCCTCGGTTTGGGACGACGATTTCGAGGCGCTCGACGAAGGCGATCACGCGGCGCAGTGGTTCACACAGGCGATTGGCGTGCCGGTGCGCCTGCTGCGCTTCGCGCACGACGTGACGCGCCTCGCGAGCAAGAAGTGGACGAACGGCGAAGACGCGCCCACGCAATTCGCCGACGGCTTTCCGATTCTCGTGACGAGCGAGGCGTCACTCGCGGAACTCAACGAGCGTCTCGCGGCGAAGGGCGCGCCGCCCGTGCCGATGGCGCGCTTTCGTCCGAACATCGTCGTCGGCGACATTGACGACGCATTCGAGGAAGATTTCATCGACACGCTCGCCATCGAATCGGCTTCAGGCGGCGAAGAGATCGTGTTGCGCTTCGTGAAGCCTTGCGCGCGCTGCCCGATCACGACGATCGATCAGCTAACGGGCGAGCGCGACGCGCAATGGCCCACCGAGCCGCTCGACACGCTTGCCGTGTTTCGCGCCGATCCGCGCGTGGACGGTGGCCTCACGTTCGGCCAGAACGCGATGGTCGTGGCGGGAGCGGGCCAGCATGTGACGGTGGGCGCACGCGCCGCGTGGGAATACCGCTTCGACGAATGAGCCGCGCCTGCGCACTCAGTGTGATGGCAGCGCGCGCCACTGGCCGGGCGCGAGCCCAAAGCGGCGCGTGAACGCGTGCGTGAACGCGCTCTGGTCGCCGAAGCCCACTTCGAGCGCGATGTCGGTGAGCGAGGCGCGCGGGTCGGCGAGCAGCGTGAGCGCCGTGTCGAGCCGCAGCCGCTGCAAGTAGCGATGCGGCGTCTCGCCGAACGCTTCGATAAAAAGCTGATGAAAGCGCCGCATGCCGAAGCCGCAATGCGCGGCGAGATCGGCAATGCGCAGCGGCTGCGCGAGATGCGCGCGCAGCCACCGGTCGATACGGGCGAAGTCCAGCCCGGCAGCCGCGCTGAATGGGGCGCTGGGTGCCACGCCGGTCTGTGCGATGAATGCCGCGCACAGGCGCGCCGAGGCGTCCCAGTGAAAGCGGCGCGCACGCAGGTCGGCGCTGTCGCGCGGCGGCGTGGCCGCGGCGGCGCGCTGCGCGATCTGGCTCACGAGCTGCGTGAGTGCAGGGTCGAGGCGCACGGCGCGCGCGGTGTCGAAAAGCCGTTCGGGCACCGCGAGCGTTGCCGCGGGCAGGTCGAGCACGAGCTGGCGGTTATCGCCGATACCCATGTAGTCGTGCCGCGCGCCCGCCGGAATGAGCCACGCGGAACAACTGTCGATGCGCTCGCCCCGGCCGTTCACGGTCATCTCCATCTCGCCGTCGAGACCGAGCACGATCTGGTGAAAATCGTGCAGATCGGTTTCCTCGATCGCGCCGTAGCGGCGCAGTTCGACGCCGGGCGCGGTGACGGGAGCGTGGTGATGCGGATTCATGTTGACCGGTTGCGGTTGCAAATCAGGCGAGCGCTGTGAAGTGTCAAGCGGGCATCAGACGTCGAGCAGCTCGACTTCGAACACGAGCGTCGCGTTCGGCGGAATCACGCCGCCCGCGCCACGCACGCCGTAGCCCAGTTGCGGCGGAATCGTCAGCTTGCGCACGCCGCCCACCTTCATGCCCTGCACACCTTCGTCCCAGCCCTTGATGACCATGCCGCCGCCCAGCACGAAGGCGAACGGATCGTTGCGGTCCTTGCTCGAATCGAACTTCTGGCCGTCCGTGAGCCAGCCGGTGTAGTGCACGCTGACGGTCTGGCCGGCCTTGGCTTCGGCGCCGGTGCCTTCGGTCAGGTCTTCGTACTTGAGGCCGGATTCGGTGGTCACGATAGACATGGAAAAACTCCTGATTCGGATAGGTTGAACCCGTTATTGTAGGCGCTTTGCAGGGCCGGGCGGGCAGCGGCTAGCCAGGCACGCCGGTTGCTTGCTACCCGCTGCCTATAATGGGGGACCGCTCGCCCGGCTTGTGGCGAAATACGAGGAATCAGATGGTGTCGACTTCGCAAAACCGAACCGAGCGCACGGCGCGCCTGTGCGCCGAGGCAGCGCTGTTCATGCGCGACCACGTGCTCTCGCGCGTCTCGCATGATCTGCGCAGCCCGCTCAATGCAATCCATAGCTGGGCTTACGTGCTCGAACGCAAGATCGACAACGCCGACGCCACCGCGCAACGTGCGCTGGGCGGCATTCGCACGGGCGTGGAGCAGCAGGTTCAACTGCTCGAAACGCTCGTCGATACCACGCGCGCCGAAACGCGCAAGCTGCGTATCGAGCGCGCGCCGTTCGCCGTCGCGGCACTGATCGGCGAGGCCGTGGATGATGCTCGCGCCGCGCTCGGCGATGCGCGCGGCGTGACGTTCGCGGTGCAGGACGCGACAGGCGCGGCGACGCTCGACGGCGACCGCGAACGCATTGCGCAGGCGCTGTGGCTGATGCTGGTGTTCGCGGCGGAAACGAGTGCTCAGGGAGCCAGCGTGACGCTCGCGGCGAGCGCGAGCGCCACTGCCGCTCAACTGGAAGTGCGATGGCACGCCACGCGTGCGGTGCTTACCGACGACACGCTGGCGCACGTGCTGGAACCGTTCGCGCGCGCCCAGGCGAGCGAGCAGCAGGAAGCGGGGCGCTACGCCTGGGTGCTGGCGCTGTGCCAGCGCGTGGCCGAGGCGCATGGCGGACGCTTCGAGGCGCCGGCTCTAGTGGGCGAGGGCGAGGCGATGGTGCTTGCGCTGAATGTGCCGCTGAATGGCGTGTGAGCGGAGATCGAACCGGGTCGCGCACGAACGACCGCCGCGTGCGCGGCGAGTCGTATTGAGCCCGCCCGCACCTTTCACTCACCTTGCACCTTTATACTGAGCGCTTCGTCTCCCGGAGCCATGTGTCTTGATCCAGCTTCTCGCCCTCATCGGGGCGTTCCTGCTCGTTGCCCTCAACGGTTTCTTCGTCGCGGCCGAGTTCGGCCTCGTCAAGCTGCGCGCCACGCGCGTGCAGAGCCTCGCGCAGCAGCACGGCCTGCGCGGCCGCCTGCTCGCCAAGGTTCACGGCCAGCTCGATGCCTATCTTTCCGCGTGCCAGCTCGGCATCACGCTCGCTTCGCTCGGCCTCGGCTGGATTGGCGAGCCGGCTTTCGCGCAGTTGCTCGCGCCGGTGTTCGAACTGCTAGGCGCGCAATCGGCGGATCTCGTGCACGCCATCTCGCTGGTGTTCGCGTTCACGGTCATTTCGTTCCTGCACATCGTGGTGGGCGAACTGGCGCCGAAGTCGCTCGCCATCCGCCAGGCCGAGAAGATTTCGCTGTGGACGGCCATGCCGCTCTACGGCTTCTACTGGACCATGTATCCCGCAATCTGGGTGCTCAATTCGAGTGCGAACGCGGTGCTGCGTCTCGCGGGCCTTTCGTCGGGGCACGGCCACGACACGCACTATTCAACCGACGAACTTAAGCTGATCCTGCGCAGCCGCCGCGCCGCCGCCCAGGCCGAAGCGCATGACGCGATGCACGAGCCGCGCGGCGCAAAAGGCGGCGCGGTGCCGCGCCTCCCCGCGCCGGCTGCGAATGCCTATAGCGCCGACGAATGGAACACGCTCGCCCATTCGCTCGACTTCTCGCGTCTCACAATATCCGACCTCATGCGGCCTACGCACGAGATGGTGGGCCTGCGCCGCGACCTTTCGCTGCGCGAGAACATGCAGATCGTGGCGCGCCATCGTTTCAGCCGCTACCCGCTGTTCGAGGACGCCGCGGGCGAACGCGTGGCGGGCCTCATCCACCTGAAGGACCTGCTGCTCGCGCGCGAGGCGGGCAACGCACTCAGCGATCTCGGCAAGTTCGTGCGCCCCGTGCAGTACGTGCGGCCCGACACGCCCGCGCTCGCACTGTTCCGCCGCTTTCGCAAGGGCGCGCCGCATTTCGCGCTGGTGGGGCACAAGAACGCACGCCCGGTCGGCTTTCTCACGCTCGACAATCTGCTCGGTGCGCTCGTGGGCCAGATTCACGACGAGTTTCACCAGGCCGACGCCGACTGGACCCGCATGGACGACGGCACGCTGATGGGCCGCGGCAGCCTGCCTGTGGTGTCGCTGGAGCAGGCGCTCGGCATCGACATCGATGAAGGGCGCGCGGAGTCGGTGGGCGGCCTGGTGATTCACGCGCTCAACGATCTGCCCACCGAAGGGCAGCGCGTGGAGTTCGACCGCTTCGACATCGTCGTGAAGAAGATGAAGGGGCCGCGCATCGTGCTCGTGCGCGTGTATCCGAAAGATCTCGAGGACGAGGGCGGCTGAGCGCGCCTCGAGTGCCGCTCAGCTGCGCGTGAGTGTGGCGAGCACGGCTACGGGCATTGCGCCCAGGATGTCGCGCAGCGCGAGCGTACCGCCTTCGCGCACCGTGTGCGTGGCGTCGCTGAGCCAGTCGTATAGCGTGGCTGGTGCGCATCCTTTCGGCAATTCGACGGCCGTATCTTCCCAGCGTTCGGGCGCGACGAGCGGGGTGTCGCCATCCAGCAAGCCTGCCGCGAGGCGGGTGCCGATCACCACGGCCCACGCATTGCCGTGATGGCGCGCGAACGCGATCACGTGTGAGGCCTGCGCGCCGCTGACTGTGAGCGGCAGATAGTCGCCTTCGCGCAGCAGTTCGGGCGCGCGCGAGTGCAGCGCGAGCAGGCGGTGCACGGTGGCCAGCTTCACCTGTGCGTTGCGCCAGTCCTTCAGCTTCGCGGCGGGCGCTTGCTCATCGAGCGCGGCCGCGCGTGCGGCGTAATCGACGGGCCGCCGGTTATCCGGATCGACGAGGCTGAAGTCCCAGAGTTCGGTGCCCTGATAGAGATCGGGCACGCCCGGCGAGGTGAGCCGCAGCACCGTCTGCAGCAGCGTATTGAGCGCCCCTGCGGGCGCCACGCGCGCAACGAATTCGGCCAGCGCCTGCAGGAAGCCGTCGCGCCGTTGCGGTGCGAGGATATCGAAGAGAAATGCCTGGCACTCCGATTCATAGGTTTCGTCAGGCGAGAGCCAGTTCGTGCGCAGCTTCGCTTCGCGCAACGCTTTGAGCAGCCACGTCGAGACGCGCTCCGCGAGCGCGTGCACGCCCGCTTCGTCGCCGGGGTCCAGCTCGGGCGGCCAGCATCCCACCAGCGTTTGATACAGCATCGCCTCGGCGGTCGGTCCGGGCGACCAGGCCGCGCCAGCCGCCCCTTCGTTGCGGCGATGCGTCTGGTTCAGCGTCGACCAGGCGCGCAACGTGGCGCTCCAGTCGCTCGCAATCTCGCTCAATACGGCGAGCCGCGCGCGCACGTCCTCGCCGCGCTTGTGGTCGTGCGTGGCCGTGGCGAGCAGTCCATAAGGACGCCGCTGGCGCAACCGGTTCGTCGCATGAAAGTCGTGCGGCGTGCGCGCGAAATCGTCGGGGTCTGCGCCCACTTCGTTACGCGACAGCAGGCGGCCGTAGCGATAGAGCGCCGTGTCCTCCGTGGCCTTCGCGGCGAGCGGCGCGGTGAGCTGCGAGAACAGCGCGAGCGCCGTGCGTTGCGCGATCAGCGCGTGGCTGAGCGGCGTATTCGCCTGGTTGTTGCCCGCACTCGCGTTCGCGACGGCTGGCGCGGCGCGTGGCGTCCTGGCACCGCCGCTAGTGTTGCCACTGTTGCCGCTGCCGCTACTGGCGTTGGTCGCGGCCGGTTCGGGGGCGCGTCCGCCTAGCCAGCCGTCGACCAGGTCGAGCGCCGCGAGGCTCGCGCGCGGCAGCGCGCATCTCGCGGCGTCGAGCGCAACGTCGAAGTAACGGTTGTCGAGCGCGCTGCGCAAGCCGTTCACCGGATAGATCCGGTAGATCGGGAAGGACATGGCCAGATGCGCGGCCACGCGATGCACCGACGCATAGGTGGTGTCGCGCGTGCCCGGGAGTTCGCGCGCGATGCGGTGCAGCGCGCGCGTCACATGGTCGAGTTCCGCGGGGAGATAGGCGGCCAGCATCTCGCGGCGCGCGTCGAGCGCGTAGGCCGCGAACGGCCGGTCGTCGCCGGCAATGGCGGCCCACGCCTCGGCGAGCGGCGCGGCGCCCGCGGGGTCGTGCAGCAAGGCGCCCACGTCGTTCATGAAGTCGTAGCCGGTCGTGCCTTGTACCGGCCAGTCGTCACGCAGCGTTTCGCCTTGCGCGAGGATCTTCTCGACCACGATGTAGGGCGGCGTGGCGCGCAGCGCAGCGAGCCGTTGCCGCAGGCGTTCGCAGTACTCGCGTGGGTCCGCGAGTCCGTCGATATGGTCGATACGCAGGCCGTCGATCACGCCGTCGGCGTAGAGGCGAAACACGAGCTTGTGCACGGCCTCGAACACGTCGTGACGTTCCACACGCACGCCGGCGAGCGCGGTGATGTCGAAGAAGCGCCGCCAGTTGATCTCATCGGTGGCGGTGCGCCACCACGCGAGCCGGAAGTGCTGGCGCTCCAGCAGGCGGTGTAGCCGCTCGCGCGGCACCGGGTCGCTACTCGTATAGGATTCCAGAACGAAATCGATGGGGTCCGTGCCGGCCCGCTCGACGAACGCGCGCAGCGCGTCGCGCCCCGCGGCGGCGCGCGCCTGGTCGTCGGGCTGGGTCGTGAGGCTCTGGAATGGCCCGGCGAGCGTGTTCAGATCGGCGCGGTTCGCGGACTGCAGGAGCGCCGCGTAATCGGTCGGGCAGATCGGGCACACGTGCGGCCCGTACTGCACGTAAAAGCGCGCGGCGGCGGGGTCGAACTTCAGCTCGATACGGCCTGCGGCGAGTTCCTCGCCGTACTGTGCGCCGAGAAACGGCATCAGCACCTTGCCGCGCAGGGCGGGGTCGGGCGAGTGCCAGTCCACGTCGAAGTGGCGCGCGTACGCGCTGTGACGTCCCCATTCGAGGATGTCGAGCCACCAGGCGTTGTGGCCGCCGCCCACACCCATGTGATTCGGCACGAAGTCGGCGATGATGCCCATGCCGCGCTCGTGCACTTTCGCGGCGAAGCGGCGCAGCGCGCCTTCGCCGCCCAGCTCCGCGCTCACCGTGCCGTAGTCGACCGTGTCGTAGCCGTGCATCGATCCGGGCTGCGCGGTCGTGACGGGAGAAAGGTAGAGATGGCTCACGCCGAGCGCGGCGAAGTAGTCGAGCTGCGCGAGCGCGTCGACGAACGTGAAGCCGTGATGGAGCTGCAGGCGCAGCGTCGCGCGAGGGTGTGTCATGGCGTCGGCTTCTTTTCCGGCGCACGTGGCGCCGAGCTGGCGGTTGAGTTGGCGTCGTTTGCGCCTGCACCGGCGCTCGGGTCGGCCGGCGTGCGCGCGACGGCGTCGCGTGCGCGTACGATGGCTTCGACGCGCGCGGCGACGGCCGCATCGGCGAACAGCGTCTCGACGGGCAGCGGCAGGCGGCGGCGCCAGTTCGGATGCTCGTCGATCGAGCCGGGCAGATTCGGCTGGTCGGACAACGCGAGCAGGTCTTCGAGCGGGCAGGTGACGAGCGGGCTCCGCGTTGCCGCGACATAGGCGAGCGCGGCATTCACGGGCGGATCGTCGGCGGGCGGCGGATCGGTGTCGCGCGGCGCGAGCCCGCTGTGCTGCAACGCGTGCCAGAGCGCGACGCGATCTGTCGCGCGCCGCGCGTGGTCGAGCGCGACGGGGTCGAGCCCGTCGGCACGCGGGAGCGTCTGGCCGATGCGGTTGCGCCAGTCGATGTCCGCGCCGCTCCACCATCCCGCGACGGTCGGCAGGTCGTGCGTGGTGGTCGTCGCGACGCCGTGCGGGTCCCAGCGCGCGGGCGCGAGAAAACCCTTGCCGTCGTGCTCGAACCACAGCACGCGAATGCCATAGAGGCCGTGCGCGGCGAGCCGTTCGCGCAGCCCTGGCGGGACGGTGCCGAGGTCTTCGCCAATCACGATCGCGCGATGCCGCCACGATTCGAGCGCGATGAGCCGCACGAGGTCGTCGAACGGGTAGCGCAGATACGCGCCGTGGCGCGCGCTTTCGCCTTCGGGCACGAGCCAGAGCCTGCGCAGCCCGAGGATATGGTCGATGCGCACGCCGCCCGCATGGGCGAAGGCCGCGCGCAGCATGTCGATGAACGCGCGAAAGCCGTTGTTGTGCATGGCGCGCGGCGAGAACGTCGTGAGCCCCCAGCTTTGCCCGGCCTGGTTGAAGATGTCGGGCGGCGCGCCGACCGAAACGCGTTGCAGCATGTCCTGCGGCAGCGACCACGCGTGCGAGCCGGCGCCGTCGCAGCCCACGGCGAGGTCGGCGACGAGGCCGATCGCCATGCCGGCCTCGCGCGCGCTGCGCTGCGCGCCCGAGAGCCCTTGCGCCGCGAGCCATTGCAGGAAGCAGTGAAAGTCGACTTCGCGACGGTGCTCCTGCGCAAACTTTGCCACGTCGGTGCTGCGCGGATCGCGCAGCGGTTCGGGCCAGTCGCGCCAGTGGCGCTCGCCGCCGGGGCCGCGCAGCATGGCTTCCTGCAGCGCCTCGAAACGCGCGTGGTCTTCGAGCGCTTCGCCGCCCTGTGCGCGGAATGCGTCGAAGGCAGCGGCATGCGGCGAGCCGCTCGCGCGCTCTTCGGTGTCGAAGCGCTCGAACAGCGCGCGCAGCACCTTGAGCTTGAGCGGCAACGCACGCTGCCAGTCAACGAGCGGCGCGGCTTCGAGTTCGCGCCAGGCGTCGAGCGCGTTCGCGGCCACGCTCGCGTCGTGCGCGGCCTTGGCGCCGAATACCGCGGCGGGGTCGATATGCGCGACGTTGACCCACAGGCGCGATGAAGGCGAATAGGGGCTGAAGTGGCCCGGCTCGGCGCTGAACATCGCATGGGTCGGGCTGACTGCGAGCGCCTGTGCACCGCGCAGCGCGCTTTCCGCTGCCAGGGCGGCGAGCGCGGTGTAGTCGCCGATGCCGCCGTCGCCATTGCGTCGGAGTCCATACAATTGTGCGGCGAGGCCCCACAGCGGCGGCACCGCGCCGCTGTCGCCGTGACGGGCGCGCCAGGCGTCGGCGACGGTATGGCAATGCGGCGGCGCGACCGCAATCGTCAAGCGGTGGTCGTGGACGGTGAGCGTGTGATAGCCCGGCTCCGCAAGCGGCGCGAGCAGGGCGCTCTCGCCGCGCGGCGAGGTGAAGCGGCCTTCGATATGCTCGCCGCTTTCGAGGTCGATACGATAGTGGCTGCCCGCGCGTACGGCCGAAGGCGGCAGTTCGATCGCGCTGTCGTATTCGGTGGTGATGAGCGGCGGCAGTCGCCGCGCCGACTGTTCCGCATTGAGCGCGGAGGTGCTCTGGCGGATTTGCGCGGCGTTGGCGCAAGGCAGGCCCGCGCATTCCAGCAGGGCGGCGAGCGTGCTGTCGGGCACGCGCTGCACGGCGCCGTGCGCGTCGGTCCATTCGACCTCGAAGCCCGCGCGTGCGGCCAGGGTCGCGAGCGTTTCGCTGCGGCGCGCCGTGCTCATGCGTTGGGCTCCTCGCGATGCACGACGCGCGCGTCGTGTTCGCTCGAATACTCGGGTACGTTGCCGGTGAGCCATGCAATGCACGCGCTCTCGGGCAGCACGCCATTGTCGGTATGGTCGCGCGCACGCGGCGGCGTTTCGAAGATCACCATGCCCTCGGGCCGTGGATTGAGCAGCACGCCGTCGCGGCCCAGGTTCAGCGCGATCGTGAGCGTTTCGCCATCGTCGAGGCGCCAGCGCGCGACGAGCGCGGCGAGGCCGTTCGCGGCGTCGTCGGCGAGCACCGTCGCGCCGAGCGCACGTGTGTGGCGCAGGCGCGGCATGAGCAAATGCGCGCGCACGCATAGCGCCGACTTGTAGAAGTGCATCCATTCGAGCCGTTCGCCGTCGAGCGGCGCGTCCGCCAGCGGCGACGAATTCAGGAAGGTCTGCAGATCGTTCGGATCGGGAATGCGCGCGCGGCTAGCCTCGTCATTGAACGCGGTGAATGCCTTGAATTCGCGGCGGCGGCCTTCACGTACCGCATCGGCGAGCTGACCGGTGAAGGCGGTGAAGAACTGGAACGGCTGCGTCGAGCCGTATTCCTCCTCCATGAAGAGCAGCGGAATTTGCGGCGATAGCAGCAGCATTGCCGTGGCCGCGCGCAGGGCGTCGTCGTCGGCCAGCGTGCGCAGCCGGTCGCCGAGCGCGCGGTTGCCGATCTGGTCGTGGTTTTGCAAAAACATCACGAACGCGGTAGGCGGCAGGTGCGCGCTCGGTTCGCCGCGCGGCTTGCCCGCATGCACGGGCGACGGGTCGCCCTGGTACACGAAGCCTTCGCCGAGCACGCGCGCGAGTTTGCCGATGGGGGAGTCCGTGAAGGCGCGATAGTAGCCTTCCGATTCGCCGGTCAGCAGCACATGAAAACAGTGATGCGCGTCGTCGTTCCATTGCGCGCTGAAGTGCGATTCGAGCAGATTGGCTTCGTTGTGCTCGTTTTCGAGTACGAGGTGCACATGGCGGCCGGGCTCGACGCGCGCCTTCACGTGGTCGGCCAGTTCGCGCAGCCAGTCGATGTTGCCGATCGCGTGCGCAGCGTCGATGCGCAGACCGTCGAAGCGATACTCCGTGAGCCAGTAGAGCGCGTTGTCGCAGTAGAAGTCGCGCACTTCGAAGCGGTCGAAGTCGAGCGCTTCGCCCCACGGCGTCTTCACGTCCTGGCGGAAAAACGGCTTGGCATAGTGGCCGAGCCAGTTCCCGTCGGGGCCGAAATGGTTGTAGACGACGTCGATGAACATCTGCAGCCCCAGCCCATGCGCGGCATCGACCAGCGCTTTCAGTTCATCAGGACTGCCATAGGCCGCGTGCGGCGCGTAAGGCAGCACGACGTCGTAGCCCCAGCCGCGCTCGCCCGGATAGTCGTTGAGCGGCATGAGTTCGACGGCCGTCACGCCAAGCGCTGCCAGCGCGGGCAGACGTTTCATTACGCCCTGATATCCGCCCAGCGCGCCCACGTGCAGCTCGTAGATCACGGTCTCTTCCCAGGGGCGCCCTTGCCAGTGCGCATGCTGCCAGGCGTACGCGCGCGGGTCGAGCACTTCGCTCGGTCCGTGCACGCCCTGCGGCTGGAAGCGCGATGCGGGGTCGGGTACGCGTTGCTGGCCGTCGATGCAATAGCGGTACAGCGTGCCCGGCCCGCACGGCGCCTGCGCTTCGAACCAGCCGTTGCCGCTCGGCGTCATGTCGAGCGGCGGCGCGTCTCTCACGTTCTCGAACACGACTTGCACCGTTTGACACGACGGCGCCCAGAAGCGAAAGCGCGTATGCGGCTGCGCGTGCGCCGCGCCGATCAGCTGCGCGCCGAACGGCAGGCAATGCATGTACTGGCGGGTGTACGGTTCGTGCGAAAGCGGGGACATGGTGGATTCCTGGTTGCGTCCTGTTCCTATCCAGCGGCGGCTTCGTCCGGGCCCGCGGGCGCGCCCGACCCGGACGCGCCCGGCGTGCGGCGCGGGTCCGGCGTGGGCGCGTCGCCGCGCGTGCCCGCTGGCCGGTGCGTGTCGGCTCGCGCCGGACGGGCGCGGAGCACGGCGAGCGCGCGCGCAGCCAGCTCGTACGTCGTGTCGGGCAGCGCGTAGGGCGCCGCGTCGGGACGCGCGGTATCGAGCAGCACCTCCAATGCCATGCGCGGCGCGGGCGCGACGAATGTCACCGCGCCCTGCGAAGCGTTCAGCATCATCAACAATACTTCCATTTGGCCGTGGAGTCCCGCTCCCGCGCGCCGCATGGTGAACGCGCTCGCTTCCGGGTCGTGCCAGGCCTCGGGCGAGAGCGACTCGCCGCGTTCGTCGAACCAGTCGATGTCGTGCACGCCGGGCATCAGTTCGCGCTCGCCGAACAGAAAGCGCGTTTCGTGCAGCAGCGGATGTTCGCGGCGCAGCGCGATCACGCGCGCGGCGAAACGCGTCATGGCCTTGCCCTGGGGCGTGTCGGCGAGCGCCCAGTCGAACCACGAAATGTCGTTGTCCTGGCAGTACGCGTTGTTGTTGCCGCGTTGCGTGCGGCAGGCCTCGTCGCCCGCGAGCAGCATAGGCGTGCCGAGCGCGATGAGGAGCGTGGCCATCATCGAGCGGGCCACGCGCGCACGCGTGGCGAGGATGGCGGGGTCGTCGGTCGGGCCTTCCACGCCCCAGTTCGCGCTCCAGTTTTCATTGTGGCCGTCGCGGTTCTCTTCGCTGTTGGCTTCGTTATGCTTGCGCTCGTACGAAACGAGGTCGGCGAGCGTGAAGCCGTCGTGCGAGGTGACGAAATTGATCGACGCCCAGGGCCGGCGCTTGCGTTTGTCGAACAGGTCCGCGCTGCCGGTCAGGCGCGCCGCGAGGTCGGCGCGCTGGCCCGGCGCGCCGCGCCAGTAGCGCCGCACGCTGTCGCGAAAGCGATCGTTCCATTCGGAAAAGCCGGGCGGGTGATTGCCGAGCTGATAACCGCCCGGGCCCACGTCCCACGGCTCGGAAATCAGCTTGCACTGCGAAAGCACTGGGTCCTGGCGCAGCACGTCGAAGAAGCCGCCGTTCGGGTCGAAGCCTGCGGGCTCGCGCCCGAGTGTCACGCCGAGGTCGAAGCGAAAGCCGTCGATGCCATATGACGTGGTCCAGTGGCGCAGCGAGTCGGCGACCATCTGCAGCACGCGCGGGTGCGATAGGTCGAGTGTGTTGCCGCAGCCCGTGTCGTTGATGAAGTGGCGCTCGTCGCCTGGCACGCAGCGGTAATAGCTGGCATTGTCGAGGCCGCGCCACGAGACGGTGGGGCCCATTTCGCCGCCTTCGCAGGTGTGGTTGTAGACCACGTCGAGAAAGACTTCGATACCCGCTGCATGAAGCTGCCGCACGGCAATGCGCATTTCGTCGGTGTCGTAGCCCACCAGGTAGCTGGGCTCGGGCGCGAAGAACGCGGCCGCGTTGTAGCCCCAGTAGTTGCGCAGGCCGCGATCGATCAGAAAGCGCTCGGAGAGAAACGCGTGGACTGGCAGGATCTCGATGGCCGTCACGCCGAGCTTGTGCAGGTGCTCGATGAAACGCGGCGCGGCTAGCCCGGCGAAGGTGCCCCGCATGTGCGTGCGCAAATCGTGACGCTGCATCGAAAGACCGCGCAGATGCGCCTCGTAAATCACGGTGTCGCCCCACGGCGTATTGGGCCGCCGGTCGCGCGACCAGTCGAAGTTGTCGTTCACGACCACGCACTTGGGCATGGCCGGTGCCGAGTCGCGCCGGTCGATCGAGAGGTCCACGCGGTTCGAATGCGCGCGGTAGCCATAGAGCGTGTCCGACCAGCGGAACTGGCCGATGAGCTGCTTCGCGTAAGGGTCCAGCAGCAGCTTGTGCGGATTGAAGCGGTGCCCCAGATGCGGCTGATAGGGCCCATGCGCGCGCAGGCCGTAGACGGTGCCGGGATGCGCGCCCGGCAGATAGCCGTGCCACACCTCGTCGGTGCATTCGGGCAAGGTGTAGCGAATGCGTTCCTTGCGGCCGGTGGGGTCGAAGAGGCACAGCTCGATGCGCCATGCGTGGGCGGAGAACACGGCGAAGTTGGTGCCGAGTCCGTCCCACGTCGCCCCGAGCGGCCAGGGGGAGCCGGGCAGCAGGCGCTCAGGCGGACCGTTTGCCATGACGATGCTCCATGTGTTGTTCTTCGTTTTGCATCGGCTTCCTGATCCGATCCCGCCGCCGCGCCGGTTTATCGGCGCAGGCGCAGGATCAGCGTGCCGAGTGGCGGCAGGACGAGCGCGGCCGACTGCGGCTTGCCGTGGCTCACCACGCTCTCCGTGGTGACGAGGCCCCCGTTGCCGATGTTCGAGCCGCCGTACACCTCGGCGTCGGTGTTGAGCGCTTCTTCCCACTGTCCCGGCTGCGGCATGCCGATACGGTAGCCGTGGCGCGGCAGCGGCGTGAAGTTGCAGATCACCACGATCTCGCGGCCCGTGCCGTCCACGCGGCGCCATGCGAGCACGCTGTTTTCGTTGTCGTCGGAAACCAGCCATTCGAAGCCGCCCGGTTCCGAGTCGAGCGTGTAGAGCGCAGGCTCGCTCGCGTAGAGGCGGTTGAGGTCGCGCACGAGCGTTTGCACGCCGCGGTGCAGCGGGTCGTCGAGCAGGTTCCAGTGCGGCGTGCCGTCGTGATCGAATTCGGCCATCTGCCCGAACTCGCCGCCCATGAACAGCAGCTTCTTGCCGGGGTGCGCCCACATGAAGCCGAAATACGCGCGCAGGTTCGCGAACTTCTGCCAGCGGTCGCCCGGCATCTTGCCCAGTAGCGACCCTTTGCCGTGCACCACTTCGTCGTGCGACAGCGGCAGCACGAAGCGCTCGGACCACGCGTAGACCATCGCGAACGTCATCAGGTGATGGTGATAGCGGCGATAAACGGGGTCTTCGTGCATGTAGTGCAGCGTGTCGTGCATCCAGCCCATGTTCCACTTGAACTGGAAGCCGAGGCCACCATCTTCGGGGCGCGCCGTGACGCCCGGCCATGCTGTGGATTCCTCAGCAATGGTGATCACGCCGGGGCGTTGCGGAACGTATTGCGTTTCGTGATTGAGGCGCTTGAGAAACGCAATCGATTCGAGATTTTCGCGGCCGCCATAGATGTTGGGCACCCACTCGCCTTGCGCGCGCGAATAGTCGCGGTAGAGCATCGAGGCGACCGCGTCCACGCGCAGCGCATCCACGTGATAGCGCATGAGCCACGCAAGACCCGACGCGACCAGGAACGCGCTCACCTCGCGGCGTCCCAGGTTGTAGATCATCGTGTTCCAGTCGGGGTGATAGCCCTCGCGCGGGTCGGCATGCTCGTAGAGCGCCGTGCCGTCGAAATCGATGAGACCGTGCGCGTCGTTCGGGAAGTGCGCGGGCACCCAGTCGAGAATCACGCCCAGCCCCGCTTCGTGCGCGCGATCGACGAACGCCGCGAAGTCCACCGGCGCGCCAAGACGCGCGGTGGGGGCGAACTGCGAAAGCGGCTGATAGCCCCATGAGCCGCCAAACGGATGTTCCGCCACGGGCAGCAGTTCGATGTGCGTGAAGCCCATGCCCTGCGCGTAGGGGATCAGGCGCTCGGCGAGCGCGCCCCAGTCGGGCGCGGGGGCATCGGCGCCTTGCGTGGGCAGCCACGAAGGCGCATGCACCTCGTAGACCGACATGGCCGCGCGCGCGTTCTGCCGTTCTGCGCGCGTTTGCAGCCACTCCTGATCGCGCCACGCATAGTGGTCGATCGCTTCGACAGGGGCGACGATCGAAGCCGTGCCCGGCGGGCATTCCGTCTGCAGCGCGCAGGGGTCGGCCTTGAGCGGGAGGACCACGCCGCGTGCGCCGAGTATCTCGAACTTGTAGCGCGCGCCGGGCGCCACACGCGGAATGAAAAGCTCCCATACGCCCGCTTCGTGACGCAGCCGCATGGGGTGACGCCGCCCGTCCCACGCGTTGAAGTCGCCCACCACGGAGACGCGCTTCGCATTCGGCGCCCAGACCGCGAAGCGCACGCCGGGTACGCCGTCGCAAGTCAAGGGCCGCGCGCCGAGGCATTCGAGCACGGCGTAGGGGTCGCCGTCCGCGAGACGCACGAGCGCATCGTGCGCGAGATGCGGGCCAAATGAATAGGTGTCCTCGATTTCCTGGCTCACGCCATGCCAGTCGACCACGAGCCGGTAGGGCACCGCTTCCGCGACTGGCCCTGCGTAGAGTCCTGCGGGATGCACGAGCGAGAGTTCGCCGAGCGTGTGGGCGCGGTCGCGCGCCACCACGCTCGCGCCGGAGGCGTTCGGCAGCCATGCGCGCACGTAGGGGGCGCCGTCCACCCAGTGCAGCCCGAGCACGGAGAAAGGATCGGAGTGGTACGCACCGGCGAGTGCGTCGGCGTCGTGGGGATTCAGGCCGGCTTGGGCCGCGCGCTCAACCATGGCCACCTCCGCCGGAATGCGATTGCGTGGACTGCGTGGGCGTGAGCCCAAGCACGCGAGCCGCCAGCGCCGCGAGACCGCGTACCGGCAGCGCGAGCCAGGTGGGACGGTTGGCCGCTTCGTAGCGGATCTCGTAAGCCGCTTTCTCGATCAGGAACAGGTCGAGCAGCGCCTGCTCCTGCGAAGCGCTGACGAGCGTAAGCGGTCCTTCTGCCACGGCTGCGCGGTACTGGCTCAGGAACGCTTCGGCCGCATAGCCGCGGAAGCGTTCGAACAGGGCACGCTTGCGATCGACGACTTGCTGCGGCGCGCTTTCGAGCGTCGATTGCGCGGCGGCGCCCGCATACGAGAGCGAGCGCAACAGGCCCGCCACGTCGCGCAGCGGCGAGGCCTTGGCGCGCCGGTATTCGAGCGCCCGCGCGGGCTCGCCTTCGAAGTCGATCAAATACGCGTCGCCCTGGGAAAGCAGGACCTGGCCCAGGTGGAAATCGCCGTGGATGCGGATGCGCGCAGCCTTCGTGTCGTCCGGCACGAGTTCGTCGATCTTCGCGACAAGCGCCTTGCGCCGATCGATCAGGCTGCGCGCGAGATCGCGTGCGTCTTCGTCGAGCATTTGCTCGTCCTCGCCCGTATGCCGCGCGACGATGTCGAGCGCTTCGTTGAGCATGGTCTTCGCGTCGGCTATCCAGGCGCGCACGTCCTCGGGGGTCGCGGCAACGGGCGCGAAGGCTTCGTCGTCGCTGGGTCTCGAGAGCAATGCGTGCAGCTCGCCCAGCCGCTTGCCGATGGCGCCGATCACCGCGCAGTAGCCCTGCACGGCTTCTTCTTCGTGCGCCTGGTCGGCGCGCGTGTCGTCGTCCACGGCGAGCGCGAGTTCGTCGATCGTGCGGCGCAAATAGTCGAGCGCCCAGTCCCACGCGTTGCCCTGATTGTCGATGAAACCTTGCACGATGATGAGCGTATGCGGCACGCCCGCGGGGTCGACGCGCACCACTTCACCATAGAGCGGCGCGGTGTTCGCGTAGCCGAGCTTCGTGAGGTAGCGGCTCATTTCCGCTTCGGGGTGCACCCCAGCCATCAGGCGGCGCACGATTTTGAGCACGAGGGTTTCCGCGATCACGAGCGAGCTGTTGCTCTGCTCCGCGGCGAGCCAGCGCACTTCCGGCGTGTCGCCAAGGTCGAGTTCGTCGAGGCGCTCGGTCGGCTCGAAGCGGATCGTGCTCTGCTGCACGGTAGGCACCGCGGCGCGCTCGCGCAGCTTGCGCAGCACGCCGTAGGCGAACCACGGCAGCGAGAACGCATCCGTGAGATAGCCCACCGTGCGGCCGCGCCGCACGCGCGAGAGCGCGAGCTGAATGTGCAGCGGCGTGGTGATTTCGGCGCCCCACGTAATGGCGATCGGGAGGACGTAGCGCTCGCTCGTGCCATCCGCAAGCTCGGCCTCGATCTCCGTGAACGCGAAACCCGCGCCGTAAATCGTCGTGAGCGCCGCGAGACGCACGGCGCGCAGCGGCTTGTCCTTGGAGGCGAACCAGCGGCGACGCGAGAGCCACGAAGGCAGCACTTCCGATTCGAGCAGCCGCACGTTTTCGGGCGTCGCACCGGTTTGCCCTTCGCGGATCACCACGGTCACGAACTCGGGCAATTGCTCCGAGGTCGGCTGGCTCCACGAAGGCCGCTGATCGCCCGCGCTCAGGAGGAACCACAGGAAGCCGTAGGGCGGGAACGTCAGCAGATAAGGCAACTGCCCGACGGCCGGGAACACGGAGTCGGCCGTCATCTCGACGGGGGACATGCCCGCGAACTCGGAAAGATCGAGTTCCACCGCCTGCGGCGCGCGCGACAGATTCGCCACACACAGGATCGGCGCTTCGCCGGGCATTTCGCGCAGGTACGCGAGGATCTTGCGGTTCTCAGGCCGCAGGAAGCGGATCGTGCCGCGCCCGAACGCCTGCTTCGCGCGGCGCGTGGCGAGCATGCGGCGCGTCCAGTTGAGCAGCGAATGCGGGTCGCGGCTTTGCGCTTCGACGTTGATGGCGTCGTAGCCGTAGAGCGAGCCCATGAGCGGCGGCAGCACGAGCTGTTCGGGGTCGGCGCGCGAGAAGCCGCCATTGCGGTCCGACGACCACTGCATCGGCGTGCGCACGCCGTCGCGGTCGCCCAGGTGAATGTTGTCGCCCATGCCGAGTTCGTCGCCGTAATAGATCACGGGCGTGCCGGGCATGGAGAGCAGCAGCGAGTTGATGAGTTCGATGCGGCGCCGGTCGCGCTCCATGAGCGGCGCGAGACGCCGGCGAATGCCGAGGTTCAGGCGCGCGCGCCGGTCGCTCGCGTAGGTGTTCCAGAGGTAGTCGCGCTCGGAGTCGGTCACCATTTCGAGCGTGAGTTCGTCGTGATTGCGCAGGAAGATCGCCCACTGGCAGCTCGGCAGCAAGTCGGGCGTCTGCTTCATGATGTCGAGAATCGGGAAGCGGTCCTCGCTCGCAATCGCCATGTAGAGGCGCGGCATGAGCGGGAAGTGGAACGCCATGTGGCATTCGTCTTCGTTGCCGAAGTACTCCTGCACATCCTCGGGCCACTGGTTCGCTTCGGCCAGCAGCATGCGGTTCGGGTAGTGCTCGTCGATGGCCGCGCGGATGCGTTTGAGAATGCCATGCGTTTCAGGCAGGTTCTCGTTGTTCGTGCCTTCACGCTCCACGAGGTAAGGCACGGCGTCCAGGCGCAGCCCGTCGATGCCCATATCGAGCCAGAAGCGCATGACCTGCAGCACCTCGCGCAGCACGGCCGGATTGTCGAAGTTCAGGTCGGGCTGGTGCGAATAGAAGCGGTGCCAGTAGTACGCGCCCGCCACCGGGTCGTGCGTCCAGTTCGATGGCTCCGTGTCGATGAAGATGATGCGCGTGCCCTGGTACTTCTGGTCGGTGTCGGACCACACGTAGTAGTTGCGATGATTCGAGCCGGGTTTGGCGCGGCGCGCGCGCTGAAACCACGGGTGCTGGTCCGAGGTGTGGTTGATGACCAGTTCGGTGATCACGCGGATGCCGCGCGCATGCGCTTCCTGAATGAAGCGTCGCACGTCGGCGAGCTGGCCGTAATCGGGGTGCACGTTGCGATAGTCGGCGATGTCGTAGCCGTCGTCGCGGCGCGGCGAGGGGTAGAACGGCAGCAGCCAGACCGCCGTGACCCCAAGGCTGGCAATGTAGTCGAGCTTCGCGAGCAGGCCAGGGAAATCGCCCACGCCATCGTTGTTCGAATCGAAGAACGATTTCAAGTGCACCTGGTAAATGATCGCGTCCTTGTACCAGAGCGGGTCGTCGGAGAGCATCGACGGCCTGCCGCGCCGTTGCGTGGCGCGCTCCTCATCGTGTGGGTCGTGTGCGGTCGAGTCTCGCGTGACGGTCTGCACGTTCGTTGCCACAGGCTCGTGCGTAGCGGGGTCGCGTTTCATGTCGCTCCTCCGGGCGGGAAGTCCGCGTCCAGTTCGGGATGGCCCTCGATGTGCTCGTCGGCGTGTTCAGGCAGCGGTTCTTCGCGCGGCAGGCCCTTCGCGGGCTCGATGCGCCAGATCGAAAACGGGCGCGCATGCGGGTCGAGCCGCACGTGCTGCCAGCGCCCACGCCACTCGAAGCGCTCGCCGGTCATTTCGTCGACCACATTGAGGGGGGCGTGGTCGTCGAGCTGCCAGCGCTGGAACGTCGCCCACGAAAGTTCGAAGTCGGCGCCCTGCTCGTTGAAGGCATCGAGATTGATGGCCACGACGAGCACGTTGTCGCGCGCGGGCGTGGCCTTCTCGAAGCACAGCAGCGAGTCGTTGCGCGCGTCGAGGAACGTGATGCCGAGATGCGTGTGCAGCGCCGGGTTCGCGCGCCGGATGCGATTGAGTGTGGCGATCTCCGCGACGATGTTGCCGGGGCGATGCCAGTCCCATGCGCGCAGCTGGTATTTCTCGGAGTCCAGATATTCTTCCGAATTGGGCATGGCACGTCCTTCGCACAGTTCGAAGCCGCAGTACACGCCCCACAGCCCGGATAGCGTCGCGGCCAGGGCGGCACGGATCAGGAAGCTCGAGCGCGCGCCGGTCTGCAAATGGCGCGGATTGATGTCGGGCGTGTTGACGAAGAAGTTCGGCCGATAGAAGTCGCGCACCTCGGTTTGCGTGAGTTCCGTGAGGTACTCGGTGAAATCTCGCTTCGATTCGCGCCACGTGAAATACGTGTACGACTGCGAGAAGCCGAGTTTGGCGAGCCGGTACATGAGGCGCGGCCGCGTGAAGGCTTCGGAGAGGAAGATCACGTCGGGGTGGCGCGCGCGCACGTCGGCGATCATCCATTCCCAGAACGGCAGCGGCTTCGTGTGCGGGTTGTCCACGCGGAAAATGCGCACGCCCGTGTCCACCCAGAACAGAATCGCGTCGCGCAATGCGAGCCACAAATCAGGCTTGGAGTCGTGAGCGTAGAACTCGGGGTTCACGATGTCCTGGTACTTCTTCGGCGGGTTTTCGGCGTAGCGCAGCGTGCCGTCGGGCCGCCACGCGAACCAGGTGGGATGCGCTTTCAACCACGGGTGGTCAGGCGAGCATTGAATCGCGAAATCGAGCGCGATTTCGAGGCCTTGTTCGCGCGCCGCGGCAAGCATGCGGCAGAAGTCCTCGAGCGTGCCCAGTTGCGGATGCACCGCGGTGTGGCCGCCTTCGGCTCCGCCGATTGCATACGGGCTGCCCACGTCGCCGGGCTGCGCATTGAGCGTGTTGTTGCGCCCCTTGCGGTTCGCGAGGCCAATGGGGTGGATCGGCGGGAAGTACAGCACGTCGAAGCCCATTTCGCGGATGCGCGGCATCTTCGCGATCACGTCGTCAAAGGTGCCGTGGCGCGATTCGTCGTCGCTCATCGAGCGCGGGAAGATCTCGTACCAGCTCGCGAAGCGCGCGGCGCCGCGCTCCGCATCCACGCGATTGACGATCGTGTCGCGCGAGAGAAACGGGCGATGGCGCGCGGCGCGCACGGCCGCAGCGGTCGAAGGCGCGGCGATGATCGCGCAGCGTGTTTCGGTGTCCGCAGCAATGAAGCGTTTGACGATGGCGTCGAGCGTTTCGTTGGTGCGCTTCTGGTCGTCGTCGCCCGTGCCCGACGTTTCCGCGGTGGCGAGCACGAGCGCGAACAGGCGGCTCGCTTCCTCCAGCTCGAGATCGACGGGCTGGTTCGCCGCGCGCTTCTTGTGCAGATGTTCCGCGAGCGAGGCGAAGTCGTCGCGCCACGCAATCACGACGTACTCGTAGCGTCCGACGCGATCGAGGGGAATGTGGCCCGCCCACAGGTCGGTGCCCGCGGGCGGCACGGGCGTCATTAGCGACTCGTGCCAGGCGGTTTCGTCGACGGCGCGCCAGAGCACGGCGGCGTCGATGCGGTCGTGGCCCTCGGCGAAGATCGCCGCGCGCACTTCGCAGCGCTCGCCCACGGTGCGCTTCGCGGCGAAGCGGCCGTGATCGACCGAGGGCTGCGCGCTCTCGATGGCAATGCGCGGCGCGGCGATCGCCTCGAGCACGCTCTTGTGTCCACTCGTGTCCGTCTTGCCGCGATCTTCGGGCGGCGCAAGGACCACGAGCGGGCTCGCGAGCGCGCGGAACATCCAGCATGCGCCGGCGGGCAGCGTGAACGCGTCGGGGATCGCGCTCGCGTCGCGTGGCGCGGGCAGGCGTGCGCCGCGCAGCGTTACGGCGTCGAGCGGCGCGAAGCGCGTGAAGCCGCCAGGCACGCCGTCGAGCAGGCGCGAGAGATCCACACGCACAGGCGCAGCGAGCGCGGGATTGATGAGCGTGAGGATGGCGTCGTCCGCTTCGCGCAGGTCCGCGCGGTCGCCGCGCAAGAGCGCCGCGACGCTCGCGCCGGGGCCATTGAGCGCACGCAGTTCACCGTTGGTCTGCAGCACCCACGTTTCGCGTTGCAGCGCGTTGGCGTGCGCGACATCGGCGCTCAGATCGAAGGGCGCGCGCGCCTTCGCGGCTTCCCACGCCTGTGCGCTGTTGCCGCTGTGCGAGGTCGCTTCGTCCACGCCATATTCGAAGCCCATCGGCATGAGCCAGCCGGTGCCGAGCGCGGCTGCCGCGCGCAGCATGCGGCGATAGGCGCGCTCGAGCGCGCGCGCATCGGCAGCGCCTTCCTGGTCGTGCGCGTAGCGCGCGCCATAGGGCGCCTCTGGAAACGTTATCGGCGAGCCCACGCGGCGCAATGCGGCGTGCTCCTCGACCATCCAGCTCGACGAGAAGTCCCACCAGCGCAGCGAGGAGAAGGCCGCGTCGAAGCCCGCGCCTTCGAGGTGCGCGAGCGCCTCGCGCGGCAGGCCTGGCGTCGCGGCGAGCCAGCGCGTTTGCGGAAAGCGCGCGCGCACGGCATCGAAGATCGCGCGCAGCACATGGGGCGGCGTGCGGTGCGGAGAGTCCACGCGAAAGCCGCCGATGCCCGCTTCGACGAGCGCGACGGCGCGTGCCGTCCACCATGCGATGAGCGGCGCGCTCGCGCGCTCGAAATCGGCATAGGCGACGTTGGCTTCGCGATGGCCGTGGCGTGGGTCGAGGCGTGCGTCTTCGGGCTCGAAGGGGTGGAACCATTCGGGGTGCGCGGCGTAGAGCGCGCCGTCGGCGGCGCTGCGATCGAGCACGAGATCGGCGAGCAGCGTGACGCCGCGCGATTGCGCCGAGAGTGCGAGTTCGCGCACGGCGTCGGCGGCTGAAAGCTGGCTGCCGAAGGCCGCGTTCAGGCGCGCATGGTCGGCGACGATGCGGTCGTCGCCCGACGCGCCCGAGGCGAACAGGGCGCCGATCAGGACGTGATCGAAGCCCAGCGACGCTGCGCGGGCGATGTGCGCCGGCCACGCGTCGAGTGGTCCTGCCAGGACGGAATGGACGAAGTAGATCCGCGGCGCATAGGCGTGG
The DNA here is from genome assembly GCF_024206515.1 of Paraburkholderia sp. CNPSo 3281. Classification (NCBI taxonomy): domain Bacteria; kingdom Pseudomonadati; phylum Pseudomonadota; class Betaproteobacteria; order Burkholderiales; family Burkholderiaceae; genus Paraburkholderia; species Paraburkholderia sp. CNPSo 3281. The sequence goes on along the minus strand of NZ_JAMBPS010000008.1, from coordinate 141,311 downwards.
GGGGGTTCCATCGGTCGTATTCCAGGTACGTCAGGCGAAGGGGATGCAAGTCGGGGTTAGCCGAAATGCGATCGCGCCGCCCGGGGGCTGCCGGAGCGTGCCGCGCTGCGTGTGGTGACAGGCACCTGTTCAGAGTAGTGCAAGAGCAGGCCGGAACCAAACCGCTTGCGCCGCGTGGCGACTTGCGGGGGAGTCGAGCAAGGCACATGCCCATGAGCGAACCAGGCGCGCGGCGCCGCGCGCAGGCGCATGTTCGCAAAGGCTGGGCTCAAAGGCGGGCGAATCGAGAGGCGAAACCGGCGGCGATTGCCGGTATCCGTTGCAGCGGTGAAAAAGGGAAACGTGCTCAGCTACCGACCATGCTCGCGGCGATGTTCACGCACAGGCCTAGCACAGAAACGTTGAAATAGAACGACAAAATCGATTGTGCGAGCACGCCGCGCCGCGCGCTGCGCCCGCGCAGGCCGATATCGGCGGTTTGCGACGCGCAGGCGATGGTGAACGAGAAGTACAGAAAGTCCCAGTAATTCGGCGTGAGCTTTTTGTCGGGAAACGCGAGGGCGGGCTCGTTGGGATCGGAGCCGTAGTAGATGCGTGCGTAGTGCAACGTGAAGATGGTGGGAATGAGAAACCACGCCCCGATGAGCGTGAGCCCCGTGAGCAGCGAATGCAGCACTTTCGAGGCTGTGTCGAGATCCTTCGTCGTGCCGAGTTCGATGACGATGGCGACGATGCTCGCCACCGTTGCGATGCAGATGAGAAACAGCACGGTGCCCGCGTTTTCGTCTTCGCGGCGGGCGTTCGCGCGCACGCTTTCTTCGTTTGCTAACACCATGTGCAGCCAGATCAGCACGAGGTAGGTCCATACCGTGGCGTCCCAGCCGAGCAGGACGCGCGCGGAAGTATGGATCGAGGCGGGCGCGAGCAAGCCGAGCACGACGCCCACGGCGATGGCGATCATCAAGTGCGGTCGGTTGCGCAGTACCAGCGGGATGAGGTTCATGGAGTGGCGCGGGTTAGCAGTCAATTGCGGCGATTCTACCGTGCGTGGTCCGCCGGGGTGACGCGCTGTTCGCTGTTATGCCGGGCATGCAAGCTTTCGGTTTGTCTTATCGGGCCATAAGGGGCTATATTGCTTGCGCAACTCGGGAGCGCGCTCTCGCAGTCAGCGCAACGATGGTGCATATGCATTGATCGCGGTGACTGACGATAGCAAACGTTTTTCGTATGGCCTGGTTTCAGGCGCCGCCCGCGCCGGCGGCAAGCGTGTTTCGCCCCAGCCAGGGGGACCTGGCGGGATCGACCTCATCTGGAGTGCCAATGACAGATGTGACACAACACGGGATGTCTCAGGCGCCGCACGATCTTCCCGCTGTATTCGAGCGCCTCGGCCGTCCAGGCCGCAGGCGTTTCGTCTCGGGAACGTGCGCAGCGGCGCTGCTCGCCTTCGCGGCTGCCGGGCGCTCGCGTGCGCCTTTCGGCATGGGCCGCGCCTTTGCGGCTACTCCGGCGAGCGCATCCGGCAGCGGCTATGAAGCGTTCATCAAGCTATCGCAGCGCCTCACTGGCCGCACGAGCTTCGACGCCGTGCTCGGCAAGCGCGTCTATGCTGCGCTCGACCACGCGAGCAGTCAGTTCGACGCGAACGTCGCCACGCTCAACACCTGGATTCAAGGTCACGGCGGCGTGCCCTCCGATACCGTGACCGCCGCGCTCAAGCCCGATCAGCCGGAGCTCGCCTCGATGGTGGGCGACATCATGCGCGCGTGGTATCTCGGTCTCGCGGGCGAGATGCCGAAGGTGCAGGTGGTGGCCTTCGAAAAGGCGTTGATGTTCGACCCCGTCAACGACGTGCTCGCAATTCCCTCGTATTGCCGCGACGTGCCGTTCTACTGGAAGCACAAACCCGCAGGCGAATAGCGGGGTAACGGGCACGCACATCACGGGCCGCGCCAGGCCCCCACAACGAAAGCCAAAGGATGAGGTCGACAATGGCGACAGGACATTCCGCCGACGTGGTCGTCGTCGGTTCCGGCGTGGCGGGCAGTCTGGTGGCGCACCAGCTCGCCCGGGCCGGCGCTTCCGTGGTGCTGCTCGAAGCGGGACCGCGCCTCGCGCGCTGGCAGATCGTGGAGAATTTCCGCAACTCGCCCGCCAAGGCCGATTTCGCCACGCCGTATCCTTCCGTGAGCTACGCGCCGCATCCCGAATACGCCCCGCCCAACGACTATCTCGTGCAGAAGGGCGATTATCCGTACAACTCACAATATTTGCGGCTCGTGGGCGGAACCACGTGGCACTGGGCCGCCGCCGCGTGGCGTTTGCTGCCAGCGGACTTTCGTTTGAAAACGCAGTACGGCGTGGGTCGCGACTGGCCCTATCCCTATGAGACGCTGGAGCCGTGGTATCAGCTCGCGGAAGAGGAACTGGGCGTGTCCGGACCGGACGCGACGTACGATCTCGGCTCGCCGCGCGCGAAGCCGTATCCAATGAGCATGCTGCCGCTTTCCTGGATGGATCAGCGCTTCTCGCAAGTGCTGAATGCGAATGGCTTTCACGTGGTGCCCGAGCCGGTCGCGCGCAATAGCCGCCCGTTCGATGCGCGTCCCACCTGCTGCGGCAACAACAACTGCATGCCGATCTGCCCGATCGGTGCGATGTACAACGGCGTGGTTCACGCGGACAAGGCCGAGCGCGCGGGCGCGAAGCTCGTGCCGCAGGCTGTGGTCTATCGCATCGAGGCCGACAACAAAGGGCTCGTTACCGCGGTCCACTACAAGGACCCGAGCGGCAGAAGCACGCGTGTGACCGGCAAGCTCTTCGTGCTCGCCGCGAACGGCATCGAAACGCCCAAGCTCATGCTGATGTCGAAGAGCGATGCATTTGCCCGCGGCATTGGCAACAGCTCCGACCAGGTGGGCCGCAATCTCATGGATCATCCGGGCACGGGCATCACGTTCATGGCCAACGAACCGCTATGGCCGGGACGCGGGCCCATGGAGATGACGTCGGTCGTGAACTTCCGTGACGGCGCGTTCCGCTCTGCGTATGCCGCGAAGAAACTGCATCTGTCGAACGCGGTGCCCACCATGGTCGTCACGGCCGCGCTCATCAAGAACGGCTTGACCGGCGCGGAGCTGGACCGGGAGATACGCGAGCGCACGTCGCGCACGCTCACCATCAACAGTTTCCACGAGCATTTGCCCGAGCCGCAGAACCGCGTGCTGCCCTCGGGCGAGCACAAGGACGGACTGGGCATTCCGCAACCCGAGATCTATTACTCGATCAACGATTACGTGAAGAAGAGCGCGGCGAACACGCATGAACTCTATGCGCAGATCGCGCAGCTTTTCGGCGGTACGGACATCGCGTTCGACGACACGTTCGCGCCCAACAATCACATCATGGGCACGACGATCATGGGCGCGAACGCCGCCGATTCAGTCGTCGATGCCGATTGCCGCACGCACGATCATTCGAATCTGTTCGTCGCCAGTAGCGCGGTGATGCCCTCTGCCGCCTCGGTGAACTGCACGCTAACGATTGCCGCGCTGTCGCTGAAGCTTGCCGACAAGCTGCGCCACGAGCTTTGATACGAGCCAGACGATGAAAACAGCGAAGTCCTCCACCGCGGCCACCACGAATCACGAGCGAGAGAGATGCGCGCGTGCCGCCATCGCGGCCGCGCTTTTCTGCGCCTTCGCGCTCTATATCGCGTGGCACGCGTCGCACGAATCGCAAACGCGTCCCGTCGACGAACTGCCGATCTCCACGGCGCGCGGCGACGACACGTCGATGCCGATTGCGGACGCGGACAAGCCCGACCTCATCAAGCGCGGCGCCTATCTCGCGCGCATAGGCGACTGCGTCGCGTGCCATACCGCCGACCCGGGCAGGCCATTCGCGGGCGGCTTGCCCATCAGCACAGCGTTTGGAAAAATCTACACGCCGAACATCACGCCGGACCCCGACACCGGCATCGGCCAATGGAGCGATACCGACTTCGTGCGCGCGCTGCACGAAGGCATCGGCCGAGGCGGTGAGCGGCTGTATCCCGCGTTTCCTTACGTCGAATTCACGCGCATGACCGAGCAGGATATGCTCGCGATCCGCGCGTATCTGAATACGGTCGCGCCGGTGCATTACACGCCGCCCGCCAACGAGCTGCGCTTTCCGTTCAACCAGCGCTGGCTGATGATCTTGTGGAATCTCTTCAACTTCAACCAGGGCCGCTTCGTGCCGGACCCGAAGCAGAGCGCCGAATTCAACCGCGGCGCCTATCTCGTCGAAGGCCTCGCGCATTGCGAGGAATGCCACACGCCGCGCAACTTCATGCAAGGCCTCAAGACGACCGGGCGCTTCTCGGGCGCGACGCAAGCGGGCTGGCAGGCCTACAACATCACGCCCGACCGTACGAGCGGCATTGGCAACTGGAGCGACGACGCGCTGATCGCCTATCTATCCACGGGCATCGCCGCGGGCCACGCCAGCGCAGCAGGCCCGATGGCCGACGTGGTCCAGCACTCGACGCAATACCTGACGCATGAGGACCTGCGCTCGATCGTGGCCTACCTGCGCGCGCTGCCGCCGGTTTCGGGCGGCGTGACGCGGCCGCGCGATGCCTGGGGCAAGCTCGCTGTGAACGACGTCACCGCGCTGCGCGGCACGGCGATCACGACCGTGAACGGCTTGCAGCTTTTCGTGGCGAACTGCGCGAGCTGCCATCACTGGACCGGCGAGGGCGTGGGGGGAAGCGCGCAGGGCGCCTATCCATCGCTCATTCATAACAGCGTCGCGGGCGCGCCGAGCCCGAACAATCTCGCGATGGTGATCCTGCACGGCGTGAGACGTCAAACGAAGGACAGCGACGTGCTGATGCCGGCATTCGGCGATGCATTGAGCAACGAACAGGTGGCGGCCATTTCCAACTACGTGACGACGCAGTTCGGCGATCCGCGGGCCACCCTCACGGCCGGCGAGGTTGCGGCGCTGCGTGCCCAGCCCCAGTAACTCACCAGTCACGCCGGGACTTTGCGCCGCGCTCGCGGCGGCGCTGGCAGCCGCAAACGCGTATGCTGTGAGCGCAGGCACGCCGCTTGCGTATTGTTTGCCTCGTGACGCGTTTATCGGAATCGCATTCGGTACGATATTTGGCGCTCATATGGCCCACTCACACAGCGCTATGATGAAGTGATGACGCATACACCCGACGCTCTCGTGCAGCACCATGCCGCCAACCTTGCAGGTCGCGACTTTGTAGTAGGCGATTTGCATGGTTGCGTGGAGGCGTTGCGCTATCTTTTGCGCGAGGTCGAATTTGACACCGCGCATGACCGGCTGTTTTCGGTAGGCGATCTCGTTGACCGGGGCGAACGCGAGCAGTGCGAACAGGCGCTCGCGCTGCTCGACAAACCATGGTTCTACGCCGTGCTCGGCAATCACGAAGATGCACTGTGCGCCGTGGCCGAGGGGCGCATGCCGCGCAATCGCTGGTATGGCATCGGCGGCGGCTGGGCGCAGAGCGTGCCCGACGCCGAACTCGTGCACTACGCGCAACGGCTGCGCCAATTGCCGCTCGCGCGCGTGGTGGGCGAGGGCGAAAAGCGTTTCAACATCATCCACGCGGAATTTTTCGGCGACGACGCCGCGCTCGACAGTGGCCAGTTCAATTCCGACGTGCGCGAACGCATGCTTTGGGGCCGCGATCTCGTGCTCGGCACGGGCGACCCGGCGCGCCATGCACTCTCCCTCACGTTCTGCGGGCACACGCCGGTGCGTGAAGTGCGGCAGATCGGCTCGCAGGTGTTCATCGACACCGGAGCGTTCATCACCGAAGGACGCCTCACCATGGTCGAGGCGCTCACATCGCGCGTCTGGTCGGTCTCGCAGGTCGAAGCGCTCGCGCACGGCGCGGCCGCGATCGTGCTGCCCTGAGGCAGCGCCTGCCGGTCTCTCGTTGGCCGCTCGGGCTATACGATGCGGTTCAACTCGAACACCATATCGATGGTGTGCCCATTCCAGTTGTATTCCAGATACGCAGCGTGATGGCACGCGCGCAGCAGCGTCGTGCTGAGGGCGGCGAGGCATTCGCCGTCCTCGTCGCGCACCGACGGATACGCAATGCCTGGCGCACGCGCCTCGCGGGCGGCGCGGCCTAGCGCCTGGCCGGCCGTGTAGTCGTCGGGCGAGAGCACGCCCGGGTCGAGCGCGGGATCCTCGCGCAGATCGATCACCTCGCCATGCGCGATCACCGTATAGAGCCGCATTTGCTGGCGGATGGGCGGCTCGTTTGTGGCGGCGAGAAAAAGCCCCGAGTGATAGCGCGTTTCCGCCACGGCGGTGGCGCGCGAGCGCGCGCAGTAGAACACGCCGTAGGTGCCGTCGGAAAAACGGCTGCCCTGCGGATTCAGGTGCGTGAAGGCCGCCATGATCGGACCGTAGCCGGGGCCGAAGCGGCGCTCCTCGCGCGGCACGAGATCGAGGTCGCCGGTCTCGGTGCGCAGGCGGTCGTTGGTGAGCGCTTCAAGCGCGTAGAGCGCCTCGAAGTCGTCCGCGGAAGCCACGCGGTCGAACAGGTTCACGGCGGGAAACCGGGTGGGAATCACTCTGAACGCAGGTGACCAGGTGAGGTGCGCGCTGTGCCAGCGGTCTTGCCAGTTCGTTTGCGTCACGCCCAGCCGCCTCGCATGGCGTCGAGGTACTGGCGCACCGCCACGAGGTCGCTGACGTTGCCGGCCAGCATGCGGTCGAGCGCGCGCCGTCCGCCAAAGGGCGGCGCGCTATTGGGGCGCTTGATCCAGGTGTCGGCGGAGGTGGGTTGGGGCAGGAGAATCTGCAGCGCCTTGTAGATGCCGAGCAGCAACGAAAGGCGTTCGAGAGTGTCGCGGCCGAGCCGGGCGGTTTGCGGGGACTGCTTCCACTTGAAGAACGTGGATCGGCCCGGCGAGCCGAGCAGAATAATCTGCTCTTCGGCGCTCAGGTCCCAGTCGCGTGCGATGTTGAAGAACGCCCTGAGCCCCGCCGCCGACATTTCGGTGAGCGAGGGTTCGGCGCGGGGACGTCGCGACGGAGTGACGGAAGCAGTGGCGGATGACATGGTGGTCGAGTCCTGAATTGAACTTTTAATAGATATTAGTCCATATGTGGATTATTGCAAGTTTTGACTCGGTATAATCCTCGCCGGGCATTTGGACGACATTTGGGGAGAGACGGGGTGCGGGCATGCGTATTGATGGTCGCGGCAATGGTTTTTGCCGCGCCGGTGGGGGCATCGGGGCAGGGCAAGACGGCAGGGGCGCATGCGGGGCAGGGAGCGGCTGCCGGGCGGCAGTCGCATGGCGGGCAGGCGTCCAAAGCGCGTGGCGGGCACGGCGGTGCGGCGCCGCACACGGCCGGACGCCATCCGCACGCGACGGGTGCCACCCGTGCGAGCGCCCCGCGCCATGTTGCGAAGGCCGGCAAGCCGTCGCACGCAAAGGGCCACGCCGCGGTGCAGCGGCACACGCCCGGCGAGGCCCACGCGGCGGCAAATGCGCATCATCCGGCTGCTGGCACGGCGCCGGCGCCCAAAACCGTCACGCAAAAGCGGCCCGCGCCGAAGCCGGCCGCCGTGCGGCCCGCGCCACGCCACAAGCTCGTGGTGGATGCGCCGCCGCCGCACATCCAGCGTGCGATTCCCGCGCCGCACGCGCTGCCGCCCATCCTGAGCTGAGCGCCATCTAGCCTGTGCCGAGCCCCGAGGCGAGCAATTGCAGCGTTGCTGCGGTTTGAGGCTCGCGTACCCGCGAGTGAAGCTGGACCTGGGAAACCGGCAGCGCGGGCAAACCGAGCCGCGCGCCGACGTCGATCAGTTCGCGCGGCGCGACCCGGCGCGCCAGCGGCGAGATTGCGAGCCCTGCGGCCAGCGCCGCGCCCACCGCTGCGACACCGCCGCCCACGAACACTTCGGTCCACGCCACGCCCGCGGCGTCGAGCGCGCGAATCGCCGCTGCCCGCACCGCGCATGGCGCGGCGAGCAGCGCGAGCGGCAGCGCCGTGCCGGGCTGCCACTGCCATTGCGGCGCGGCGAGCCAGACGAGCGGCTCCGCGAAGAGCCGGCGGGCATCGCCGCGTGGCGCCTCCCCTTCTTCCTGACGGACGATGACGGCATCGAGCCGCCGCTCGTCGAACTGCGCGAGCAGATGTGCCGAGAGTCCCAGATGCAGTTCGATCACGAGCCCCGGATCATGAACGCGAAGCTGGGCGAGCTGGCGGGCCAGGTTGGTGTCCGCAACATGCTCGCTCAGGCCAAGCGCGAGGCGCCGCTCATCGCCTGAAAGCGCCCCGAGCGCGCGCTCATGCGCGCCCAGCAGGTCGCGCGCCGCGGCGAGGAACGTGAGGCCGTCAGCCGACAGCCGCACGACGCGCGGCGTGCGTTCGAGCAATTGCTTGCCCAGATGCGCCTCGAGGCGCTTGAGCTTGAGGCTCACGGCCGATTGCGTGGTGTCGAGGGCGTCGGCGGCGCGCGTGAAGCTGCGCAGCTCGGCGACGAGCACGAAGGCGCGCACGGCGTCGAGATCCAGTGGTTTCATTTCAGTTTGAAATGGATGAAATATCTATCTATGTCTGTTTATTATGATAGATCGCGCCTAAGCTGACGTCATCTCAAACCCACCGAAGCAGGAGATCGACATGCCGTTCACTCGTATCGCTGTTCGCGCAGGCAAGCCCGCCGCGTATCGCAAGGCGCTCACGCAGGGCATTCATCAAGCGCTGATGGAGGTGTTCAAGGCGCCCGAAGACGACATCTTCATGATCATCACCGAGCACGATGCCGATAACTTCGTGTTCGGCCGGCATTACCTCGGGATCGAGCGCAGCGATGATCTGGTCATGATTCAGATCGCCGTGAGCAACACGCGCGGGCAGGATCAGAAGAAGGCGCTGTTCGCGCAGATTGCCGAAAACCTCGCGCGCGATCCGGGGGTGAGGCGCGAGGATGTGTTTGTGAATCTCGTGGATGTCGCGCGGGAGAACTGGTCGTTTGGGAATGGGGTGGCGCAGTACGCGACTTGAGCGCGGCGCTTGACGCCGCCTCCGATGCAGAGCGACGCTCATCAGGCGTTGGCCGAGTTGCGGCGTACGCTGGCCAGCCTGAACGCCCTGGCCGATTATCTCGAACGCCACCCTGAGGCATTGATCTGGGGGAAGTGCGCAGATCCATGAATCAGCAAGGTCGCCTACAGCGCCCGGCTCACCAGTAATGGATCGACCACTCCAATCGCCTCACCATCCCGGCTCGCATAAGGCAGCTTATGCAGCACGAATCGCATCGCATTCAGCCGCGCGCGTTTCTTGCAATCGGAGCGGACGACCGTCCAGGGCGCATCGGCGATATCCGTCCGCGAGAACATCGCTTCTTTCGCCTGCGTGTACGCCTCCCACTTGTCGAGCGAAGCGAGATCGACAGGACTCAGCTTCCATTGCTTGAGCGGATGCACCTTGCGTTCCTTGAAGCGCCGCCGCTGCTCGCCACGGCTTACCGAAAACCAGAACTTGATCAGGTGGATGCCGCTACGGATCAACTGCCGTTCGAACTCCGGAACTTGCCGCATGAAATCGGCATATTCCTCAGGCGTGCAGAAGCCCATGACATGCTCGACGCCCGCGCGGTTGTACCAGGACCGATCGAACAGCACGATCTCCCCCGCCGAAGGCAGATGCTGCACGTAGCGCTGGAAATACCACTGGCCGCGCTCCACTTCGGTGGGCTTTTCGAGCGCGACGACGCGCGCGCCGCGCGGGTTCAGATGCTCCATGAAGCGCTTGATCGTGCCGCCCTTGCCGGCTGCGTCGCGGCCCTCGAACAGGATCACCACGCGCTGACCGGTTTCGCGCACCCACGCCTGGAGCTTGAGCAGTTCGACCTGCAGCCGGTACTTCTGCCGCTCGTAGGCGCGGCGCGACATCAAATTGCGATACGGATAGCCACCTTCGCGCCAACCGGAGGCGAGTTCCTCGTCGGGGTGGCGCGTGCGCGAGCTGCGCCAGTCGGCAGGGTTGCCTTCGAGGATCAGGCTGCGCAACTGGGCGGCTTCGTCGGGCGACATGCCTTGCATCAATGCCGCGATCGACTCGAGCAGCATGGCGGGCGGATTGTGCCCGGCGCGAGTGCGCGCGACGAGATCGTGGACTGCGCCCGCGATGGCCTCGCTCGCGGACTCGACGGCACTATCGACGGCGCGCAACTCGGCGCTGCGGGGCGTGACGAGCGGCAGTCGCGCACCGGGGCTGGCGGTGTCGGAAGCGGAGTAGGGGATGGATTTGGGCATGGTGTCGGCGGATGCGGGGGATGGGCGTGCGCACAGAGTGACTCGCATTCAAAGCGGATGCATCGAAGCGCGAGCGGCAATGGCGCGCAGGGAAGTCGTCACGGCTTGATTGGCAGGGCAGCGCCGGGGCAATAGCCGGCGCACCGATAGCCGGCGCCAGCCCGCTAACAGCCGGCGCTGGACGCCGCCGGGTTCAGGCGTTTGCCGCTTTTTTGAGGATGAGGTAGAGCGAGTCCTTGAGTTGGAGCTTTTCCTTTTTCAGTTGCTCGACTTCCATGCCGTGCGAGGCCACGACACCCGCCTCCATGTTCTTGATCTGCTGGTCGAGCTCGTTGTGACGATGAAAAATCCGGGCGAAATGGTCGTCCTGGATCTTGAGGCGCGAAATCAAATCTCTGTACTCAGGGAACACTCAACACTCCTTACAGACAGGCAAAATAAGAAAGATTGAAGCGTAATTATTTTTCCACCGTCTCGGCGTGGCAGTCTTGACCATCATCAGAGTCCGGTTGCCGGAAGGTCAGGGACGTTACCTGGGGCGCCGAGGCGCGCTCGCGTGTACCATCGATCGCGTCGTCGCAGTTCCTGGCTCTCCATCCGCCTGCACCGTTCTAAGCCGTCGCGCCCACCCACAGAACCCTGGAGCGTTCATGGATCGCGTTCTGGAAATCGTGCTGGATGTCGTGATCCCGGCAGCGCCGGATAGAAAAAGCGCAAAAGCCGCCGCCGCCACGGGAGCGGTGTCCAGGGCGCACGCCAGCACGAAACCATCGGAGCGGGCCGCCAGCCTGTGCGCGGCTTTGCCGCCGCTCGTGGCGCTGCCCGATGTGCGCGAGTGCGTGACGACGGTTGCCTTCGACCGCGACGGCGTCCTTGGGGGGCTCGGCTGGCGCGTGGCGGTCGAATCGCGCGGCGACACGCAGCGCGTCGTCGTGGCGAGCCGGCGCGTTCATACGCCGGGGGTCACCGTGGTCGCGCCGATCTTCGAGGCGGCGCTCGATGCGAACGGCATCGCGCATGCGCTCTTCGACGCCGCGCCCGAGCCATTTCGCGAGGCGCTGGGCAGCGCGGACGATCTGTCTGCGTCGGCCACACTTGTGGCGTTGCGCAGCCGCTGGAGGTGGCCGCGCGACGGCGTCGAGGTGCTGCTCACGTTCGACGAAGACTTGCACGAGCGGTCGGCGCCGCCGCAAGGACCGGTGACTCAGGACACTCACGGCGCGGATGCGGCGCCCCCGCCCGACTTGCACGAGGTGCGCGTGAGTGCGCACTGGCCCGAAGGCGAGGACGAGCGGCCTGTCGTCGATGCGCTTTTTGCCTGTGCTGGCGACCTGATCGGGGCGCTTCCCGCATTCGTGCGCCTGACCGACGCGCTCGAACGCGCCACCGCCGGCAGCGTGACCGGCGACGCCGAAGCCATCAAGGCCGAAGCCGTGGATCTCGCCGGCGCGGACACGGCCGAAGCCGCGCTCGTGGCGATCGGGCGCAACATCAGCGCGCAGTGGTTCGGCAATGACGCGGGCGTACGCGGCAGCACGAACGGCGAGTTCATCCATCAGATGCGCGTGTCGCAGCGGCGGCTGCGCACCGCCATGCGCATCTTCTCGCGCTGGTGCGACGAGACCTGGGAGACGTGCATCGAGCCGGAGCTAAAATGGCTCGGCGGCCTGCTCGGCGATGCGCGCGACTGCGATGTCTTCGTCGAATCGACGCTGCCGGCGCTCGCCGCCGCTGACGTCGAGCCGGGGCGCTGGGATGCGATTCGCGACGCGGCAAACTCGCAACGGCTCGCCGCGCGCGCTCGGCTGCGCGAGGCGCTGGCTTCGCCGCGCTATGCGCTCGCGGCGCTGGCGTGGCTCCAGTGGCTCGACCTCCTCGCGCGGCGCGCGCACGACGCCGGCAGCGCCGGGTTTTCGCTGCACCGACACGCGAAGAAGCGCGTGCGGCGCTACTACGATCAGCTAGCGGGCACGCAAAAGCTCACTGCCATCGACGAGGCGAGCCGTCACCGCGCGCGCATCAATGCGAAGTATTTGCGCTACACGATCGAATTCTTCGCCACGCTCACGTCGCGCCGCACGCGCGTGGAGGTGGCGCGCACGCTCGCGCGGCTGCAGAGCGTGCTCGGCGACGGCAACGACGCCGCAGTGGCCCTGCGCTATCTCGAGCGCATGGATGCCGAGCCGTATCAGCTCGGGTTCGCGCGCGGCTGGTGCGAGGCCGTCAAGCGCTATACCGCGAAGGAGGGCGAGCGCCTGCTGCGCGAACTGGGCGAGCCGAAGGTGCCGCGCGGCGCCTGACGCGCGCGTCTCTAGAGTCGTTGGCGCAGATTGGCGGTTTGGCGGATGGCGAACCACGCCGAACCATCGCTCATTTCGTCTTGTTTTGGCTTGTTTTGCGCATGATGAATCCCACTGACCCGAACTCCGCACCCATCGGAGCCGGCCACGCCGACGCCGGTTCCACTGACACGTACCCACCCGCCGAAGCGCCGGAACTGGGTCTGGGTGGCTCGGTCTGGTTTCAGTCCGGCCAGCAGATGCTAGGTGGCGCGGCGCGTATTGCGCTGCTGGAAGCCATCCATGCAACCGGTTCGATCACAGGTGCCGCGAAAGCGGTCGGCATGAGCTACAAGGGCGCCTGGGATGCCGTCGACGTCATGAACAATCTCGCGGGCGAGGCGCTCGTGGTGCGCGCGACGGGCGGCAAGGGCGGCGGCGGGACGACGCTCACGCCGCGGGCGCTGCGGCTCGTCGAGACGTTTCGCGCCATCGAGCACGAGCACCAGCGCTTTATCGAGCGCGCGGCGCATGCGCTCGGGGCAGTTTCGAGCGAAGGCGACGATGCACACGCTGGCGGATTCGCGCGCGACCTGGCCGTGCTCGGCCGCTTCGCCATGCGCACGAGCGCGCGCAATCAGCTCTTTGGCACCGTCTCGGGGATCGTGCGGGGCGCGGTGAACGACGAGGTGTCGATCGCGCTGCCCGGCGGCGAAGTCCTCGTGGCCACGATCACGCACGAGGGCGCCGAAGCGCTCGGGCTTGCGATGGGCGCGCCCGTGGTGGCGCTCGTGAAGGCGACTTCGGTCGTGCTGGTCGCGAGCGCGGCGGATGCGGCGCGGCTTTCGGCGCGCAACCGGCTGAGCGGGACGATCGAGGTCGTGCGGCACGGCGCCGTGAACGCCGAAGTGACGCTCGCCTTGCCGGGCGGCACCGTGATCGCCGCGATCGTGACCGAAGCGAGCGTGGACGCTTTGGGATTCGCCGCAGGGCAAGCGGCGACGGCCGTGTTCAATGCCTCGAGCGTGTTGCTAGGGGTGGCCGGCTGAGCGGCGGGCGAGCGGGGTGCCCCCAGTCAGGCGGGTTCAGGCGTGCCGCTGCGCGGGCGGGGTGAGTCCGTTGCGGGTTTGCGAGACGGGCGCGACCGGCGCGCGGTTAGCGCGGTTGGCCTTCCATTTGGCGCGCACGTAGGGACGGTCGTGACCTGAAACCGTGAGCGCGATGTTCGTGACCCAGCGATGCGTGGGCACATGCACGTTGTGCAGTGCGACAGTCAGTGCCGCGAGGCTCAGCGCGACGACCGCCGCCGAAATTCGCTGGGCCTGCGCCTGCCACCAGTAGCGCGCGAACACGAGCGCGGTGAGCGCCCCGACCACGCAGCCCGTGACGGCCTCGGAAGGCGAGTGAGCGTCGAGCACCACGCGCGAGAGCGCGACCGCGAGCCCCACCGCGAGCCCGATGGTCACGCCCGCGGCGCGCACGAAGGACGGCGCGCCTTGCAGCATCAGGAAGAACGCGACGGGATAGACGGCCGTGGACAGCATGGCGTGGCCGCTGATCCCCGTGAAATCCAGTTCTCTTACCCCCACGCCCCAGCCGAGAAACGCGATCTTGGTGAGCGTCACGAGGCCGATTGCCAGGCCGAGCACCAACACCCAGCTCGCCGTCATGCGCCACGAGTAGCCGACCATGAGCCACAGCGCGATCGCCAACGCGAGCGGCAGGGTGAGGCCTGCGCCGCCGAGGTTGGTAATCGAGTACCAAAGGTGAATGGGCAAATCTGGCATGAGTCCGCGCTGCCGGCTATCTGAAGAGGATTCTGGGGTTGCAGGTGCTTAACCGCTACTTCATAGCGACTTAACGCGCGAGCCGCCTCGCCGGCCGACACGCGCGTAAGACGAGCTTCCAGTATAGCTGCCTCGCATGAACGAGGGCTTGCGTCGTCGAAAGCACACGAGAACGGAATCGAACGGGTCCGATCTGCAGCGTCGTTCAAATGGTGTTATTGTGCGTTGCACAACGACGGATCGCGGCAAAACGCCATGATGTGTCGGACCCTTTTACGAGGCCATAGATGACGAAAAATCTGACGAAGCTATGGGCCGGTGGCGTGCGACGTCTGCTCGCCATCCAGACCCGGGCGACCCGCGACGCCCTGAAAGGCGCGGGGATCGATACGCCCAAGCCGCAGGCAATCTGGCGCGCCGCCCAGGCTGCAGCCGAGCAGGCGGCCGGGCATGCCGCGCCTGCGCAGGCGCGCAGCGGTGCGCCGGTGCGCGAGTCGCGCGTGGGTCCGCGGGCGACCGCCTGGGCCGCGGGCGAATGGCGCCGCGCGGAGCACCTTGTGCCGGCGAACGACCAGCATGCCGGGCGCTCGCTTCCTTACGGGCTCTATTTGCCGCCGGGGGGCAAAACGGCGGGCATGCCGCTCGTCGTGATGCTGCACGGCTGCAAGCAGTCGATGGACTCCTTCGCCGAAGGCACCCGCATGAATCTGCTCGCCGACCGCCATGGTTTCGCGGTGGTGTATCCCGAGCAGTCGGAACGCGCGCACCCGCACCAATGCTGGCATTGGTACGACTCGCGCGACGCAGCGGGCGGCGGCGAAGCGGCTTCTGTCGTTTCGCTGGTCGACTCGCTCGTCGAGGAGCACGGCTTCGACCGCTCGCGCGTCTATCTGGCAGGGTTGTCGGCGGGCGCGGGGCTCGCGATGCTGCTCGCGGTGCGCTCGCCCAGCCGTTTCGCCGCCATCGCGTTGCATTCCGGCCCCGCTTTCGGTGAAGCACGCTCCGGCGTTTCGGCGCTCGACGTGATGCGGCGCGGCGTGCACCACGATCCGGTGGCGCTCGTTGATACCCAATTGGGCGCACGCATCCACGCGGGCATGCCGGCGATCGTCGTGCAGGGCGATGCGGACGCCGTCGTCGCGCCCGTCAACGCGGAACAGCTCGCGGTGCAACTGCTGCGTTTGAACGGTCTTGCGGATACGCGCGGCGTGCGTCAGGGCGTCGTGTCGCGCGAGACCTTCAAGGACGGCTATCGCGAACAGGATTACGAGCTCGATGGCGCGAGCATCGTGCGGCTGTGCCGCGTGGCGAACCTCGACCACGCCTGGAGCGGCGGCGACGACACCGTGCCATTCCATTCCTCGACGGGACCGGACGCGAGCACGCTGATCTGGGACTTTTTCGAGGCTCATCGCCGCGAGGCCTTCGACGAGGCCTACGAGGCTGAATTGACACAGGACGTTGGTTAAAAGCGACTACGGGCAATTTTGGGGTTTACCCTTAACAGGGTTTACCCTATAATGGTCTCATTCGATTCGCGGGCGCGTGCCCGTCAAAGAAGGGCCAAATCATGTACCTGCTCAGCCGTCTTTTCCTGTTCCTCTCCGAAACCGCCGAAGCTCGCCGCCAGCAGCGCGAGGAAGCGTATCTCGCGCAGTCCGTCGACATCTACGATCTCGAATTCCGCATGCAGAAGATGGATCGCGAAAAGGCCACGCGCCACCCGTCGTGGATGAACCACTACGGCTAAGCAGGAATGCTGTGCCCCGCTAACGGGGCAAGATTGAAAACGGCGCCCCGAGGCGCCGTTTTTGCGTGGTGCGCGTGAAGGACCGCCGCGCCGTTCAGCGGCCCGAGTCCGGCATTTCGGCGGCCTGCTTTTCCTGCACGCCGAAGCAGCCGCGGTAAGTTGCGTAGAACGAGCAATAGAGCATCGTCGTCACGATGATGAGCGCGGGCATGAGGATCGCGACCGTGAAGTCACCCGCGCCGAGCGCGCGCAGAAGCGTCGACAGTCCGATCGATACGACAGTCGAGACCGCGAACCACAGCGCCCCGTACACCATGAACGCGCCCTTGTTGCGCCAGCAGCTCACGATGCTGAAGAACATGGCCTTGACGGGCGGCACGTCGTGCCACGCCGTGAGCACGGGCGCAAACCAGAACAGCATCGACACCGGCACGTAGCAGAGCAGCGAAGCAAGCACCGCGAGAGGCACGTCGCTGTTGGCGAGCGCTTGCGCGTCGAGGTCGCCGCCGATGGTCATCAGCCGCAATAGCGCGCCGCCGTCCACGAACGCAGACGCGGCCAGCACCAACAGCATCGCCACCACGTAAATCGCCCCGAGCGCCAGCAGGTGCTTCGCCACGTTGCTGCCGTACGAACGAAAGCCGTCGATCAGAATGGTTGGGAACACCGGTTTGCCCGCGATCGTGTCACGGCACGCCGCCATGAAGCCGACAGCCACGCCGGGCACGAACAGCAGCGGGAGCACGCCGCCGATCACGGGAATGGCGGAGATCAGCGTCATCGCCAGCAAATAGGCGAAAAACAGTGTGAGAAATGCAAGCGGATTGCGGCGGAACAGCCAGATACCCTGGCGGAACCAGACGTAGCCCGTCTTCGCGGAGACTTCGATTAGTTGCATGGGCGATGGGGCAAGGCGTGAAGGGAGCCCGCCTCGCTGCCGGCGAGGCGTTCGCGCAGAATGCGCTCGAAGTGGCCGGGATCGTGCGGCTTGAGCAGTTCGGCCGAGCGGGGCAGGTGGAAATCATACAGGCGCGAGACCCAGAAGCGGTACGCGCCTGCGCGCAGCATGTCCATCCAGTGCCGCGTTTCTTCGGGCGTGAACGGGCGCACGGTCTGGTAGGCGCGCAAGAGCGCTTCGGCGCGCGCGGTGTCGAGCTTGCCGGTGGCGAGGTCGACGCACCAGTCGTTCACGGTCACGGCCACGTCGAAGAGCCACTTGTCGCAGCCGGCGAAATAGAAGTCGAAAAAGCCGCCCAGCCGAACTTCGTGGCCCGGCGCCGGGTGCGAGTGCGCGAACATCGCGTTGTCGCGGAACAGGTCGCAATGGCACGGACCGCCCGGCAGCGCCGCGTAGTCGGCCGAGCCGAAGAATGCGCGCTGGTGGTCGAGTTCACTCGTGAGGAGCGTGCGCTGGGCGTCGTCCAGAAACGGCAGCACCGTCGGCACCGTTTCTTCCCACCACGAAAGGCTGCGCAGATTCGGCTGGTCTCCGCGGTAGTCGCGGCCCGCCAGGTGCATGCGCGCGAGCATCTGGCCCACTTCCGCGCAGTGCTCCACGCCGGGCGCGAGTTCGGGCTTGCCTTCGAGCTTCGAGACGACAGCCGCGGGCTTGCCGTGCAGCAGGCCGAAAAGCGCGCCATCCTTGCGCGGCATGGGGTCGGGTACCGGCACGCGATGCGAGGCGAGATGCCGCATCAGGTCGAGGTAGAACGGCAGTTGTTCGGCCGTCAGCTTTTCGAAGATCGTCAGGACGTATTTGCCGCGCGTCGTCGTCAGGAAGAAGTTGCTGTTCTCAATGCCGGACTGGATGCCGCGAAATTCGACGACATCGCCGAGATCGTAGTCGCGCAGCCATTGGGCAAGCTCTTGGTCGGTGACAGCGGTGAAGACGGCCATGCAAGAAGGTCGGTTGATTGGTAATGGCGGGTCGGCGAACGCTGCGTCGTGCTGCCCGAGGGGCTTGCAAGCGTGTCCGGCTCAGGCGCGATGGCCGCGGCCCGGCTTATGGGGCGGCGCACATGGCGTTGGCGCGCGCATGCCCCATAAAGGCATGCCCGCGCCCAGATGGCTCAGTAATGCAGGTTGATCGACGGCAGGCGCGTGCTGGCCTGGCCGTTGTTGCGCACTTGCGGCGAGGTGTCGGGGTTCGCGCTCATCGTGTAGCGCGTGCCGAAGTTCGAATGCACGTTGATCTCGACGGGTTTGCCCTTGTCGCGGAACTCGGTGATTTCGGTGCCGTTCGGGCTCACTTCGTGATAGCTGGGCACGCGCGGCACGTCGTTGATGTTGACCTTCGAGGTGACGCGTGCGGCCGGCTTGTTGTTGATCGCAGCCAGATCGGGCAGGCCCGCGCGTTCGTTCTCGGACTGCGCGGATTGTGCCTCGACGGCGGTCTTTGCGTCGTCGGCCGGCGCGGCCATGGCGACCCCGCTGAAAGCGAGCGTCACCGCGACGGCGGCAAGAAGGTGCGACTTCATGGTCTTTCTCCGATGGGATGCCCCAATTCTAGCAAATCCGGGCGCTATACCCCATGTCGCGCAAGCGCTGCGGCCCGCGCCCGGCGGGCGGTGCGCGGCGCCCGCAGCGCCCGCCCGGGGGGCTGCAAAAGCCCTGCGCGCGGCGAGGTCCGTCGCCAGAAAGTCGCACCTTCCGTGGTAATGTGGATCCATCAAACGGAGAGGCGAACGAAGATGAACAACGATAGCTACCCGCGGCCCCTCATGACGCCGGCGCACGACTTCCCGGACGAGTTTTTCGAAGACGCCGCCGACGCCGTGGCGCGCCTCTCGAGCATCTACGAAGCGAATACGTCTTTTCTGCGCGACGCGTTCGCGCGCTATCGCCGCGGCGAGGCGCTCGAGCGCCGCGTGCGCGCGTGCTACCCGTTCGTGCGCATCCGCACCAACGTCAGCACGCATATCGACTCGCGCCGCTCGTATGGCTTCGTGGCGGGCCCCGGCGTGTTCGAGACCACCGTCACGCGGCCCGATCTTTTCGGCAATTACTATCGCGAGCAGTTGCGCCTGCTGGCGAAGAACCATCACGTGGGCATCGAAGTGGGCGTGTCGGATCAGCCCATTCCCGTGCACTTCGCCTTCGCCGAAGGCATCCACCTCGAAGGCGATCTCGACCGCGAGCGCCTCTTCGCCATGCGCGACGTGTTCGATACGCCCGATCTCGCGCAGCTCGACGACCGCATCGTCAACGGCACCTACGAGCCGGAGCCGGGCGAGCCGCATCCGCTTGCACTCTTCACCGCGCCGCGCGTGGACTTTTCGCTGCATCGGCTCAAGCACTACACGGCCACGTCGCCCACGCACGTGCAGAACTACGTGCTCTACACGAACTACCAGTTCTATATCGACGAGTTCGTGAAGCTCGGCCGCGCGATGATGGCGCATACCGACGACGCCGACCTGCGCAACTATCGCAGCGAATACACCTCGTTCGTCGAGCCCGGCGATGTGGTGACGTACAACGCAAACCTGGGCGAACAGGACGACGAAGGCACGGCGTCGGTGCGCCTGCCGCAAATGCCGGCCTATCACCTCAAGCGTGCGGACGGCAGCGGCATCACGATGATCAACATCGGCGTGGGACCGTCGAACGCGAAGACGATCACCGATCACATTGCCGTGCTGCGTCCGCATGCGTGGATCATGCTTGGCCACTGCGCGGGTTTGCGCAACACCCAGCGCCTGGGCGACTACGTGCTCGCGCACGGGTATGTGCGCGAGGATCACGTGCTAGACGCCGATCTGCCGCTGTGGGTGCCGATTCCGGCGCTCGCCGAAGTGCAGCTCGCGCTCGAGCGTGCGGTCGCGGAGGTCACGAAGCTCGACGGCGTGGAACTCAAGCGCGTGATGCGCACGGGGACGGTGGCGAGCGTCGACAACCGCAACTGGGAGCTGCGCGATCATCGCGAGCCGGTGCAGCGCCTCTCGCAAAGCCGCGCGATCGCGCTCGACATGGAAAGTGCGACCATCGCCGCGAACGGCTTCCGCTTTCGCGTGCCGTATGGCACCTTGCTGTGCGTTTCCGACAAGCCGCTGCACGGCGAACTCAAGCTGCCGGGCATGGCCGATTCGTTCTATCGCGCGCAGGTCGATCAGCATCTGCAGATCGGCGTGAAGGCGATGGAGATTTTGCGCACGAACGGCTTGCACAAGCTGCATAGCCGGAAATTGCGCAGCTTTGCCGAGGTGGCGTTTCAGTAAATGCTTGATGGCTGGCTGGCGCATGGTGTGCACCGGCCAGTCTGTCGAATTGCGCCGTTGCCTTGCATCACTTCGGATGCCGAATCATTCGCTGGCAGTCGTTTATTGCCCGAACCCCATCAACCCGATCAGACTCCCCGCGCCAAGCAGCCACAGCGGATGAATCTTCGTGCGAAACGCGAGCACGGCGCACACGCCGGTAATCACCCAGGCGATCCACGAAGGATCGGAGGCTCTCGCGATCAGCACGGCGCTCGCGGCCACGAGGCCCGCCGTCACCGGCACGAGCCCCTTTTGCGCGATGCGCCGCCACGGGCGGTCCTTGAAGCGATCCCACGCATGCAGCGCGGCGATCGTGACGAGCGACGACGGCCCGAACTTCGCAATCGACGTGACCAGCATGCCTGCCCAGCCGGCCACGTGCCAGCCCACCAGCGTCACGACCATCATGTTCGGGCCCGGGGCGGCCTGGGCGAGCGCGAATAGCGCGCTGAACTCGCTCGCGGGCATCCAGTGGTGGACCTCGACGACCTGACGCTGCATCTCGGGCAGGATCGTGTTGCCGCCGCCGAAAGCGAGCAGCGAAAGCTGGCTGAAAATCGCGGCGAGCGCAACGAGTGTGGCGTTCATCGCGAGCCTCCTTCCTTGCGCGCCGCGCGGGCCGCGAGCGCGATGCCGACTGGCGTGAGCACGAGCATGGTGGGCAAAAGCGGCGTGCGCAGCACCGCAATGGCCACGAAGCCGAGCGCGGCGACGACGGCCGCGGCGGGATCGCGCCGCAGCGGCAGCACGATTTTCAGGGCCATGGAGACGAGCAGCCCGGCGGCCGCTGCGGCGAGCCCCACGAACAGATGCCGCACGTGCGGGTCGTTTTGCGTGCGCTCGTAGAGCACGCCAAGCCCGATCACGACGAGCGATGGGCCCGCGATCAGGCCGAGGATGCCTGCGAGCGCGCCGCGCCATCCCTGAAAACGCATGCCGAGCGCGACCGAGAGATTGATGACGTTGCCGCCCGGCAAAAACTGGCAGAGGCCGAGCAGGTCGGTGAACTCGCTGGCGGTGAGCCAGCGGCGCTGCTCGACGATGGTGCGGCGCGCCAACGGCAGTGCGCCGCCAAACGATGTGAAGCCGAGACCGAGAAAGCCTACGAACAGATCGCGCACGGTAGGCGTGTGCAGACCGTCGTCCGTGCCATGTCCGGCAGCGGCGGGCGATGAGATGGGTTGTGTCATGACGGGAAGGGACCTCTGAGGCAAGCTGCGAGATTAAGCCCAATCGCGCGCGCGGCAAAACGATTTCTATGGTGCGCTCTTGTGATCTACACTCACAAGCATGGCACGCTCCCTTCCTCCCTTTCCCGCGCTGCGCGCGTTCGAAGCCGCTGCGCGGCATAACAGCTTCTCTTCCGCGGCCGGCGAGCTCAATGTGACTCACGGTGCCATCAGCCGGCAGGTGGCCGCGCTCGAGGCTTGGGTCGGCGTGCAGGTGTTTCACCGGCATGGCAAGCGGGTCGCGCTGACCGAGGACGGGCGGCGCTACCTCGCCGCCGTGCAGTCGGCGTTCGACGACATCGCGCGCGCAACCAGCCAGTTGCGCGACACGGGCGTGGTGCACGTGCTGCGCGTGAACGCGCTGCCTACCTTCGCGATGAAATGGCTGCTGCCGCGGCTCTCGCAGTTTCAGCGCCTCGCGCCGAACGTCGAGTTGCGCCTGTCGACCTCGAACGCGCCGGTCGAGACGCTCGAAGGCTTCGACGTGGCCGTGCGACGCGGTCCGGCCCACTGGCCCGACTGCGAGGCCGGTCATTTTCTCGACGAGACGGAACTGCCGGTGTGCAGTCCGGCGCTGCTCAAACGAGCGCCGATTCAACAAGCGAATGATCTTGCACGCCACGTGCTGCTGCACTCGGACACGCGGCCCGATGCGTGGCGCACCTGGCTCGCGGCTGCAGGCGTGAAAGCCAAATGCCGGAAGAAGCAGTCGTTCGACCACTTCTATCTGGCCTTGCAGGCCGCCGTGGATGGTCTTGGCGTCGCGCTTGGCCCGCTGCCGCTGCTCGATGACGAGCTCGCGTCGGGGCGTCTCGTCACCCCGCTCGCGGGGCCGCATCTCGACGCGCGCGGCTACTGGTGGGTGGCGCGCCGCGAGGTGGCGCAAGCGCCGCTCGTCGTGCAGTTTTGCCGCTGGCTGGAGGAGCAGGCGAGCGCGCGGGCGCCGCTCGGTGCGCCCGGCGTGCCCGCAAGCGCGGAGAAAGCATGAGAGAAGCGATGCGCTGAGGCGCGAGCGGTGCGCAGGCCTACGGAAACATTAACCGCAGGCCATCCGCACGCCGCGCCGCAAGCGATGCATCAGAGGTAGAACATCCGGTCTTCGTCGGAGTCGCGGTCGCGGCGCGCCGGGTGCTCCTTGCCGGTATCTTCGGCGGTGTCCGCATCTTCGTAGAACTTGAGAACGGCTTCGAGCACCTGGTCCGGGTCGTCGATCACCTGCATCAAGTCCATGTCTTCGGGATTGATGAGGCCCATGGGCACCAGCGCCGAGCGGAACCAGTCGAGCAGGCCCTTCCAGAATTCGGCGCCCACCAGAATGATGGGCACGTGACGCGACTTTTTCGTCTGGATGAGCGTGAGCACTTCGGCCAGTTCGTCGAGCGTGCCGAAGCCGCCGGGCATGACGATCACGGCGTCCGAGTTCTTCACGAACGTGACCTTGCGTGTGAAGAAATGGCGGAAGCGCAACGAGATGTCCTGCCACTGGTTGCCCGACTGCTCGTGCGGCAACTCGATGTTCAGGCCCACCGAAGGCGACTTGCCCGCATGCGCGCCCTGGTTCGCGGCTTCCATGATGCCGGGGCCGCCGCCGGAGATCACGGCAAAGCCCGCATCGGACACCTTGCGCGCGATGGTGCTGGCGAGCTGGTAGTACTTCGACTCCGGTTTCAGGCGGGCGGAACCGTAGATGCTGACCGCTGGCCGGATCTCGGACAGGTACTCGGTCGCCTCGATAAACTCTGCCATAATCGTGAACATCTGCCACGATGCGCGCGCCTTCTTGGCCGTCGCGCGCTCTTGATCTGCGAGTGAACGCAGACTCGGAATCACTTTTCTCTTGTCCATAATGCCTGAAGAACTACGCGTGGAAACGAAGCTACAAAACGAGCTGGAAGGTAAGACCCTGCTGCTGGTCGACGGTTCTAGCTATCTCTATCGGGCCTTCCATGCGATGCCGGATCTGCGCGGTCCTGACGGCGAACCCACGGGCGCGCTATACGGCATCATCAACATGCTGCGTCGCATGCGCAAGGACGTTACGGCAGAGTATAGCGCGTGCGTGTTCGATGCAAAGGGCAAGACGTTCCGCGACGACTGGTACCCCGAGTACAAGGCCAACCGGCCTTCCATGCCCGAGCCGCTCGCAGCACAAATCGAGCCTATTCACACGGCCGTGCGTGCGCTCGGCTGGCCGCTCGTGATGATCGAAGGCGTCGAGGCCGACGACGTGATCGGCACGCTCGCCCGTGAGGCCGAGAAGCTCGGCATGAAGGTCATTGTTTCCACGGGCGACAAGGACCTCGCTCAGCTCGTGACGGACCACGTCACGCTCATCAACACGATGACGAATGAAACGCTCGATCGCGAAGGCGTGATCGCGAAGTTCGGCGTGCCGCCGGAGCGCATCATCGATTATCTGTCGCTCATCGGCGACACCGTCGACAACGTGCCGGGCGTGAACAAGTGCGGCCCGAAAACGGCGGTGAAGTGGCTCACGCAATACGACTCGCTCGACGGCGTGATCGCGCATGCGGATGAAATCAAGGGCGCCGTGGGCGGCTATCTGCGCGACGCGCTCGACTTCCTGCCGATGGCGAGAAAGCTCGTCACGGTGGAAACGGCTTGCGATCTCACGCCGCATCTCGAGTCGATCGAAGCGTCGCTAGCCACGCGAGCCGAAGCGCGCGAAGAACTGCGCGATATCTTCGCGCGCCACGGCTTCAAGACCTGGCTGCGCGAAGTCACCGAAGCGAGTCAGCAGAGCGAGACGGTGCCCGCTGCGACCAAAGGCGACGCGCCTGAGAAAGACGCGATCGTGCAGCCCGCGCTGTTCGTCGATGCTCCGCGCCATTACGAAACGATCCAGACGTGGCCGCAGTTCGACACGTGGCTCAGGAAGATCGAAGCCGCCGAACTCACCGCGTTCGACACCGAGACCACGGCGCTCGATCCGATGGTCGCGAAGCTCGTCGGCATGTCGTTCTCGACGGAACCTGGCGTGGCCGCCTATTTGCCGCTCGCGCATCGCGGTCCGGACGCGCCCGATCAACTGCCGCAGGACGAAGTGCTCGCGCGCCTGAAGCCCTGGCTCGAAAGCGCGAAGCACAAGAAAGTCGGCCAGCACATGAAGTACGACGAGCAGGTGCTGGCGAACTACGGTATCGAGCTGAACGGCGTGGAGCATGACACGCTGCTCGAATCGTATGTGCTCGAATCGCATCGCAGCCACGACATGGACAGCCTCGCGTTGCGCCATCTCGGCATCAAGACGATCAAGTACGAAGAGGTGGCGGGCAAGGGCGCGCAGCAGATCGGCTTCGACGAAGTCTCGCTCGAAAGGGCCGCCGAATACGCAGCCGAAGACGCCGATGTCACGCTGCAACTGCATCGCGCGCTGTATCCGCAGATCGCGCCCGAGAAGGGCCTCGATTACGTGTATCGCGACATCGAATTGCCCACGTCGCGCGTGCTGCGCAAGATGGAGCGCAACGGTGTGCTGATCGACACTGAAAGGCTCGAAAAGCAGAGCGCGGAAATCGCCGTGCGGCTCATCGCGCTCGAAGAGCAAGCGTATGCGCTCGCGGGCGGCGAATTCAATCTGGGCTCGCCCAAGCAGATCGGCCAGATCTTCTTCGAGAAGCTGCAACTGCCGGTCGTGAAGAAAACGCCCAGCGGCGCGCCTTCCACCGACGAAGAAGTGCTGCAAAAGCTCGCCGAGGATTACCCGCTGCCCAAGATCCTGCTCGAACATCGCGGTCTTGCCAAGCTCAAGTCCACGTACACCGACAAGCTGCCGCGCATGGTGAATGCGCAAACGGGCCGCGTGCACACGAACTACGCGCAGGCCGTGGCGGTCACGGGCCGTCTCGCGTCGAACGATCCGAATCTGCAGAACATTCCCGTGCGTACGGGCGAAGGCCGGCGCATTCGCGAGGCGTTCATCGCGCCGCCGGGGCACAAGATCGTTTCCGCCGACTACTCGCAGATCGAACTGCGCATCATGGCGCATATCTCGGGCGACGAGTCGCTGCTCGCGGCGTTCGCGCGCGGCGACGACATTCACCGCGCCACGGCCTCCGAAGTGTTCGGCGTCACGCCGCTCGAAGTGAGCGCGGACCAGCGGCGCATCGCCAAGGTCATCAATTTCGGCCTGATTTACGGCATGAGCGCGTTCGGGCTCGCATCGAATCTCGGCATTACGCGCGATGCGGCGAAGCTTTATATCGACCGCTATTTCGCGCGCTATCCGGGCGTGGCGCGCTATATGGACGAAACGCGCATGGACGCGAAGTCGCGCGGCTATGTGGAGACCGTATTCGGCCGCCGGCTGTGGCTGCCCGAGATCAACGGCGGCAACGGTCCGCGCCGCCAGGCCGCCGAGCGCGCCGCGATCAACGCGCCCATGCAGGGCACGGCCGCCGACCTGATCAAACTTTCCATGGTCGCGGTGCAGAAATGGCTCGACGAACGCAAGATCGGCACGAAGATGGTCATGCAGGTGCACGACGAACTCGTGCTCGAAGTGCCGGGCGACGAACTCGCCGAAGTGCGCAAGCGCTTGCCCGAGCTGATGTGCTCGGTGGCGCAGCTCAAGGTGCCGCTCGTCGCCGAAGTGGGCGTGGGCGAGAACTGGGAAGAGGCACACTGAAGGCGCGTCGAAGCGCTTAGTGAAGCTCTACTAAGTACATACTGAATGCGCAGCGCCGCAAAAGCCGTAACCAGGACGTAACTGCACGCGTGCGATAAGGCAAGCCTCGCGTGCGTGATGTCGCGAATGCGCGCCGCAAGGGTTGCCGCCGCGCGCTCCGTCAGCCGACAATGACTTGATTGAAGGCCGGTGCCTCGCACGTATGTTGTCGACGCATCGGCCTTTCTATCGCCTTTCGACATGCACGGAGAGTCTATGCATCGCTTTATCGTTGTGGGAGGAGGCGCAGGCGGGCTGGAACTGGCAACACGGCTCGGCGATCGCTACGGCGAAGCACGTGCGAAGCGGGGCAAGCCGCAAGCGGCGTCGATCACGCTGGTCGACCGCAACCCAACGCATATCTGGAAACCGCTCCTGCACGAAGTCGCGGCGGGCAGCATGGATCCATTCACGCATCAGCTCGAATATCCAGCGCAGGCGCGCTGGCACGGCTTCGAATTCCAGCAGGGCGAGCTGACTGCGCTCGACCGCGCGGCGAAGCGCATCACGCTTGGGCGCGTGCTCGACGAAGACGGCGCGGAAATGCTGCCCGAGCGCGTGCTCGAATACGACACGCTCGTGCTCGCAATCGGGAGCACGACGCACTTTTTCGGCGTGCCGGGCGCGGCCGAGAATTCCATCGCGCTCGACACCGTCGAGCAGGCCGAGCGCTTTCGCAAGCGCCTGATCGCCGCGTGCATGCGCGCCGAACATCAGGCGCCCGAAAAAGTCGCGGCGGAGGTGACGGCGGACGACCTCGCGCCGGCCATGGACGCCGGCGCCGAGCCGCGCGTGCAGGTGGCGATCATCGGCGCGGGCGCGACGGGCGTCGAGCTTTCCGCCGAGCTGCGCAACACCGCGCAGGTGCTTTCGGCCTATGGGCTGCACAAGCTCGATCCACGCCACGACGTGGGCATCGTGCTGATCGAGGCGGGCCCGCGCATCCTGCCCGCGTTGCCCGAGCGCGTGTCTTCGGCAACGGGCGAGTTGCTGCAGAAGCTCGGCGTGAAGCTGCTGACGAGCGAACGCGTGATCGAAGTGGCGCCTGGTGTCGTGCGCACCGCGAGCGGCAAGAACCTGCGCGCGGACCTCACGGTCTGGGCGGCGGGTATTACCGCACCGGCTGTGCTTTCGCGGCTCGACGGCCTCACCGTCAACAAGCTCGGCCAGCTGATCGTGCGCCGTACGCTGCAAACGGAACTCGACGACAACATCTTCGCGCTCGGCGACTGCGCGGCCTGCGAATGGCCGGGCCACGAGCGCGGTGTGCCGCCGCGCGCGCAAGCCGCGCACCAGCAGGCCACTTTCCTGTTCAAGTCGCTTGGCAATCTGCTCGCCGGCAAGCCGCTCGAGGAGTTCACCTATCGCGACTTCGGCTCGCTGGTGTCGCTCGGCCACTTCAGCGCGGTCGGCAACCTGATGGGCGGGCTGATCGGCGGGAATATGTTGATCGAGGGGTTGTTTGCCCGATTCATGTACATGTCGCTGTACCGGCTGCACATCGCGGCGCTGCACGGCTACGCGCGCATGGTGCTCGATACCTTCGCGCACTGGCTGCGCCGCACGACGTTGCCGCGTGTGAAGCTGCACTGAGCGGCTGCATCGAGCGGCGCTTGCGTCCCGGGGCGCGGCGCTATTCTGCCTGTTTCCGCTGTTTGACCTCCAAGGAGCGCTGCATGCTGAAACCCGAAGTCGATAGCCTCGTCCCGCACGTGCCGTTCGATCGGCGCACCTTCATCAAGGCGGCGCTCGGCAGCGGATTCGCCGCTGCCGTGCTGCCCGTCTCCGCGCAAACCATCCACACCGACAGCGAAGGCCTCGAAGCCGGCGAGATCGGCTTCGAGTCGGGCGGCACGCTCATCCCGGCGTATCGCGCGCAGCCGCGCGGCAAGACGCACTTGCCGGTGATCATCGTGATTCACGAGATCTTCGGCGTGCACGAGCATATCGCCGATGTGTGCCGGCGCTTTGCGAAGCTCGGCTATCTGGCCATCGCGCCGGACTTCTTCGTGCGCCAGGGCGATGCCTCCGTGTACCCGACGATTCAGCAGATCAACGAGAACATCGCGAGCAAGGTGCCCGACGCCCAGGTGATGGGCGACATCGACGCGGCCATTGCCTGGGCCGGCGAGCATGGCGGCGACACGAAGCGCGTGGGCCTCAACGGCTTTTGCTGGGGCGGGCGCTATGCGTGGCTCTATGCGGAGCACAACCCGCACATCAAGGCGGCAGTGGTGTGGTACGGGCGCGTGGCTGGCCCGCACACGGCGAACGCGCCGAGCAATCCGCTCGATCTCGCGAACAGCTTGCAGGTGCCGGTGCTTGCCATGTACGGCTTGCAGGACCAGAGCATTCCGCAAGACTCGCTCGAGCAGATGAAGGCCGCCATTGCGCAGGGCCCGCAGGGCGGGCGCGGCTCGCAGATCGTCGTGTACAACGATGCGGGCCACGCGTTCTTCGCGGACTACCGGCCGAGCTATCGCAAGGCCGATGCGCAAGACGGCTGGAAGCGCGCGATTGCCTGGTTCAAGGAGCACGGCGCGATGTGACGCCGTGCCCGGTTCCGGGCTCCTGGCTCCCGGCTTAGGGGTTGGGGCCAGTCGCGACCGGCCGCGACGCGTCGGCGCTCCATTCGCTCCACGAACCGGGGTAGAGCGCCGCGCCGTGCAGGCCGGCAATCTCCATCGCGAGCGCGTTGTGGCAGGCGGTCACGCCCGAGCCGCATTGCAGGACCACGTGTTCGGGCGTGATGCCCGGCAGCACCGCTGTGAAATCTTCGCGCAGCGCATGCGCCGACTTGAAGCGGCCGTCCGGCGTGAGATTGTCCTGATAAAACCGATTGCGCGCGCCAGGAATATGGCCGCCCACCGGGTCGATCGTTTCGTTTTCGCCGCGATAGCGGTCGGCGGCGCGCGCGTCGACGACCGTGAGTTCGTGCGTGGCGAGATTGCGGACGATGGCCTGCGCGTCCACCGTCACCTGGAGCGGTGCGCCTGCCTTGAAGGTGCCGCGCGCGGGCGCGGGCACGTCGCGCACGAGCGGGAAGCCCGCCGCCTCCCACGCCTTGAGGCCGCCGTCGAGCACGGCTACCGAGTCGTGGCCGAGCCAGCGCAAAAGCCACCACAGGCGCGCGGCGTAGGCGCCGCCTTGCGCGTCGTAGGCCACGACCTGCTGGCCTTCGTTGAGGCCGCGCAGCAAGAGCGTGGCGACGAGCGCCGAGCGGTCGGGCAGCGGATGGCGGCCGTTCTTGCCGGTCTTCGGGCCCGAGAGGTCGCGGTCCAGATGCAGGTATTGGGCGCCGGGCAGATGGCCGAGCGCATAGGCGTTCTCGCCCGCGGCGGGATCGGCGAGATCGAAGCGGCAGTCGAAAACCAGCACGCTGCCCGGCGCGGCGGTCAGGCGTTCGTGCAGATTGGCGGCCGAGATCAGCGTGGTGTAGTGCGTGTGGGGCATGACGGCTCCTTGAATCGTGCAAGGCCGCCCTCTCTCGCTATGCGGCGGCCCGGTGCCGTCAGTCTAAACAAAAAGACGGGCCTAAGCCCGTCTTTCCGTGATGCGTGCGAGTGGCCCGGTGCCCGCGCCTGGCCGTGCGTCAGATCGGTCCCAGCTCGCGGCGCAGAAACTCGTGGAAGTGCTGCATGCCGTCTTCCATCGGGCTCTGATACGGGCCCACCTCGGAAACGCCGCGCTCGAAGAGCGCACGGCGGCCAGCGTCCATGCGCTCGGCGATCTCGTCGTCTTCGACGGCGGTTTCCATATAGGCGGCGCGCTCGGCCTCGACGAATTCGCGCTCGAAGAGCGTGATTTCCTCGGGGTAATAGAACTCGACGATGTTCGTCGTTTTCTGCGTGCCCTGCGGGATGAGCCACGAGACCACGAGCACGTGCGGATACCACTCGATCATCAGATTCGGGTAGTACACCATCCAGATCGCGCCGAACTCGGGCGGCACGCCGTCGCGAAAGCGCAGGACTTCGTCGTGCCACTTGCGGTACGTCGGGCTGCCCGGCTTGCCGAGGTGCTTGTGCACGCCGACCGTCTGCACGCTATACCATTCGCCGAACTCCCACTGGAGGTCGTCGCACGAGACGAAGTTGCCGAGGCCCGGGTGGAACGGCACGACGTGATAGTCTTCCAGATAGACCTCGATGAAGGTCTTCCAGTTGTAGTTGCACTCGTGAACCTCGACGTGATCGAACATGTAGTCCGAAAAGTCGAGGTGTTTCGCCGGCCCAAGGCGTGCGAGATCGCGCGCGACGTCGCGGCCCGCGGATTCGAACAGCAGCCCGTTCCACTTCTGCAGCGGCGAGCTGTTCAGGTTCAGACACGGCTTGTCCGCGAAGTGCGGTGCGCCGAGCAGTTCGCCCTTGAGGTCATAGGTCCAGCGATGCAGCGGACATACAATGTTGTCTGCTGTGCCGCGACCGTTTAGCATGATGGCCTGGCGATGCCGGCACACGTTCGAGAGCAGTTCGATGTCGTTGCTCTGGTTGCGAACGAGCACGCGGCCTTCTTTTTCGCCGGGCAGCGCAAAATAGTTTCCCGCCTCGGGCACCATGAGTTCGTGCCCGACGTAGCGAGGACCGTGCTGGAAAAGCGTGTCGATTTCGCGCTTGAGTAGCGCTTCGTCAAAATAAGCGGTGACTGGCAGCTGGCTGTGGATAGACTTCAGCTGCAATGCATTGCTCAGATTGGACATTCCCACTCCCGATGAAGACGTGAAAGCAGTGAACAACCCAACCATCGAAGATTCGATTTAGGGAGCCGGCGATTATACCCGGTTACCCCCTCATGGGGTAGCTAAGTGACTGATTTTTGCCAAAATTACACCGGAAAGACGGCAGGAATTCAGGAAATATGAGACAAATGCACGGGTAATCGGGCCTTCAGGAACCGATTTGTACTGACCCTGAGCGTGTGGTCGAGAGGGCACACAAGCCGGGGAGCGGGTCGAAATGGACCTTTTGCCGTAGAATGTCCGCCTTGTTTCATTCTGGCTATGACTCATGGCGAAATCCGCAACGAAAGACCGCGCTGGCGCGGGCGAAAGCGCAGCCGGGCTGGCCGAGGGCGAAGCCCTGCCCGAGAGCTACGAGGCGGCGCTTGCGGAGCTCGACGGGCTCGTTGCACGCATGGAAGGCGGCAGCCTGAGCCTGGAAGAATCGCTTGCGGCGTACCGCCGCGGCGCGGCGCTCGTGCGCTTCTGCCAGCAGCAGCTCGAAAAGGTTGAACAACAGGTGCGCGTGCTCGACGGCGAGACGCTGCGGCCCGTGCCCCCCAATACGACAGACTCCGCAGCGGGCGGAGACGACGATCTATGACATTTGACCAATGGACCCGGCAGGTACTCGACCGGGTCGAAAGCGCGCTCGATCACTATTTGCCGGCTGCCGACGTGCTGCCGGCGCCGCTGCATGACGCTATGCGTTATGCCGTGATGGGCGGCGGCAAGCGGGTGCGTCCGCTCCTTTGCCACGCGGCGGGCGAACTCACGAACGCCACGCCGGAAGCGCTCGACGCGGCGGCCTGTGCGCTCGAAATGATCCACGTCTACTCGCTCGTGCACGACGACATGCCGTGCATGGACGACGACGACATGCGTCGCGGCAAACCCACCGTACACGTCAAATATGACGAACCGACGGCGCTGCTGGTGGGCGATGCGCTGCAGTCGCAGGCCTTCATCGCGCTGACCTCGGATGTGCTCGGTGCCCAGCACCAGGCATCGCTCGTGCGCGAACTCGCGCTGGCTAGCGGCTCGATCGGCATGGCCGGCGGCCAGGCCATCGACCTCGCGAGCGTAGGCCATTCGCTTACCCGCGAGCAGCTCGAAACGATGCACCGCCTGAAGACCGGCGCGCTCCTGCGCGCCGCGGTCCGCATGGGCGCGCTGGCGGGCGAGACGCCTTCGGCGGAAAGCCTTGCCGCGCTCGACAGGTACGCGGCGGCCGTGGGCCTCGCATTCCAGGTGGTGGACGACATTCTCGACGTCACCGCCGACTCCGCAACGCTCGGCAAGACCGCGGGCAAGGACGCGAAGGACGGCAAGCCGACCTACGTGTCGATTATCGGTCTTGATGCCTCGCGTGCGCTCGCACAGCAGTTGCGCGCCGACGCGCACGCGGCGCTCGAACCGTTCGGCGCGCGCGCTCAGCGCCTCGCCGAACTCGCTGACCTGGTGGTGAACCGGGTGAGCTGACCGCGCAACCCGCCCACGCGCATGAAACGGAAGTAATGCGCAGAAAAAGTGCGGGAGCGCCAGTTTTCCTACAATGGAACGACGATGTACGACTTGCTGAAAACCATTGACGACCCGGCGGATTTGCGCCGCCTTGATCGCCGCCAGTTGCAACCGCTTGCCGACGAACTGCGTGCCTTCGTTCTCGAGAGCGTCTCGCAAACGGGCGGCCACCTGTCGTCCAACCTTGGTACGGTCGAACTGACGATCGCGCTGCACTACGTGTTCGACACGCCGCGCGACCGCATCGTCTGGGACGTGGGCCATCAGACCTATCCGCACAAGATCCTGACGGGCCGCCGCGACCAGATGTCGACGCTGCGTCAACTCGGCGGCATTTCGGGCTTCCCGAAACGCGACGAGTCGCCGTACGACACGTTCGGCACCGCGCACTCGAGCACGTCGATTTCGGCGGCGCTCGGCATGGCCGTCGCGAGCAAGCTCAAGGGCGACAACGCCATGGGCATCGCCGTGATTGGCGACGGCGCGATGACGGCCGGCATGGCCTTCGAGGCCCTGAACAACGGCGGCGTGGAAGACGACGTGCCGCTGCTCGTCATCCTCAACGACAACGACATGTCGATTTCGCCGCCGGTTGGCGCGCTCAATCGCCATCTCGCGCGCCTCATGTCGGGCCGCTTCTACGCCGCCGCACGCGCGGGCGTGGAGCGCGTGCTGCGCCATGCGCCGCCGGTGCTCGACCTCGCGCGCAAGCTCGAAGAGCACGCGAAGGGCATGATCGTGCCGGCTACGCTGTTCGAGGAATTCGGCTTCAACTACATCGGGCCGATCGACGGCCACGATCTGGATTCGCTGATCCCGACGCTGCAGAACATCAAGGAACTGCGCGGCCCGCAATTCCTGCACGTCGTGACGAAGAAAGGCCAGGGCTACAAGCTCGCCGAAGCCGACCCGGTCCTGTACCACGGTCCCGGCAAGTTCAACCCGGCCGAAGGCATCAAGCCGTCGGCAACGCCCGCCAAGAAGACCTACACGCAGGTGTTCGGCGAATGGCTCTGCGACGCGGCCGAACTCGACCAGCGCGTGATCGGCATCACGCCGGCCATGCGCGAAGGCTCGGGCATGGTGGAGTTCGAAAAGCGCTTCCCGGACCGCTACTACGACGTGGGCATCGCCGAGCAGCACGCCGTGACGTTCGCGGGCGGTCTCGCGGCCGAGGGCCTGAAGCCCGTGGTCGCGATCTACTCAACCTTCCTGCAGCGCGCGTATGACCAGCTGATTCACGACGTGGCGCTGCAGAACCTGCCGGTCGTGTTCGCGATCGACCGCGCGGGCCTCGTCGGCGCCGATGGCGCGACGCACGCGGGCGCATACGATCTCGCGTTCATGCGCTGCATCCCGAACATGATGATCATGGCGGCGTCCGACGAAAACGAATCTCGTCAGATGCTCTACACGGCGCTCCAGCAGGACTGCCCGACGGCCGTGCGCTACCCGCGCGGTGCGGGCACGGGCGTGGCGACCGTCAAGCAGATGGCCGCGCTGCCGGTGGGCAAGGGCGAAGTCCGCCGCGAGAGCAGGGCGCCGGCAGGTAGCCGTATCGCGATTCTCGCGTTCGGTACGATGGTCGCGCCGTCGCTCAAGGCTGCCGATGAACTGGACGCCACCGTGGCGAACATGCGCTTCGTGAAGCCGCTCGACGCGGACCTCGTGAAGCAGCTCGCCGAAACGCATGACTACCTCGTGACCGTCGAGGAAGGCAGCATCATGGGCGGCGCCGGTTCGGCCTGTGTGGAAGCCCTCCTTGAAAGTGGGGTTATCAAGCCCGTACTACAATTGGGCCTCCCCGACCGCTTCATCGACCACGGCGACCCGGCGAAGCTGCTGGCGGGCTGTGGGCTCGACGCAGCAGGGATCGCGAAGTCCATTCGCGAGCGCTTTCTCGACAAGGCGGTGTCCGGCAAGTCGGTGATGCGCGTCGCGTAAGGTCGATTGAGGTCGCTATAGTTTGCCTGGCGTTTGCCTGGCGCCTCGCGGCAGCCCAATTCACATTTGAACTGGCGGGCGGGTTCCGTACCCGGCTTTCCGCCAGCAAACGCCGGCTCATGCCGGCGTTTGTTATTTGCGCGCCGCGTCCGGCGCGGCTTGAGGATAAGAACATGAATCAGATGAACCCGGCCTTCGTGATGCCGGACGTCCAAAGCTCCGTCGATACCCGTCAGATCGTGATCCAGCGCGTCGGCGTGAAGGCTGTGCGCCATCCGCTCACGGTGAAGACGGGCGCGGGCGACGTCCAGCCGAGCGTCGGGACGTGGAATCTCGACGTTCATCTGCCGGCCGACCAGAAGGGCACGCACATGTCGCGCTTCGTCGCGCTGCTCGAAGAGAACAAGGCGCCGCTTACGCCCGCGACGTTCCGCGCGATGCTGGCCGCGATGCTCACGAAGCTCGAATCACAGGCGGGCCGTATCGAAGTGACGTTCCCGTACTTCGTGAAGAAAGTGGCGCCGGTGTCGGGCGTGGAAAGTCTGCTGGACTACGAAGTGACGCTCACTGGCGACGTGCGCAACGGGCAAACGCGCCTGTTCCTCAAGGTGCTCGTGCCCGTGACGAGCCTGTGCCCGTGCTCGAAGAAGATCTCGCAATACGGCGCGCACAACCAGCGCTCGCACGTGACGATGAACGTCGAGTTCGAAGGCGATCTGCCGGTGGAGAACCTCATTCGCATCGCCGAAGAAGAGGCGTCGTGCGAGCTGTGGGGCTTGCTCAAGCGTCCCGACGAGAAGTTCGTGACCGAGCGCGCGTATGAGAACCCCAAGTTCGTCGAAGACCTCGTGCGCGACGTGGCCGTGCGACTGAACGCCGACGCGCGCGTGATCTCCTATACGCTCGAAGCCGAAAACTTCGAGTCGATCCACAATCACAGCGCCTACGCCGTGATCGAGCACGACAAGCGCGCGGCGTAAAGCTGGCCGCCCGGTTGCGCCGTCAACAAAAATGCCGCCCCAGGGCGGCTTTTTTACGTCTGCGGCGGCAAACGGATTACTGCTGCGCGAGCGACGTCAGATCCCAGCGCGGCTTCACCGTGAACGCGTAATCGCGCGTGGCCTGCTCGGGCCAGCGCGCGAGGCGCAGCGCACCCGCGAGCGCAATCATCGCGCCGTTGTCGGTGCACAGCGACAGGTCCGGGTAATGCACCTCGAAGCCGCGCTTTTGCGCCGCCGCCGAAAGCGTCTCGCGCAACTGCTTGTTCGCGCCCACGCCGCCCGCCACCACGAGGCGCTTCATCTGCGTGCGCTTGAGCGCGGCGAGCGATTTCGCGGCCAGCACTTCGACGGCTGCATCGACGAAACCTCGCGCGATGTCGGCCTTGCCCTGCTCGCAGATATTCGTGCCGAGCTTTTTCACTTGCGTGAGCACAGCCGTTTTGAGGCCGCTGAAGCTGAAGTCGAGATCGCCCGAATGCAGCATCGGACGCGGCAGTTCGACCGCGCCTGGCGTGCCGAACTCCGCGAGGCGCGAGACTTCCGGGCCGCCCGGATAGCCGAGGCCGAGCAGCTTGGCCGTTTTGTCGAAGGCTTCGCCGGCGGCGTCGTCGAGCGTTTCGCCGAGGGTTTCGTAGACGCCCACGTCGGTCACGCGCATCAGTTGCGTATGGCCGCCCGACACGAGCAGCGCGACGAACGGAAACGGCGGCGGCGCATCGACCAATAGCGGCGAAAGCAGGTGCCCTTCGAGGTGGTGAATCCCCACGGTCGGCCGATTCCATGCCATGGCGAGCGCATTGGCGATGCTCGCGCCCACGAGCAGCGCGCCCGCGAGGCCGGGGCCTTGCGTGAAGGCGATGGCGTCGATGTCGCTTTTCGCCGCGCCGCTCTTCGCGAGCACTTCTTCGAGCAGCGGCAGCGCGCGGCGGATATGGTCGCGCGAGGCAAGCTCCGGCACGACGCCGCCGTACTCGCGGTGCATGGCGATCTGCGAGTGCAGCGCGTGCGCGAGCAGGCCGCGCTCGCTGTCGTAGAGCGCGAGGCCGGTTTCGTCGCAGGAGCTTTCGATGCCGAGAACGAGCATGATGTGGGGCAGGGCAACGGTATCGCGCGGCGCGAGCCGCCAAAAACCGTCGCTAAATCAAGAATTAACAGAACATAAAAGTATAGCAGCGCGCGTCGAAGCCGGTTGAGGGCGGCAAGCGGAGCCCCCCGCGGACAGGCCTCGCCGCGGCGCAGGTAGAATGCGCGCCATGGAATCTTTCGACATCGCCGTGATCGGCGCAGGGGCGGCCGGCATGATGTGCGCGGCGGTGGCGGGCCAGCAGGGCCGCCGCGTGGCGCTGATCGACCACGCGCCGCGCCTCGCGGAAAAAATCCGCATTTCGGGCGGCGGGCGCTGCAACTTCACGAACCTGCACGCGAGCCCCGCCAACTATCTCTCGGGCAACCCGCACTTCTGCCGCTCGGCGCTGGCGCGCTACACGCCGCGCGACTTCCTCGCGCTGCTGCGCCAGCATCGCGTGACCTGGCACGAAAAGCACAAGGGCCAGCTTTTCTGCGACCAGTCGAGCGACGCGATCATCGACGTTCTGCGCGCCGAGTGCGACGCGGGCCACGTGGCGTGGCGTCGGCCGCTGCCAGTGGAAGCGGTGAGTCATGCCGACGGCGCGGGCTTCACGCTCGGCACGCCGCAGGGCGAGATACGCGCGAAAGCGCTCGTGATCGCGACCGGCGGCCTGTCGATCCCGAAGATCGGCGCGACCGACTTCGCCTATCGCATCGCGAAGCAGTTCGGCCACAAGCTCATCGACATGCGCCCCGCGCTCGTGCCGCTCACGTTCGCGCAGGACGAGTGGGCGCCCTATGTGCCGCTCGCAGGCGTTTCGCTCGAAGTTCACGTGACGACGGGCGAGCGCAAGACCGGCGGCGCCTTCGACGAAGACCTGCTCTTCACGCATCGCGGCCTGTCCGGTCCCGGCGTCCTGCAGATTTCGAGCTTCTGGCAGCCCGGCCAGCCGATCCGCGTGAACCTGCTGCCCGAGCACGATCCGGCGGCGGCGATGATCGAAGCCAAGGGCGCGACGAAACGTCAGATCGGTAACCTGCTCGCCGAATGGGTGCCGGCGCGCCTCGCGCATGTGTGGCTGGAGGCGCATCAGGTGAAGGCCGACGCGCGTATCGCCGATCTGCCGGATAAAACGCTGCGCAAGATCGGTGAAGGGCTCTCCCAGTGGACGCTCACCCCCACGG
The DNA here is from genome assembly GCF_024206515.1 of Paraburkholderia sp. CNPSo 3281. NCBI lineage: Bacteria > Pseudomonadati > Pseudomonadota > Betaproteobacteria > Burkholderiales > Burkholderiaceae > Paraburkholderia > Paraburkholderia sp. CNPSo 3281. The sequence goes on along the minus strand of NZ_JAMBPS010000008.1, from coordinate 103,571 downwards.
GCACCGAAGGCTACAAGAAGGCGGAGGTCACGCGCGGCGGCGTGGACACACGCGAACTCTCCTCGGCGACGATGATGAGCCAGCGCGTGCCGGGCCTCTATTTCGTGGGCGAAGCCGTGGACGTGACGGGCTGGCTTGGCGGCTATAACTTCCAGTGGGCGTGGGCCTCGGGCGTTGCGGCCGGGGAGGCGGCCGCCCAATATTCGCTGAGCGCAGGCTGATTTTCCGACCGACACGCCCTGCCGACTCTCTCGCGGTTGACCCCTGTCATTGTTGGCTCGGCCTCCGAGGTTCACGCTTGAATGCCTGACCACGAGGAAAAGGTACGAAACGTGAATCGAGAGGAACAGCAGCACAGCGTGCAAATGCGCGGGCCACTGCGGCGAATCATGATTGCCGTGGACGATTCGAAGGCATCGACGCAGGCACTGCGTTTTGCGTCGCGTGTGGTGCCGCGCGAAGCCCAGGTGCGTATCGTGTGCGCGGCCGAACCGCCAGGCGCGTGGAATGCCGGCGGCGCTTACACCGCAGGCGATGCGTGGATATCGGACGCGCTCAGCGCGGCGCGCGACGAATATCTCCACGCCGCCGAGCGCACGCTCGAGCACGCGATGTCGGCGTTCAACGGACAAGCCGCCCTGGTCGAAGGGCAGGTGGTCGGTCTCTCCGCCGAGGCCGGCGCTGTCGTGCCTGCGCTCGCCGACGCGGCGCGTGACTGGCAGGCCCACATGCTGGTCGTCGGCACGCGGCACCAGGGGCGCATGAAGCGCTGGGTCGACGGTTCGGTTTCGGGTGCGCTCGCGGTTTGCGCGCCCTGTCCGCTGCTCGTCGTGCCCGTGGAGTACGAAGAAGCGAACGCTCACGCGCCGCTCGCCCGCATCCTGCTGGCGACGGACGGCAGTCCGGCCTCGGCGCAGGCGATCGACGCGGCGCTGCGGCTGGCCGAACCGCAAACCACGCTGCGCGCGGTTTATGTCGTGGACCGCAGCAGCGTGGCCGGCGACCCGGTGCCCGGTTCGGTGCTGGAAGATGCGCTCGCCGACCTTGGGCGCAAGGCGCTCGCTGGAGCGCACGCGCAGCTCGACGCGTCAGGCCGTGCCTATGAAACGGCCCTCGTGGCCACCGGGCGCATGCGCGACGACATCGCCCACACCGTTTTGCGCGACGCGCAGGATTGGCAGGCCGATCTCGTCGCGCTTGGGACACAGGGCCGGCGGGGCGTCGCGCGCTGGCTGCTCGGCAGCGTCGCCCAGCGCGCCATCGAGATCACGCATGTGCCGTTGCTGCTGGTCGGGCCGGGCGCTGCGTGATGCTGCGCAGCCCCGCCGGGGAAGGCTCTGGGGGCGGTCGGTCCGGTTGCCAGAATTGGGGTTTCCCCCCGAACCGGCACGTAATGCCCAAACCCGGAACTGCTATACTCAGGCCTCTTTACCCCCGATCCGTTATTGGAAAATGACGACCATCCGCGTAAAAGAAAACGAACCCTTTGAAGTCGCCATGCGCCGCTTCAAGCGCACGATCGAGAAGAACGGTCTGTTGACCGAACTTCGCGCGCGCGAGTTCTACGAGAAGCCCACGGCTGAACGCAAGCGCAAGAAGGCGGCGGCGGTGAAGCGCCACTTCAAGCGTCTGCGCAGCCAGATGTTGCCGAAGAAGCTGTACTGATTCCGGCGTCGCCGTGGCGCGTGGCCGCGCAGTTCCAGCGTGGGCCTCGCGTAAATCTCGCGGCGACGTGGACAGCCGGTCCGCGGCCTCTGGTTACATCGCGCAACGCGGCCGCCGCTGTCCTCTGGTGTGGTCGCAACCATGTCGAATTTGCGCCAACCCGCCTGGAAGCGTTTCCAGGCGGGTTTTTGCATTCCAGCAACCCCAACGTAATTCAGGTGAGTGATGAGTCTCAAAGACCAGATCAACGACGACATGAAAACCGCGATGCGCGCGCGCGAAAGCGAACGCCTCGCCACGATTCGTCTGCTGCTCGCCGCTATCAAGCAACGTGAAGTCGACGAACGCGTGACGCTCGACGACGCCGGCATCACGGCCGTCATCGACAAGATGATCAAGCAGCGCAAGGACTCGATCAGCCAGTTCGAGGCCGCGGGCCGCACCGATCTCGTCGACAAGGAAGCCGCCGAGCTGACCGTCCTGACCGCCTACATGCCCGCGCAGCTCTCGGACGCCGAGATCGCCGCCGAGGTGCAGGCCGCCGTCGCGCAGGTGGGCGCAGCCGGCCCGCAGGACATGGGCAAGGTGATGGGCGTGCTCAAGCCGAAGCTGGCCGGGCGCGCCGACATGACGGCCGTGTCCGGGCTCGTCAAAGCCGCGCTCTCGAAGTAAGCGCACCCGGCTCGCACACGGCGCCGGCCCGGCCCAAGGGCGACGCCGCGAGGCCCGTACGTCACGCGTATGTCACGTATCGGGCCGCGCGAGCCCCGGCTGCCCAAGCGCGCTCGCTTCGATGATTCCGCATTCGTTCCTGCAAGACCTGCTGAACCGCGTCGATATCGTCGACGTGGTGGGTCGCTACGTGCAGCTCAAGAAGGGCGGCGCGAACTTCATGGGCTTGTGTCCGTTCCATAACGAGAAGAGCCCTTCGTTCACGGTTAGTCCAACCAAGCAGTTCTATCACTGCTTCGGCTGTGGCGCGCACGGCACCGCCATCGGCTTCCTCATGGAGCACGCGGGGCTGACGTTCCCCGAGGCTGTCAACGAACTCGCCCAGTCGGTCGGCCTGACCGTGCCGCAAGAGCCTTCGCCCATGCGCGGTGGCGGCGGTGGGGCCGGCGCGGCGGGCGGCTATGCTCCGGCTGCCTCGAAGGCCGTTACCACCGCGCTTTCCGACGTCATGCAGACCGCCTGCGATTACTACCGCAAGCAGCTGCGCAGCGCGACCAACGCCATCCAGTACCTCAAGAAGCGCGGCCTCACGGGCGAAATCGCCGCGCGCTTCGGCCTGGGCTACGCGCCCGATGGATGGCAGAACCTCGAAACGGCGTTTACCCACTATCGCGACGATGCGCTGGTCGAGGCGGGCCTCGTCATCGTCAGCGAAAAGCAGGACGCGCAAGGGCAGTCGCGCCGCTACGACCGTTTCCGCGACCGCGTGATGTTCCCGATCCGCAATGTCAAGGGCCAGGTCATCGGCTTTGGCGGCCGCGTGCTGGACGGCGGCGAGCCCAAGTATTTGAATTCCCCGGAAACGCCGCTATTTAACAAGGGCAGCGAACTGTACGGGTTGTTCGAGGCGCGCCTCGCGATCCGGGAACAGCGCTATGTTCTGGTGGTCGAGGGGTATATGGATGTCGTCGCGCTCGCGCAGTTGGGTTTCCAGAACGCCGTGGCGACGCTCGGCACCGCGTGCACGCCGATCCACGTGCAGAAGCTCATGCGTCAGACCGACACGGTGATCTTCAGCTTCGACGGCGACTCGGCGGGCCGCCGCGCCGCGCGCCGTGCGCTCGACGCGTGCCTGCCGCACGCGGCCGACAACCGCACGATTCGCTTTCTGTTCCTGCCAGAAGAGCACGACCCGGACAGCTACGTGCGCGAATTCGGCACCGAGGCGTTCTCGGAGCAGGTCGAGCGGGCCATGCCGCTGTCCCAGTTCATGCTCAACGAGGTGCTGGCGGACAAGGAGCTCGACCAGCCGGAAGGGCGCGCCCGGGCGCTGTTCGACGCGAAGCCGCTCCTGCAGGCGCTGCCGGCGAACGCCCTGCGGGCGCAGATCATGCACATGTTCGCGGACCGCCTGGACGTGCCGTTCGAGGAAGTGGCCGCGCTGTGCGAAGTCGACGCGCGCATTGCCCAGGCGGCGCGTCAGGCGCCCGCACGCAAGGACCGGCACCTTGTGACCGGTATCGAGCGCAAGGCGCTGCGCAACCTCGTGATGCACCCGCGCATCGTGCTGCAACTGGACAACGAGGCCGAACAGGCGCTGATCGGACTGACGCGCCACGGCGAGTTGTTCGAGGAAGTGACCACTCACGCGCGGGCACTGGGCGACTCGGTGGAATTTCAGCTGCTTTCGGACCTGCTGAGAAATGGGGCCAATGCTCCAACCTTCGAGGAGATTTTTCGCGAAATTCTGGACTATGATGAAAACGTTCGGGATTTGCTGATGAAAAATCCGGAAGATGGCGCTGCGGTGGAGGAGCGCCGCGAGCAGGAGCGGCTCGTGAGCGAAGAATTGACGGCGGCAATCCTGAAAATGCGGTACGACGCCTGTTGCGATCGCCTGGACGCGCTTTCGCGGCAGTCGCGACATACGCCTGAGGAACTTGCCGAATTGATGTCACTGAATCAGACGCGGGCTGACATGAAACGTCAGCTCGGTTTGTAAGGGAAGGACCGCGCGGGGGGATTATTGCCCTGCGTGGTAAAATAACAGGTTTTCAGCGGTTTGTTTTTGTTTTTTCCGGGTGGGCATAATGGGTTGGGGTAATCCGTGAATGTCCAGTTTTCCAGCAAGGGGCGGAATGGCAATGGCAAAGACTACAGGCGGAAAAAAGGCAACAGGCAAGGGCTCGACGGAGCCGACCAGCGAGGTCACAGCGACCACAGTTGCCCGTTCTTCCGCCCGGTCGTCGGGCAGTGAGTCCACCAACCGTTCTGAACCGGCTACCCGGAAGAGGTCGATGACTGTTTCGGCTGCGCGAGCAGCGCCTGTCCGTGCGGCGAAAGCCGCTACGCAGCCGGCAACGAAGCGGTCCGGTTCGAGAAGTGCAAGGGAAGTGCCTGCCGTCGAGGACGATGCGGCAGAGCGCGAGGCTCAAGCATCCACGGTTCAAGAGGCTGTTGTCCAGCAGCCGCGAGTCGAGACACTAGCCGGTACGGCGAACTCCATGACGAAAAAGCTGAATGAAGTACCCGTCGATGACGACGCAAACCAGAGCGAAGACAGCCCCCCCGCCGCGGGCAAGGTCGAAAAGACGACCCGTGCGCGCGACCGGCGAGCGAAGGAGAAGGCGCTGCTGAAAGACGCGTTCGCGTCGTCGCAGCCCGGCACCGTCGAGGAACTCGAGGAGCGGCGCACGAAGCTGCGTGCGCTCATCAAGCTCGGCAAGGAGCGCGGCTTCCTCACCTATGCGGAAATCAACGATCACCTCCCGGACAACTTCACGGAAACCGAGGCGATCGAAGGCATCATCAGCACGTTCAACGACATGGGCGTGGCCGTCTACGAGCAGGCGCCCGACGCCGAAACGCTACTGCTCAACGACAACGCACCCAACGCTTCTTCGGACGACGAAGTGGAAGAGGAAGCGGAAGTCGCGCTGTCCACTGTCGACTCCGAATTTGGCCGCACGACGGACCCGGTGCGTATGTACATGCGCGAAATGGGCACGGTCGAGCTCCTCACGCGCGAAGGCGAAATCGAAATCGCCAAGCGCATCGAAGACGGCCTCAAGCACATGGTCATGGCGATCTCCGCCTGCCCGACCACTATTGCCGACATCCTCGCCATGGCCGAGCGCGTGGCGAACGACGAGATTCGCGTGGATGAACTCGTCGACGGCCTGATCGATCCCAACGCTGAAGACACCGACGGCTTCAACGCCAAGGAAGCGGAAGAGATCGAAAACGAGGACGAAGAGGAAGAAGCGGAAGAAGAAGAAGAGGAGGAGGAGGAAGAGGACGACGGCGCGGCGCAGGCGACGGCCAACGCGGCGCAGCTCGAAGCCCTCAAGCGTGCCTCGCTCGAAAAGTTCGCCCTCATCAGCGAATGGTTCGACAAGATGCGCCGCGCGTTCGAGAAGGAAGGCTACAAGTCGAAGTCTTACCTCAAGGCGCAGGAAACCATCCAGAACGAGCTGATGTCGATCCGCTTCACGGCGCGTACCGTCGAGCGCCTGTGCGACACGCTGCGTGCGCAGGTGGACGAAGTGCGCCAGGTCGAACGCCAGATTCTTCACACGGTCGTGGACAAGTGCGGCATGCCGCGCTCGGAGTTCATCGCACGTTTCCCGGGCAATGAAACCGACCTCGAGTGGTCGGAAAAGATCGTCGACGAGAGCCATGCATATAGCGGCATCCTCTCGCGCAACATTCCGGCCATCCGCGAGCAGCAGCAGCGCCTGCTCGATTTGCAGGCGCGCGTGGTGCTGCCACTCAAGGACCTGAAGGAAACCAACCGCCAGATGGCGGCCGGTGAACTCAAGGCGCGCCAGGCGAAGCGCGAGATGACCGAGGCGAACCTGCGTCTCGTGATCTCGATTGCGAAGAAGTACACGAACCGTGGCCTGCAGTTCCTCGACCTGATCCAGGAAGGCAACATCGGCCTGATGAAGGCGGTGGACAAGTTCGAATATCGGCGCGGCTACAAGTTCTCGACCTACGCGACGTGGTGGATCCGTCAGGCCATCACGCGTTCGATCGCGGACCAGGCGCGCACGATCCGCATTCCGGTTCACATGATCGAAACGATCAACAAGATGAACCGCATTTCGCGGCAGATCCTGCAGGAAACCGGTCTCGAGCCGGATCCGGCAACGCTCGCCGAGAAGATGGAAATGCCAGAGGACAAGATCCGCAAGATCATGAAGATCGCGAAGGAGCCGATCTCCATGGAAACGCCGATCGGCGACGACGACGATTCGCATCTGGGCGACTTCATCGAGGACAACAACACGGTGGCGCCTGCCGACGCCGCGTTGCACGCTTCGATGCGCGACGTCGTGAAGGATGTGCTCGACTCGCTCACGCCGCGCGAGGCGAAGGTGCTGCGCATGCGCTTCGGTATCGAGATGAGCACCGATCACACGCTCGAAGAAGTGGGCAAGCAGTTCGACGTGACGCGCGAACGCATTCGCCAGATCGAAGCGAAGGCGCTGCGCAAGCTGCGCCACCCGAGCCGCTCGGACAAGCTCAAGTCGTTCCTCGAAGGGAATTGAGTCTGGTTAGATTTAATGCACGTAAGTCACGTGCACGATGGCCAGGCCGACCCGCTTTCGTGTAGTATGTCGGCCTGTCGTCGAAAAGCCCGGCCTTTGGGTAGACCGGGCTTTTTTGTTGACACGTCATCGTAGTTTCGTTTGTCGCTACGCTTCGTAGCTTCGTGGGCCGGACGCCGTGTTGGTTGCAGGCAGCGGACTCATAATCCGCCTCCGAAAGGACGTCGTGGGTTCGAACCCCACCCGGCCCACCAAGGGTTTCAGCGATTACATGTTGCTTCAGCCTCTCGCTCCGCAAAACCCTGACCGCTCCAGAATTCCTCTCATCTGGTCGGATCGACCTTTTCCGTTGCCTTTCCCGTTTCTGCCTTGTTCTCCCCGGGCTCACCCCTGCAGCCGATAAAAGCCGGCAGGGCGACGGGCGTTGGCCATCCAGCACCAGGGACATTCCTGGGGCGGCTTTTTGGGATCCGGCTTGACCTCTCATATTCCTGTGTGTGAATATTCATTCACCTCAGTGAATTTCAATGCGTACACTCGCGTTGAGCCGGCACGCACGACGTAACGGTTCTCCACTGCCGGATACCTGTCGGCTGTTCACCAGCCGGCCGCACCGGCATGGGTGATTGCGCGATCTCAGTTCTCATCAATCAGTAGTGCAGATAAAAATGGACATTCCTTCACTTTCAACGGCCGGATCGCTACACGGCTTGCGCGTCGTGGACCTGTCCCGTGTCCTCGGCGGCCCATACTGCACGCAGATTCTCGCCGACCATGGCGCGGAAGTGATCAAGATCGAGCCGCCTGGCGGCGATGAAACGCGCGGCTGGGGGCCGCCGTTCGATGGCGAGACCGCTTCGTACTTTCAGGGCGTCAATCGCAACAAGCTGGGCGTCGTGCTGGATCTCACACAGCCTGCGGAGCGCGAACGGCTGCTCGCACTGCTCGAAACGGCCGACGTCCTGGTCGAGAACTTCAAGATCGGCACGCTCGAGCGATGGGGGCTCGGTTATGACACCGTGCTCGCCACGCGCTTTCCCCGGCTCGTGCATTGCCGCGTGTCCGGCTTCGGCGCGGACGGTCCGCTCGGCGCCTTGCCCGGCTACGACGCGGCGATCCAGGCGATGACCGGGCTCATGAGCGTCAACGGCGAGGCAGGTGGTGCACCGCTACGTGTCGGCGTGCCGATCGTCGATCTCGTGACGGGACTCAATGCCGCCCTCGGCGTCCTGATGGCGTTGCGCGAACGCGAGGTTAGCGGGCAGGGCCAGTTCGTCGAATCGACGCTGTTCGATTGCGCGCTCTCGATCCTCCATCCGCACACGCCCAATTACTTCTACTCCGGCAAGGAGCCGCAGCGCACCGGCAACGCCCATCCGAACATTACGCCTTACGACATGTTCCACACCGGCAGCGGCGACATCTTCCTCGCGGTCGGCAACAACACGCAGTTCGGGGCGCTCTGCCGGCTGATCGACGTAGCGCACCTCGCCGACGACCCACGCTTTGCCGACAATCGCTCGCGCAGCCAGCACCGCAACGAACTGCGCGCGGAACTCGAACAATGTTTCGCCGGCTGGGATGGCCCACAGCTTGCCGACCTGCTCGTGCGCCACGGCGTGCCATGTGCGCCGGTGCTTGGCGTGGGGGCGGCGCTCGCGCATCCCCACGTCGACCACCGCGCAATGATGGTCGAGATGGGGACCTACCGCGGCATCGCATCGCCGATCAAGCTTGGCCGCACGCCGGCCACTTACCGGAGCAAGCCGCCGGCACTCGACGAACACGCGGCGCAGGTCTTCGGCGAGCGAACACGCGAGACCTAGCCAGCGCATCGACAGGCAGCCGGACATCACCACAACGGCGGCGCACGCAACGCCGCGCAGGAGACTGAAATGGCACTTACCCACCAGGCAAGCAGCCTCACGCACAGGGAGACTGGTTCATGCTCGCGCTAATCGGAACGCTCGCGATCATCGCCCTGTTCACGCTGATCATCACGAAGCGGCTCTCGCCCCTCGTCGCACTGATCGCCGTGCCCATCGTCGCCGCGCTGGCTGCGGGATTCGGGCTCTCCACCGCGAAGTTCATCGTTCATGGGGTGCAGAACATCGGTCCGGTTGCGGGCATGTTCGTCTTTGCGATTCTTTTCTTCGGCATCCTGACTGATGCGGGAATGCTCGACCCGATCATCAACGGCGTGCTGCGCGTGGTGGGCTGCCATCCTCCGCGCATTGTCATGGGTTCCGCACTGCTTGCGCTGCTTATCCACCTCGATGGGTCGGGCGCCGTCACGTTCCTCGTCACGCTGCCTGCGATGATGCCGCTCTATACGCGCCTCGGTCTCGACCGCCGGATTCTTGCGTGCGTCGCCTCGATGGCCGCGGGCGTGAACTTCCTTCCCTGGGTCGGGCCCATGCTGCGCGCTTCCGCGGCCCTGCATATTCCGGGCACCGTGATCTTCTATCCGATGATTCCCGTGCAGATCGTCGGTCTGGTTTTCGTGTTCGGCACGGCCTACGTGCTCGGCAAGCGCGAGGAAAAGCGCCTTGGTCTCACACGCGAACATGCGGCCGGCATTGCCGCCACGCCGCGTGTGCTCACCCCGGAGGAACTCGCGCTGCGCCGGCCTGAGCGTTTCTGGATCAATCTGGTGCTGACACTGGTCGTGCTCGTGACGCTCGTGTCGGGCATCGTCGATCCCATGGTCATGTTCATGATCGGCACGGCGCTGGCGCTGGTCATCAACTATCCCGATGTGAACCAGCAGCGCGAACGCGTCGACGCGCATGCGAAGGCGGCCCTGATGATGGCGAGCGTGCTGCTTGCGGCGGGGGCTTTCACCGGCATCATGACCGGCACCGGCATGCTCAATGCCATGGCCGAAGTCGTCGTGCAGCATGTGCCCGCCGATCACGCCCGCCACATGCCATTCGTGCTGGGACTTGTTTCGATGCCGCTCAGCCTGCTTTTCGACCCCGATTCGTTTTACTTCGGCATCCTGCCGGTTCTGGCGAAGAGCGGGGAAATGCTGGGTGTGCCGTCCGTGCAGATGGCGCAGGCGGCGCTCCTCGGTCAGATGACCACCGGCTTTCCCGTCAGCCCGCTCACGCCGGCAACGTTCCTGATCGTCGGGTTGACGGGCGTGGAACTCGCCGAGCATCAGAAGTTCACGATTCCATTTCTGTTCGCCGCCACGGTGCTGATGGTGTTCACCGCGGTGCTGGTGGGCGTGTTCCCGCTCTAATACCGTTTTCGTTTATGCCTCGAGAGGAAGTCCGCATGAATTTCAACCTCAATGAAGACCAGCAGTCGATCGTCGCTGCAATCGAAAAGATCTGCGAGCGCTTCGACGACAGCTACTGGCTCGAACGCGACCGCGAAGGCGGCTTCCCGCACGACTTTCACCGCGCACTCGCCGATGCCGGCTGGCTTGGCATTGCGATGTCGCCGGACTACGGCGGCTCGGGGCTCGGCATGACCGAGGCGGCGCTGATGATGCGCACGATCAGCGCGTCCGGTGCGGGGCTTTCGGGCGCGTCGGCCGTGCATATGAACATCTTCGGACTCAATCCGGTGCAGGTGTTCGGCAGCGAAGCGCAGAAGCAGCGGTTTCTTCCGCCGCTCATCGAGGGCCGCGACAAAGCGTGTTTCGCTGTGACCGAGCCCGACGCCGGCCTCGACACGACGCACCTGAAAACGCAGGCGGTGCGCGACGGAGATCACTACGTCGTCACCGGCCGCAAGATCTGGATCTCGACGGCGCAGGTCGCGAACAAGATGCTCATCATCGCGCGCACGACGCCGCTGGATCAGGTGGCGAAGCCGACCGATGGTCTGAGCCTCTTCTATACCGACCTCGACCGTACGCGCGTCGAAGTCCGCGAGATCGAGAAGATGGGCCGCAAGGCCGTCGATTCGAACATGCTCTTCATCGACGGCCTGCGCGTGCCTGTGGACGACCGCATCGGGGAGGAGGGCAAGGGCTTCCACTATCTGCTGCATGGCCTGAATCCGGAGCGCATCCTGATCGCCTCGGAAGCGGTTGGGCTCGGCCAGGCGGCGTTGCGCCACGCAACGCAGTATGCGAAGGACCGTGTCGTGTTCGGACGTCCTATCGGGCAGAACCAGGCCATCCAGCATCCGCTCGCGCAGGCGTGGATGGCGCTCGAGGCCGCGAACCTGATGGTGATGAAGGCCGCCACGCTGTATGACGCGGGCGAGCCGTGCGGCGCCGAAGCCAACGCCGGAAAATACCTTGCCGCCGAAGCCGCGTTCCAGTCGTGCCAGACGGCAATTGCAACGCTGGGCGGCATGGGTTACGCGAAGGAATACCACGTCGAACGCTTTTTGCGGGAGTGTATGATTCCAAGGCTCGCGCCCGTCAGCCCGCAAATGATCATGTGCTTCATCGCGGAAAAGGTGCTCGGGCTGCCGAAGTCTTACTGAACAGTGCAAGGCGCATCGCGCCGCCTTGCGATCCAATGCCCGACCCACGCCCGACCCACGCCCGACCCATGGACGTCAAACTCGTTGCCCGCACGCTCGACCTGTTCGAGCTCTTCGCCGCCGAACAGAGGCCGCTGGCCCTTGCCGAAATGGCGCGGCTTCTTGAGGTGCCGTCGTCGAGTTGCCTCGCGCTTGCCCGCACGCTCGTGAGCCGTGGCTATCTCTACGAAGTGCGCAAGCGGGGCGGCTACTATCCCACGCGGCGTCTGCAACTGCTCGCCAACGCGATCAATGCCGTCGATCCGGTGGTGCAAATGCTGCATCCCCGGCTGGTCGAGCTGCGCGACGCGACGGGAGAAACCATCGTGCTCGGCAAGATCCATGGCACGCAGATCATCTATCTCGACGTGGTCGAATCGGAGAAGGCCGTGCGCTATGCATGCGCGCCCGGGTCACTGCGCCCGTTGCATGCAAACTCGATTGGCAAGGTGATTTGCGGCGAACTCGACGCGTCGACACGCGAAGCACTCTGCACAAAGCTCCATTTCGAGCGATTCACGGCTGCCACGGTCGCCGACTGCGCCACCTTCATCGATCAGGTCAGTTCGGCGCACGAGCGAGGCTGGTACGCGAATATTGGCGAGAGTGCGCCCGAGCTTTCGGCGGTGGCCGTCGCTCTCGATTTCGGCGGCGACCTGTACGGACTCTCGATCGGCGGCCCGACCGAACGGATCCGCGAGCAACTGAGCGAGCACGTGGCAACGCTGACCACGGCGAAGCAGCAGATTCTTTTGACCTGGCAAAAAAGCGAGGCGGACTGAGCGGCAGCGTTGTGACGCTGACGTACTGATCCAGTACCCAGGGAACCTGCGCGCTAGCCGTGCGTGTCGACCCACGCCTTTGCCCAGGCAATTCCCGCGTCCTGCGCGTCCTCCTCCGAATCGAACAGATCCAGGACGCCGGAAGTGCAGATGAGCTTGTTACCCTGGATGATGGTCCCGCCCCCCGCGTAGCGCTCTGGCGTCAGCAGCTCTGCCTGTTGCGCGATGGCGTGACCCCACAAGTCGTAGCCTTTGTATGTCTCTCGTTCCATCTTTCTGGTGCCTGAAGAGGGGAGCCGTTGCCTATCTCGCTCTCATCTTAACTTCTCTCATGGACGATGGCGTGCCGTCAGCCGCCGTGGCGGCAGCGTGCGCTTTTAAATCGCGGCCCGGCAAGGCTTTCGTCCTGTCGGCCTTGTTTAAGCTCGATTTAAGTGACGCTACGTACTCTTCGAAAGAATCCTTGAGTGGACAACGACTCCAGGCACCCGGACAGAAAGAGGTGGAGATGGTGTACTTGATTACCGACCTGAAGATGGTCGAAAGCTACGGCCGCATCAAGGCTGACAGCGGCAAGGATGCGCTGGAGGCGTTTGCGCTCAGCGAGGGCTTCCTCAACCTGATGGAGTTCGCTTCGGCCCAGCCCACGTTCGTCAACGACTTGATGGCTGTTCAACTGCAATAAGGAATACTGACGTGGCCATGACTTTGGGGCAGGCCCTGGTGCACGCTGAGCAGTTGGAAGTTTGCGGTGTGATTTCCAGAACGGCGCAGGCGCTCATCCGGCTGAAGCAGGAGTACCGCGACGTAGTCGGCGCGGAAAAATACGAGCAGATTATCGAGGAAGCGGGCCTGGCGCATCCGGGAGCGCAGTGACCCTGGCGCCGCCGGCCGCTACTTTTGCGACTCGAGCATGTCGAGGTTGGCTTGCGCGGTCTCCTCGGGATGCTTCGAGCAGTAAGCGTCGAAGAGGGTCGAGCATAGTTGCGCGAGTGCCGCGAGATTCACAGCCTGGCCCGCATGTTCAACTTCCCCGGCGTTGAGAACGTCGTCAACGACGGGGGCGAGACGGCGCAGTCGCCGGAAAGTCTCCGCATCGATTTCCATTGCACTTCTCGTGTTCAAGCGCCGGGGCGCACTCGACAAACTCTTACGGTAACACTTCACCGACGCGCGCGCAGAATGCGACTTCGGCAAGAGCTAAATACCAAACGCCGATATTACCCTTTGTAATGACGTTGATGCGTTGCACAATAAAGACGATTGCCAGTCAGATTCGGCCGCGACGCCGCCATGTGGCTCTGGCGCAAGACCTCCAGATATGGCACCGATAACGGCGCAAAATCGAATCCATGCATACTGCGTAGTCTATGGTGCAATGCACAGAAACAATGGCTTTTCAGCAATCGACAAAGGGAATACCCTTAGATAATTCCCCTATCGGAGGCTTGTGGTTGTGTCGACTCTTCTCGAGCAGGACGGGCTGGTAGCGACCTGGCGTCGGATGCACCCCAGCGCTGATTCCGGGGCGTGGGAATGCTGTGAACTCGATGGCCGCGGTGAAGCGGTGCCGCATCCTCAACCCTCGGCACGGCGCCAGATTGTTCTCACCGACGTGTACTGCCAGATCGCCGAGCAGATTGGTCACGTGGCCGCGATGTCGGTTGCCGTAGCGACACCGTCATTTGGCATCCGCGTACCTGACGTCGTCTGGATGCCGCCTGAAAAGTGGGAAGGGTTTGACCGGGACGATCCCGTTCCGTTTGTGCCGGATTTGTGCGTCGAGGTGCTCCTTGACCGCAAGTTTGCGCATGACATCGGCGCGCGGGTCAGGGCGTACCTGGAGGGCGGCGCCCAGGAGGTCATCGTTGTCGGCCAGCGCGGAGAGCTGCAATTCTGTGGCGCCAATGGACTGCGGCAAACTTCGCAGTTCGGCATAACGCTCGCACTCGAGCGCATGTACTTCGAAGCGTTCGCCCCGTCTTCGCACTGATCCAAAGGCGAGCGTCAGTCGACGCTCACAACTCCACCAGCAGTACTGACTAGTCCAGCGCGAAATCCGCCGGGGCCTCCGGCTCCCTGGCGTAGCGGAACACGTTCAAATCATCGTGCTGGATAGCGGGTTTTCTGCCTGAAATCAGGTCGGCGAGAAGCTGCGCCGATCCGCAGGACATGGTCCACCCAAGCGTGCCATGGCCCGTGTTCAGGAAGAGGTTGGACACAGCGGTGCGGCCGACAATGGGCGTGCCGTCCGGCGTCATCGGCCGCAGCCCGGTCCAGAACGTCGCCTTCGATGTATCGCCGCCGCCCGGGAACAGATCGTTCACGCACATTTCGAGTGTCTCGCGCCGAGCCTCGCGCAGGCGCTTGTCGAACCCGACGATTTCAGCCATGCCGCCCACGCGGATTCGTTTATCGAAACGCGTGATGGCGATCTTGTAGGTCTCGTCGAGGACAGTCGAAACCGGCGCGCGTGCCTCGTCCACGATAGGCGCCGTGATCGAATATCCCTTGAGCGGGTAGACCGGAATCTTGATGAGGCCGGACAGGAAACTCGTCGAATAGGCGCCAAACGCTACAACGAACGCGTCGGCATGGATGAGCCTGGTTCCGTGACGGACGCCAACGACCTTGCAGTCTTCGACAACGAGCGTATCGACGGTCGTGTCGTAGCGGAACGTCACACCGGCCTCCTCGGCGAGAGCGGCAAGCCGGGTCGTGAACAGCTGGCAGTCGCCTGTCTCGTCGCCGGGCAAGCGAAGACCGCCGGTCAGTTTATGCGAGGCCGCGGCGAGGGCCGGCTCGGCCCGCGAGAGTTCGCCTGCAGTGAGCAACTCGTAGGGAACGTTCGCCTCTTTCAGGACAGCGATGTCCTTTGCCGAGCCGTCGAATTGCTGCTGCGTCCGGAATACCTGCAGCGTGCCGCCGGTTCGTCCTTCGTACTGGATGCCCGTTTCCGCGCGCAGCGCCATCAGGCAATCGCGGCTGTACTGCGCGAGCCGCACCATCCGGTTCTTGTTGATGGCGTAGCGCTCCGCTGTGCAGTTCTGCAGCATCTGCCACATCCACTGAAGCTGGAATTGCTTGTCCGCGTCATCCGGGCGGATGGCGAGTGGAGCGTGCTTCTGGAACATCCACTTAACGGCTTTGAGCGGAACGCCGGGTGCCGCCCACGGCGCCGCGTATCCCGGAGAAATTTGCCCGGCGTTTGCGAAGCTTGTCTCAAGCGCAGGACCGTGCTCGCGGTCGATGACAGTGACTTCATGGCCGGCGCGCGCCAGATAGAACGCGCTCGTCACGCCGACGACCCCGCTACCCAATACCAGAACTCGCATATCCGTCGTCTCCCCAGGAGGCCGCCAATACCTGATAAACGCTGCCTGTATTCGATTTGGCAGTCGATGAATGAATGCTAGCGACATGCGAGCAGTTTTCAATAATGTTTAGTTGGCCCTTTCTGGTTGAAATAGCCATGCCGACTGGAGAGGGCGCCGAAGTTTCCAAACCACACGACTCTGTCGATTCCCGACCGTGTGGGGAAGCGACAAGGTTGCCGTGCGCCTTGGGCCGAGCGGGTCGTGGGGCGATATGTCGGATAGCGATCCTGTCGGCCTGTTCACGTATGTTGCGCGAGAACTCGCGAAGCTGAATCTCGCGTATCTGCACCTCATCGAGCCCCGCATTCTCGGCAATGTCGAAGACGAGGGCGCCGATCCGAATCCGGTTGCTGCGCAGCTCATTCGCAAGCACTATGCGGGCACCATCATCGCGGCCGGCGGTTTCGATGGTGATAAGGCCGAGGCTATCCTGCAGGCCGGCGATGCCGATCTGGTTGCATTCGGTCGCCACTTCATCGCGAACCCCGACCTTCCGGAGCGGCTGCGTCGCAAGCTGTCGCTCAATCCGTACGACCGCCCGACGTTCTTTGGCGGCACACACATCGGTTATACGGACTACCCGTTCTATCGGTCCGAAGCGCAAATGCTAGCCTGAACAGCGAGGCAGCCCAATTGCGCGAACTCGGCGCGATATTGGGCTCGTTTCGGGCAATTGTTTCGTCCCGTCTACGTCTACACTGTCTTTCATGGAGCGAGACGTTGGCTCCATCCCAGGATTCCCCTCCTGCGGTCGAGTTGGACCATACCGTGTACCCGTTGCAGAACAGCAGTCCAGCAGCAGTAGTCGTATGTGGCAGAGTGGATCGGTTAATGTCGAAGCAGCACGCTGTTGAATCAATGAGGAGTGCAGGGCAACTCGTAGATGAAGTGCAGGGCAGCATGCAGTTGAAGAGCAGGGCATCACGCAGTTGAATCACGCAGTTGAAGTGCGGAGCAACACGTAGTTGAAGTACCGCGTCATCCAGGCATTATGCGATTGCAAGTCCAGGCCGCTTACATCGGAACGGGTGTAGGCGGCCGCCGTTCGTCTGCCGGGGTGTCGTGTACCGGGTGCGTGTTCCCGGCCGAGCATTGATTCGCTCCGCCATTAGCGCTACCTTTACGTTTGTCCTGTTCGTCGAGTGCTGGTCAACGAGGGGAGAATCGTTTCGTGAAAAGAGCGTGGGTTTTCCCTTGCGTCGTCGCCTTGAGCGCGATCCTTGGCGGTTGCGGCAAGGACAGTTCGCGAAACGTCACCGAGGCGTCGGGCGCATCCGCGAGCCAGGCGCCGGGTCAGCCAGCGCAGGGCGCAAGCGGCACACCTGCCGCATCAGGCGCGCAGGTTGCGGGCGCGCTGGGTACCGTCACCATGAAGCAGTTGCCGGGAGAAGCGGCCGAGACTCTGCGCTTGATCAAAGCGGGCGGCCCCTTTCCTTTTGCGGACGACGGCGTCTTGTTCCGTAACACCGCGCAATTACTGCCGAAGCATCCGCGCGGCTACTACCACACATACACGGTTCGCACCCCGGGCATGACGGATCGTGGGCAGCGCCGGGTCGTATGTGGTGGACCGCGCAAGCAGACCGGCGACTGCTACTACACCGACGACTACTACGTCAGTTTCAAGCGCATTGCCGAGTAAAGGCCAGATCGTCGTCGTGCCTGAGCGCACGCTCAGGCGCTAAATCAATAGCTCCAGGGTTTTGAACAAGGCGAGGTCTTCTTTCTTCGCCGAGCGCGCGTGCCGGCGTATCACCAGCAGCAAACATTCGATGAAAGCAACGGCCGCGCGGCTCAGCGTGCTGTTGCGGCGCGTGACGATGCCCAGTTGTCGGGGTTCGAACGCCTCGCGCAACGGGAGCGAACGCAGGCGGCCTCCGAGCGGCGGCACGTGGCTCAGGATCGTCGGGCTCCACGTGCACATGTCGGCCTGCTCCACCATGGTTTGCAGCGTCGCTACCGACTGCGCGCGCACAATGCGGCGTTCGTCGATCTGCGCGCCGTGGCGCGTGAACAGATAGTCGACCAGGTCGCGTTTGCCGTCCGGTGCGAAATTCAGCACCCAGTCTTCATCGAGCAGTTCGTGGATCGAGC
Source organism: Paraburkholderia sp. CNPSo 3281 (assembly GCF_024206515.1). Taxonomy (NCBI): domain Bacteria; kingdom Pseudomonadati; phylum Pseudomonadota; class Betaproteobacteria; order Burkholderiales; family Burkholderiaceae; genus Paraburkholderia; species Paraburkholderia sp. CNPSo 3281. The sequence continues at coordinate 85,940 of NZ_JAMBPS010000008.1, read as the reverse complement.
GCGCCCGCACTTTCCGGTGTCCTTCCCGCACCATCACCGACGATTCGTAAGTGAGCACAGCCTCACATGCGAACTCCTGCTCGCTCGCGCCGGGCTGCAACTGGCCGACGGCGAAATCCATGCTGCCGTCGCGCAGCAGCGGCTGGGCAACGGCCATCAATCCTTCGACCAGTTCCAGACGGATATCGGGCATGCGCTCGCGAAACAGCCGTACGGCCTCGGCCAGAAAGGTCAGCGTAATCCACGGCGTGACGCCCACCGTGAGACTGCCTTCCACGCGGCCCCGCAGTCGCTCCAGGTCACTGTGCGCGTGTTCGAGTTGATTGAGCACGATGCGCGCGTGCGTGAGCAGCACCTTGCCGTGCTCGGTGAAGGTAATGCCTTCGGGCGCGCGGATCAGGAGCGGCAGGCGCTCGTTTGCCTCCAGTTCGCGCAGCGCGCGCGTGACAGCCGCCTGCGAGAGCCCGAGCGAACGGGCCGCGCCGCGAATACTGCCGGCGTCCGCGCTGGCGACCAGCGCTTCCAGTTGGTGCAGTTTCATATCAGGGTGCGCGGCGAGAGGCGGGGTGACAACGGTAGGTTGTCATCATAACAAAACGCTGGCTGTTCCCCGGAATTTGCGCTGCATACGATTCGCTCCACGATGTACGAATGGACTGAGGAGGCGAATTGAGCAGACAGTGGGTTTTGCCCGAGGTGGCGGCAATCGAAGCCGACATGATTGCGTTGCGCCGCCAGTTGCATGCGCAGCCCGAACTGGGCTTCGAAGAACATGTGACGAGCGCGCTTGTCGCCGAAAAGCTCGAAGCTTGGGGCTATCGCGTGACGCGGGGCGTGGGCGGCACGGGCGTGGTCGCCACGCTCGAGCGCGGCAAGGGGGGCAGTCTCGGCCTGCGCGCCGACATGGACGCGCTGCCCATACGCGAGGCGACGGGCCTTCCCTACGCCAGCGGCAACGAAGGCGTGATGCATGCCTGCGGTCATGACGGCCACACGGCGATACTGCTGGCAGCCGCACGATGCCTCGCGCAAACCGCACAGTGGCGCGGCACGTTGCACCTGATTTTTCAGCCGGCCGAAGAAGGCCTGGGCGGCGCGCGCAAGATGATCGAGGATGGCCTCTTCGAGCGCTTTCCTTGCGACGCCGTGTTCGCGATGCATAACGTACCTGGCTTTCCGGCAGGACGAATCGGCTTTCACAGCGGCGCCTTCATGGCCAGCGCGGACGAGGTGACGATCCGCGTGATCGGCCGCGGCGGCCATGCGGCCGCCCCGCAGCAGACGATCGACCCCGTCGTGGTCGGCGCCTCGATCGTCATGGCGCTGCAAAGCGTGGTGGCGCGCAACGTGGCGCCGCACGATCAGGCCGTCGTCAGCGTCGGCGCGCTCCATGCGGGGAGCGCCTCGAACGTCATTGCATCGCACGCCGATCTGCACCTGAGCGTGCGCGCGCTTTCTGCGCCGGTGCGCGAGCTGCTGGAGCGTCGCATCCGCGAAGTGGCGCAGGGGCAGGCCGCGAGTTACGGCGCGCGCGTGGAGATCGACTATCGCCACGACTACCCAGTGCTCGTCAACCACAGCGATGAGACCGAGATGGCGCGCCGCGTCGCGCTCGAATGGGGCGGCCCGGAGATGCTGATCGACGGCCTGCGCCCGCTGATGGCGAGCGAGGACTTCGCGTACATGCTGGAGCGCTGCCCCGGCAGCTACCTCTCGATCGGCAATGGTGACGGCGCGCAGCACTGCTCTTTGCACAACCCCGGCTACGACTTCAACGACGCGAGCCTTGCCATTGGCGCGAGCTACTGGGTCAAGCTCGCAGAACACATTCTGCAATAGCACCACAGAAATCGCAGAAACCACCGAAGCAATTGAAACAACCGAAACGACACGAAGGAGACAGGCAAATGAAGCAATGGACGATGGCGCTTTCGCTGGCGCTCGCTGCCGCGGCAACGGCGGGACAGGCGCACGCGGTGGACCTGAAGGGCCGGGAGATCCGGCTCGCGGTCGATCCCACTTACCCGCCGCTCGAATACAAAACGCCGGACGGCAAGCTTACTGGCTTTGGCGTGGACATTGCCAATGCGTTGTGCGCGCAACTGAACGCGCATTGTGTATGGGTGGAAACGAGCTTCGACGGCATGATTCCAGGCCTCATCGCGCGCAAGTTCGACGTCATCTCTTCGTCGATGACGATCACGCCCAAGCGCGCGGAGCAGATCGCCTTCACGAACAAGATCTCGAATGCGCCCGCGCGGCTCGTCGTGCGCCGCGGCTCGCCGCTCCTGCCCGATGCCGCCTCGCTCAAGGGAAAGCGCGTGGGCGTGGAGCAGGGCACGAGTCAGGAAGATTACGCGCGCGCGAAGTGGCAGCCCGCGGGCGTGGAGATCGTCCCCTATCAAAACCAGGACCAGGTCTATGCCGATCTGACGTCGGGCCGTCTGGACGCTGCGTTTCAGGCGTCGATCGCCGCAAGCGACGGCTTTCTGAAGCGCCCTGAAGGCAAGGACTTCACCTTCGCGGGCCAGGCCATCGACGACCCGAAGTTCTTTGGTCAGGGCGACGGTCTCGGCCTGCGCAAGCAGGATACCGAACTGCGCGACGCCTTCAACGGCGCGCTCGCCGACATTCTTGCAAACGGCACCTACGCGCGTATCAACAAGAAGTACTTCGACTTCGATATCTACGGTTCGAAATAACGCTCGACGGGCCGCGCAATTGACCAGAGCGGGCGCAAAGGCGTGCGGTCCGCCATGGCGAGGACAAGAGGGCTTTGTATTCGCTCGATAGTTAGTATGGCTTATAAAAATGGAAGGCATATGAGAAAGAGGAAGATCGTTTGCGTCATGGCGCTGTGCGGTGCGACGGCGCCAGCCTTTGCGCAAAGCAGCGTGACCCTGTACGGTCTGATCGACGAGGGTATTGACTATACGAACAACGTGGGCGGTCACGCCGTCTACGAAATGACGAGCGGCTACGCCCAAGGCAGCCGCTGGGGCCTGAAGGGCACTGAAGACCTGGGCGGCGGCAACAGCGCGGTCTTTCAGATCGAAAGTGGCTTCAATGCGAGCAACGGGGCGCTGGCACAAGGCGGCCGCGCCTTCGGACGCCAGGCGTATGTCGGTCTCGCCAATGAACGCTACGGCACGCTCACGCTCGGGCGTCAGTACGACGCCGTGGTGGACTATCTCGCGCAGACGACGGCGAACGGCAACTGGGGCGGCTACCTGTTCTCGCACCCCTACGACAACGACAATACCGACAACACCTTTCGCCTGAACAACACGATCAAATACGCGAGCCCGACGTTCGGCGGCTTCTCGTTCGGTGGCACGTACAGTTTCAGCAACGACACGAACTTCGCGAACAATCGCGCGGTGAGCGTGGGGGCGCAATACACGGCGGGCGGCTGGCTCATCGCCGCGGCCTACCTGAACGCCAGCAACCCCGCGCTGACCTCGGGCGGCGCGATTGCGGGCGCGAGCAGTACGAACGGCGCGGACGGCAATTTCGCTTCGTCGCGTCTGCAGATTTTCGGCGCTGGCGTGAGCTACACGGCTGGGTCGGCAACGGTCGGCTTCGCGTACACCAATACGTATATCGGCCAGCCTGTGGCGAACGTTGGGTATCTCACCGGCGACGAGACGATCCAGCCGGTGGCTGGGCCGCTCGCCGGCGGCAGGGTGACGTCGCTCAGGTATCAGAATTTCGAGGTGAACGGCAAGTATCAGCTGACGCCGGCTTTCTACGTCGGCGCCGACTATGTCTACACGCTCGAACACTATGTCGCGACGACAGGCAGCGTGAAGCCATCGATCCACTCCGTGGGTCTGATGGCCGACTACAACCTCTCGAAACGCACGGACGTGTATCTGCAGGGCGCATTCCAGCTCGTGGCGGGCGACAAAACCGGCTCATCGCTCGACCAGGCTTATGTGCCCGGCGCGCAGGATCTCTCGTCCACTTCCCGCCAGGTCGTGGTGCGTGCCGCCATTCGTCACAGCTTCTGACCTCGTAGCCTGCACGCGGCGCTCTGCACGGGCTGAGCGCCGCGCGCCGTGACTTTACGAAAGACTCAACACGTCGGCGTTTTAATTCAATAGCCCAAGTATTTACCCTGGTGTCGAATACTAACTTCGTCGCTGCAGCAAGCGCTGCGGCTAGCCTAAAGCTAGAAGTGTAAGAACATGAACTTGTCGATCAAAGCCGCTTTCGTCATCGCCGTCGCTCTGGTTCCGGCGCTCGCATTCGCGCAGTCGAACTCTTTGCCGCTAGATAGCGGGCGGCAGGCGGGGCATTAGCGTTTTCCCGCACGCGCCGCCATGCGCCCCCGCCGGCCGCCGAGCGGCTTTTTCCGGGATCCTCGGTGCTCCCGCCCGGGTTGTCCAAACCGTCGTGGTGAGGGTGCTTCGGAGATCGATCGGATAACTAATCATTCCGATGAATCGGCGTATGCCGCATTGCGGGAACGAAGCCGAATCGCCCCCGTTTTTTTTGCCAGCATTTCTGCGCCGTTCCCCTTAAAATTGCATGATCCTGCAGTACCGGAGCACTACCATGGAACGAAAGAAAGCTGAACACATCCTGCTCGAAGCCGACGAAATCGCCGGCCTGGTTCTCAACGGCTTCGACATGACGATGGAAACCAACGCCGGGCGCGCGCTCTACGATCGTACGTTTACCGCCTATATCCATAACGAAATCGGCGACTTGCCCGTTGGGGAGCTGTACGACGCCTTGAACGGCTCGCCCGAAGCCTTTACCGCCACCACACCGCAGTAAGCCGGCGCCCTCCCAGAAAATCACCAACGAGCCACGCTGCGAAAGTGCAAGAAGTCGCAGCATGGCCTCATCTCGTCGTTACACGTTCACTTCACGTCGAACGAGTAATGTCCGGTCGTGCGATGCCCATCGGCGGCAACCGCGACCCATACCACCGAATACTTTCCCGGCGTCAACGCGTTCAGCGCAACCGACATGCGCTTGCTGTTGCCCGCATCGACCTTGGCCTTCTCGCGAATGACCGATTTGCCCTGCGCGTCCGTCACGTTGATGGAACTGAACGCGGGCTCGAGCGCATCGTCGAAGTCGATCACGACCGCGGTGAGCGTGGCCGGCGCGGTCGATCCAGCGGGCGGTTCCTGATGCTGCGGATAAGCGTGCGCCCACGCGAGGTGTGCGGCGAGCAGCGCGATCGAGGCGACAGCCGCGCGCAAGGTAGCGAGTTTCATGGCGATAGTCCTGTGTGAATATGCGGGGTCACTGGAAGAGCGGCTTGCCGATCGTGCTCGGCGCGACATCGTCGAAGAAGATGTGCACTTGCGCGAGGATGCCGACATGCGAGCCGCTTGCCCGGTTGATCGGGATCTGCGCTTCGATGCCGAGCTGGCCGTAACGGTTCATCCAGATGAAGCCGGGGTTGACGGTCCCGGTCGTTTGTCCCTGGCTGCGCGAGAGGGGCACTTCGACCAGCGGGATGAGGCTGGAAAACGGCTGCGGCAAGCCGAGGTCGTGTACGTGCTGTTGCAGGTAGGGCAGGCTGTACTGGAACGTGAATCCATAGTCGAACGAGTTCGGCTGGCCGCCGCCGGTCGTGAACGACGGTCCCGCTTCGCCCGTGATGGCGATGGGCCGCAGCCATGCGAGCGAGTCGGGCAGATCGCCCATGCCCTTGCCGGCGAAGACCGTGGGCGAGATCGTCGAGAAGTTGGCGGCGATCGCGCGGCTGCCTGTGCCGCCGAGTTCGGCGTTCACGCCGACCGACGTCATGAATTCATGCGCGTCGTTCACGTAGAGCAGGTACTTGAGTCCCACGCCGAAGTTGTCGAAGCCGCGCGCGGTGGGGTTGTTCTGCATGACGTAGCTGCCGTCCACCGAGAAGGCGAGCCGCGGCGTGATGAGCTTGTCGTACTCGAAGCTGAAGGTGTTGATGCTTTGGTCGCCGGCGTCGCCCGGCACGCGCTGGTGCCCGAATTCGAGGTTGGCTTCGTCGCCTACGCCGGGGTCGTCGACGGAGAGCGTGGAGGGGAAAACGCGGTCGCCCGCGATGGCGTGAGCATGGGCCGCGCACGGTCCGAGCAGCAGCGCGCAGCCGATGAACCGGGTCAGCGCGCGAATGGGGGCAAGCACGCCCGGCGCCATGCGGCCGGACGGCGATTGGTCAGACATGAGTTGTCCTGTCGAGGAGCGAGGCACGCGCGTGAACCAGGGTGGCGCGCGTGCAGGCCCGGCGACACGCTGGGCGTATCGTCCGGGGTTGGCCGGGTCGATCCAGTCAGGACAGGGGAGGGGCGCGTGCGTGGATGTGGCTCGCGGGCGCGACGAGGCGAACGCTTTCGAACTGCGCCGCGATGCGCGCCTGCACGAGCTGGCCGACGACAAACAGTGCAACGGGTACGCCGGACACGGCGGGCAGGTGCGCGAAGAAGCTGCAATAACCGCAGTCCTGCATGTCGCCAGACGCTGCGTTCGTTGCGTGCGAGCCCACTGTGCCGCTCGCGCCGTGGACGTGGCGCTCCATCGAAGGCATGCCGCAGGGCGCGCGTTCGACCGTGCCTGGCGCCCCCCGCATGGCCTGGGCGGCCAGCAGGTGCGAAACCACGGGCGCGAGCGTCGCCATGAGGAGCGCAAGCGTCCCCAGGAGACTGCCCAGCCTGAGATGGAATCGGCGCACGGCGTGGAGCGGAAAGTGGCGGAAATATTGCGGGGATTATGCCACGCGAGCCGCAACCCCCGCCACGCCGCCTACGGCGCCGCCGCCCGTCAAAGCGTCGCGGCCGCGCACGTCGCGTGCAAGGCCGCGATCGAGCCCGCATGAAGCCGGCATGAAGCGGTCAGGCGCGCAGGCCGACCGTGTGCCGCAATTCCTGGTAGCTGCGCAAGCCCGCGACGCCCAGCTCGCGGCCGATGCCGCTCAGGCCGAAGCCGCCCCAGCACACTTGCGGAAAGATCAGTTGCGGGGTGTTGACCCAGACTAGCCCGGCGCGCAGCTGTGCCTTGTAGCGTCGCGCGGCCTTTTCGTCGCTCGTCACGACCGTGGCGACCAGTCCGTAACGCGTATCGTTGGCGAGGGCAATTGCTTCGTCATCCGAACGGAATGATTTCACGCACGCGACAGGACCGAAGATCTCGTCGGTCCAGAGCACGTTGTCCGCCGCGGGTTCCGCGATGACGACGGGCGCCATGAAGAAACCATCGGCACATGCGGGATCGAGCTGGCCCGCGAACGCGATCTGCGCACCCGCTTCGACGCCTTGAGCCACGAGCGCTGCCACGCGCGCGTGTTGCGCTGCGCTGATGAGCGGTCCCATCGCTGCGTCCGCACCGCGAGGAGGCGCGACCACGACAGCTCGCGCCGCTGTCTCGAATGCGGCCATGAACTTGCGATACACGTTGTCGTGCACGAGGATGCGCGCGGTGGCCGAGCACATCTGCCCGGCGTTGGTGAACGCGCCGCCCACCGCGAGCGAGACGGCCTGCACCACGTCGGCGTCTTCGCGCACGATCAGCGCGGACTTGCCGCCCAGTTCGAGCGTGAGGCGCTTCATGTCCTGCGCGGCGGCCTGCATGACCTTGCGGCCCGACGCTGTGCTGCCGGTGAACGAGATCTTGTCGACGAGCGGATGCGTCGTCAGCCATGTGCCGACTTCGCCGCCGCCGTTGACCACGTTCACGACGCCATCCGGCACGCCCGCTTCGCTCACGATCGCGGCGAGCATGTGCTCGGAGGGCGAGGTGAGTTCCGAAGGCTTGATGACGACCGTGCAGCCCGCGGCCAACGCGGGTGCGAGTTTCCATGCCGTCGTGACCATCGGGAAATTCCACGGCACGATCAGCGCCGCGACGCCAACCGGTTCGTGCAAGCGTTCGGCCAGCACCGCATCGTCCGGCAGCGCGACCGGTTCCGCGGCGAACACCGACGCGTCTTCGCACAGGCCAGCGTAGTAGTTGAACGTCGCGATGGCGTCGCTCACGTCGAGGTCCGCTTCGAACGGTGGCTTGCCGCTCACCTGCATCTGCATGGCAGCGAGGCGTGCGCGGTCGGCTTCCAGCAACTCAGCGATCTTGCGCAGCAGCCTGCCGCGCGCGGCGGGCGTCGTGTGCCGCCACGCGATGAGTGCATCGTGCGCGGCGTGCACGGCGCGATCGACCATCTCGGCCGTGGCGTGCTCCTGCCAGCCGATCGTTGCGCCCGTGGCCGCGTTGCAGATGCGCGAGCACACTTCGCTGTCCGCTGCGCAAAAAGTTGTGCCCGCAATCATTGCGGCGGGCAGCACAAAGGCCTCGCCGTCGATCTGACGTTCGGTATTCGTAGCCATGATGTGTCTCCTCGCGTCCTAACGGTAAGCCACGCCGGGCATGATGCAAAGCATTTCGAAGGCGAGATTCGCGCCTACGAGCGCGGTCGTGCCGGCCTGGTCGTACGGCGGCGAGACTTCGACGAGATCGGCGCCCACCACGTTGAGCCCCTTCATGCCGCGCACGATTTCGAGGCCCTGGTGCACGGTCAGTCCGCCCACCTCGGGCGTGCCGGTGCCGGGAGCGAAGGCGGGGTCGAGCCCGTCGATATCGAAGCTCAGGTACACGGGCGTGTCGCCCACGCGTGCGCGCACCTCTTCCATGAGCGGCGCGAGCGAGCGGTTCCAGCAGTCCTCGGCCTGCACGACGGTGAAACCCTGCTTGCGGCACCAGTCGAAATCTTCGGCGTGATAGCCGGTGCCGCGCAGGCCGATTTGCGTGACCTTGTCGCATTGCAGGAGGCCATCCTCGACGGCGCGGCGAAACGGCGTGCCGTGCGCGATCTTTTCGCCGAACATGGTGTCGTTCACGTCGGCGTGAGCGTCGATGTGGACGAGGGCGACCTTGCCGTATTTCTTGTGCAGCGCGCGCAGGATCGGCCATGCGATCGTGTGGTCGCCGCCGAGCGTGATCGGGCGGCAACCCGTCTCGACGATGCGGTCGTACGCCGCTTCGATCAGACGAATCGAATCCTTCAGGTCGTACGGATTCGTTGCGACGTCACCGATATCGGCCACCTGCAGCGAATCGAACGGCGCCGCGCGCGTGGCCATGTTGTACGGCCGCAGCAGTACCGATTCCGAGCGGATCTGGCGCGGCCCGAAGCGCGTGCCGGAACGGTTCGAGGTGCCGATATCGAGCGGCACGCCCACGAAGCAGACGTCGAGGCCCTCGGTGGTCTCGGCCTGCGGCAGGCGCATCATGGTGGCGATGCCGCCGAACCTCGGCATCTCGTTGCCGCCCTGCGGCTGGTTGAACTGGCGCTCCATCTGGTGTGTCTCCGATCGTTAGAGTCAAATCGATCGGGCGATGGTAGGGGAGATCCCGCGCGGCCAAATATTGAAGTTGAGATGTTTACATCGATGGAAATCGATGTATGTGCGCTCTTAATTGACTAAGCAGCGTGGCTAACCACCGTGGCTAAACGGCGGCGTGGCCCCAGGCGATCAGCTCGCGCTTGGTACGCACGCCCAGCTTCGCGAAGGCGCGCTTCACGTACGATTCGGCGGTGGCCACCTGCACGCCGAGGATCTGCGCGGCTTCGGGCACGGTCTTGCCCGTGATGAGGTGCGCGCAGGTTTCGTATTCGCGTTTGGAAAGGCGCACGCTGTCTGCCGCAATGCGCGCGTCGAACTGCGCGAGCGGATGCATGAACGGAGCCGCATGGGCGATGCGCCGGGCCGCGCTCGTGGAGGCGTGCAGTTCGAGCAGCGGAAACAGAAACTCGCTCACGCTGCGAAAACGGTTCATTTCCATGAGCGTAAACGGCGGTTCGCGCAGCCCGCGTTCGAGCGCGATGGAGTCCTGCGCGTGGCGCGTGCCGCGTGCGAGCACGCATTCGTGGGCAATGCGCGCCTCGTCGAAGAGCCGCTGGCGGAATTCGCCCGGCGGTATCGCGCCGATGTCGCGCACCACCAGCATCGTGCCGAGCTTGCCGCGAATGCCCGCGAACAGCGGATCGCTTTCGTAGAAGCGGTCGTAATACAGGGTCATCACGTCCGAGATCGCACCCGAATCCATTCCGACCCCGCCACTGCCGATCCATTCGCAGCGAAAGCCCGTGGGCATCGTGCTGTCCGCGCGCGAACGCTCGATATGCACGACATTGACGGGCACGACCTCGTTGAGCAGCAGCGTAAGACGCGGCACGAAATCGGGCGTGCCGACGGCCTCGATCACATTGCCGAGGGTCTTGAACGAGAGCGGAAAGTTCGGTTGATCGCGGTTGAGCGGGGGGACGTTGAGCAGCATGGCGCGCCCATTCTTGATGGCTGATTCATTATAGCCGAAGGCTATTGGCCGCCAAAAACGCCCAGATCAGCCAGCAAAACATCGCTTGCCCCCCCTGAGGGGGGGCATACCGCGGCCGCGCCAGTCGGTAACTTTGGCGTCACTCAATCAACCGGAAGCGACGCAAATGAGCAAACTGATTCAGGACATCGTGCCGCTGGGCGCTGGCATCGGCGAATTCACCAGGCTGGAGTACGGCATGGACGAAAGCGACTGGCGTGCCACGGTCGGCAAGAACAACAACTACGTGATCGGCTGGTGGGAAGGCAAGGTCGGCGCGGTGGATTTCCCGGCCACGACCGCCGACGAAGCGGTATGGCTCGTGGAAGGCAAGATCGCGCTGACTGACGCGAACGGCGCTCGCAAGGAATTCGCGGCTGGCCAGGGCTACCTCCTGCCCGCCGGCTTTGCAGGCCGCTGGGAAACCCTCGAGGACGCGAAGAAGTTCTACGTCGTGCTCGAACAGGACTAAGGACCATGGCGAGCCGCCTCCCACGGGAGGCGGCTTTGTTTCTCCCGTTTCGTGCAGTGAAGCCAATCATGAGTACCCCTGCAAAAATTGAAGTCGAATCGCGCCCGCCTGTCACGCTCAGCGTGCAAGAGGCGCTTTCGCGCACACGGTTCTTTCCGTACTGGCTCGACAACCCCGCCGAGCCGCCGACCGAATCCAGGCTCACCGCCAACGTAGAGGCCGATCTGCTGATCGTCGGCGGCGGCTTTACGGGGCTCTGGGCCGCCGTGCAGGCCAGGGAGCAGATGCCGCATCTGAATGTCGTGCTGATCGAGGCGGGCAAGGTCGCGCACGGCGCGTCAGGCCGCGCGGGCGGCATCATCTCGACTTCGGTGATGCATGGCTTGCCCAATGCCGTGCGGGTATTCCCCGACGATATTGCGCAGCTTGAAGCATTTGGCCATCACAATCTCGACGGCTTCGAAGAAACGCTCAAGCGCTACAACATCGACGCCGACATCGAATGGAACGGCGAAATGACGGTGGCGGTCGATCCCGAGCACATCGAGCACTTGCGCGGCGACTACGAACTGCACGCCCGCTACGGGCACGATGTCGTTCTGCTCGATGGCGATGCGACGCGCGCGCAACTCGATTCGCCGCTGTTCGCCGGTGCGCTGTGGTCGCGCAATCGCAGCGGCATCGTGCATCCGGCCAAGCTTGCGTGGGGCCTCAAGCGCGCGGCGCTTTCGCTCGGCGTGAAGCTCCATGAGCACACGCCGCTCATCGATGTCATCGACGAAGGCCAGACTGTCTACGTGAAGACGCCGGAAGGCAGCGTGCGCGCGCCGCGCGTGGTGTTCGGCAGCGGTACGGCAAAGGTCGGCATTCCTGATATCAACCGGCGCGTGCTGCAGGTGCGCGACCATGTGCTGGCCACCGAGCCGCTCACCGAAGAACAGCTCGCGCGTATCGGCTGGAAGAATCGCCAGGGCATTTACGACACGCGTACGCAGCTCAATTACTTCCGCCTCACGAAGAACAACAACATCATCTTCGGCGGACTCGTGAGCTATCACTTCGACGGCGATCCGGATCCCCCGCAGGACCAGAAGGCGGAGACCTACTACCGGCTCGCGCAGGCGTTTTACCGCACCTTCCCGCAGCTTGCCGACGTGCGCTTCTCCCATGCGTGGGGCGGACCGATCGACTACTGCTCGCGCGGCTCCGTGTTCGCGAAGCGCTATCTGAACGACAAGGCCGTTTTCGTGGCGGGTTACACGGGCTTTGGCGTCGCGGCGAGCCGCTTCGGTGCGTTCATGGGCCTGAATATCCTGTTCGACCGCGACAGCCCCGAGCGCGCGCTCGATATCGCCAACCAGAGCCCCACGTATATCCCGCCGGAGCCGGCGCGCTGGCTGGCCGCCAAGGTCACGTTCCATGCGTTCGACGGCGCCGACGCCGAAGGCGGCTGGAAGCGCGCGTGGATCAAGGGTATCAAGGCGATGGGCTTTCCGATGTGAGGGATGAGCGGCATGTTCTCCAATACTTCCGATCTCGACCTGCGGCTCATCCGCGTGTTTCTCGCCGTGGTGGACGCGCGCGGCATCACCGCGGCCGAAGCGACGCTCGGCGTGCGGCAGTCCACCATCAGCACGCAGCTCTCGGCGCTCGAGGCGCGCGTGGGCTTCAAGCTCTGCGAGCGCGGACGCGGCGGCTTTCGTCTCACGTCGAAGGGCGAACGCTTCGTGCCCTCGGCGCGTGCGCTCGTTGCGGCCACCACCGAGTTCGTCGCGAGGGTGCGCGATATCGACCGAAAACTCGTCGGCACGCTCGGCATCGGCCTGATTGGCCAGGCTTCGCATGTCGAGAACGCGCGGCTCGCGGAAGCGATCGGCGCATTTCGCCAACGCGATCAGGCCGTGCGCTTCACGATGAAGGTCGCGGCGCCTCAGGAACTCGAGGAAAGCCTCGTCAACAACCAGCTCGACATTGCGATCGGTTACTTCTGGCATCGCGTGGCGGGCCTCGATTACACCGAGCTGTTCAGCGAGCGCCAGGTGCTGTGCTGCGGGCGCGGGCATGCGCTTTTCCATAGTGCGCCGCACGTCGACGTAGATGACCTGCGCGATCACGACTGGGTCTGGCGCAGCTATCCGATACCGGAGGAGCTTGCAGGAATCGGCGACCGGCAGGTGACGGCGATCGCCGACAGCATAGACGCCGCCACGGTCCTGATCCTGTCGGGCAGCCATATCGGCTATCTGCCCGCGCATCACGCCGAGCCGTTCGAGCAGCGTGGCCTGATCCGGGCGCTCGGACGCACGACGTTCGGCTTCGACGTGCCGATGCATCTGGCCGTCAAGCGCAGCGCTGCGGAAAAGCCCATCGTACGCGCGTTCTGCGACGATCTGCTGGGCGTCTATGGGCAGCATGCCGCCGTGCCCGAAGCGCTGGTCGAATGAAAGAAGCGCTGCGCGCCATACATTGGCTGCGTAAGATGTAAACGTATGGAACGGTTGACAGGGAAGAACTGCTTCGAGCCATCCGCGATGCGCTGCGGCAAGATATAGGAGAGTCGAATTTTGAGGATAGCGCCAGCGCATCCCGTATCAGGGCCGTGCTGCAGCCAGTGCGTCGACGCGGCATTGAGCGCTCCTTTCCTTGAGGGAAGATAGAACGCAAGGACGAACAACGCCAATCTGACGCGCGCCGGATGCCTACACGCCCAGATAGCTCTGCAATTGGCTCATCTCCCGGCGCAATGCCGCCGAATCGCCTTGCCAGGCGACACGCCCTTTATCGACGACGTAATGGCGGTCGCCGAGCGCCAGCATCGGTGCGAGGTTCTTGTCGATGCACAGGATCGACAAGCCGCTCGCCTTGAGCTCGTTCAGACAACTCCAGATTTCGCCGCGGATCAACGGCGCCAGGCCTTCTGTCGCCTCATCGAGGATAAGCAATTGCGGATTGGTCATCAAGGCGCGGCCGATCGCGACCATTTGCTGCTCGCCGCCCGACAGGTTGCACGCGAGGTGCTTCTCACGCTCCTGCAAGCGGGGGAACAGTGCGTAGATGCGCGGCAGCGTCCACGGCGTCTGCCTGCCATGGCCGCGAGCGGCCGTGGCAAGCAGATTTTCGCGCACCGACAAGCGGGGGAACACCTGGCGGCCCTCGGGCACGAGACCGAGTCCCGCTCTGGCAATGCGGTGCGATGGCAGCGTGTGCACCTCTTTGCCGTCGAACACGATCTCGCCTCTCGCAGCGCGTATCAGCCCCATGATCGATTTGACGGTGGTGGACTTGCCCATGCCGTTGCGCCCGAGCAGGGTGACGAATGCGCCCCGCTCGATCTCGAGCGTCATGCCGAACAGCGCCTGGCTTGCTCCGTAAAATGCGTCCACGCCGCACAAGGACAACAGGGAATTCATTCGGTGGCTCCGGTCATTTCGTTGCGCGTCTCGTCGCCGAGATAGGCGTCGCGCACGTCGGCGTTGCAGCGGATCGCCTCGGCCGTCCCGCATGCGATCGCGCGGCCGGAGACGAGTACGGTGATGCGGTCCGCCAGCGCGAACACGGCGTCCATATCGTGTTCGACGAGCACCATCGCGTGTTCGCCTTTCAGGTCGGCGAGTAGTTGGGTCATCTGCTCCGACTCGGCCTGGCTCATGCCTGCCATGGGTTCGTCGAGCAGCAGTAGCCGTGGCTCGCCGGCGAGCGCCATCGCAAGCTCCAGTTGCCGGTGTTCGCCGTGTGCCAGCGCGGCGGCCGGAACCTGCATGCGGCGGGCGAGGCCCACGCGCGCGAGCACGGCTCTGGCCGGTTCGATCAGCGCGGTGTCGTTGGCCGCCGCGCGCCAGAAGCGAAAACTGTGGCCCTGCAACGCCTGGAACGCGAGAGCGACATTCTCGAGCGCCGTGAATTCGGGGAACACGGACGTGATCTGGTAAGAGCGCGCCAGACCCGCGTGAGCGCGCTGTTCGATCGACATCGACGTAATGTCTCGCCCGCCGAAATGGATCGTGCCTTGGTCGGCCTTCGACTCGCCGGCGAGCAAGCCGATCAGCGTGCTCTTGCCAGCGCCGTTCGGGCCGATGATGGCATGCAGTTCACCGGGCGCCACCTCGAGGCAGAAGTGATCCGTGGCGGTCAGGCCACCGTATCGTTTGACCAGGCGGTCCACACGCAACAGGCTCATACCTTGCTCTCCACTGCACGCGCATGGCGTGCGATCCGGACTTCGAGGTCTGTCAGTAATCCATATAGTCCACGGCGGGAGAGCAGCACGGCAACCACGATTAGTGGTCCAAAGATGATCATCCAGTGGTCCGTGTAGCCCTTGAGCAACTCCTCGACCGTCAGCATCGCGGCGCTGCCGATCACCGGGCCGACGAGCGAGCCCAAGCCGCCCAGGACGACCATGGCGATCAGGTCGCCCGATGTCGTCCACGTCATATAGGCCGGCGAGACGAAGTGCGTCAGGTTGGCGTTCAGCATGCCGCTCACTCCGCATACCATCGCGCTGATGACATACGCAAAAAGCTTGTACTGCAGCGTCGCGAAGCCCAGCGCCCTCATGCGCCTGTCATTCTGGCGGCTACCGCGCAGGACCATGCCGAAGCGTGCGTTCACGATACGGCTGCCGGCCCACAGGCATGCGCACAGCACCGCGAAGGCGACGTAGTACAGCACGTTCGGGTCGTCGAGGGCGAGGCTGCCGAAATGGCTGCCCGAGGCGATCGACAGGCCGTCATCGCCGCCGTATTGCTTCAGCCCCACGGCGAGGAAGTAGAACATCTGCGCGAAGGCGAGGGTGATCATGATGAAGGCGATGCCTGACGTGCGCAGGGAAATCAGGCCGGTGATGACGCCCACTACCGCGCATAGCGCCAAAGTCACGGCAAGATGAACGAAGCCATTGTCGACGCCGTAATAGGCGAGGATGCCGACGACATACGCGCCGAGGCCGAAGAACAGGGCATGGCCGAAGCTCACCATGCCGCCATAGCCGATCAGCAGATCGAGTGAGACGGCCGCGATGGCGAAGATGACAATCCTGCCGAACAGGGTGAGATAGAAAGGTTGCTGCGCCAGATGGGCGTAGACCGGGACCAGCGCCAGTGCAGTGAGCAGCAGGACAGGCACGAGGGTACGCAGGGATATCTTCGTGTGCATCATCATTACCCGTGTTTGACCGGAAAGAGGCCCTGCGGGCGAATTGCCAGCACGGCCGCCATGAGCAGATAGATCGACATCGAGGCGAGCGCCGGGCCGGCCGTATCCGCCGTGCTCCGGTTGAGCATGCCGCGCAGCAGCGCCGGCAGCAGCGTGCGGCCGATGGTGTCGGCCACCCCGACAATCAATGCGGCAAGAAATGCGCCGCGCACCGAGCCAATGCCGCCGATGACGATCACGACCATCGTCAGGATCAGGATCGGCTCGCCCATGCCCGGCTGTACCGAAAGGATCGGTCCGGCCATGAGTCCGGCGACGCCGGCGAGGAGTGCGCCGAGCCCGAACAGCAGCGAGTTCAGCAGCGTGATGTTCGCGCCGAGCGCACCGACCGTCGCTCGGTGCGTGGAGCCCGCGCGGATCAGCATGCCAAAGCGCGTCTTGTGAATCAGCAGATAGCACCCGCCGGCAACGGCGAGGCCGACCAGGACAATGGCGAAGCGGTAGGCCGGATACCGGATGCCGAGCAGGTCGACGGTGCCCGAGAGCCACTGCGGCACTTCCATGTAATAGGGCGAGGCGCCCCAGATCATGCGGGCCAGTTCGTTGAAGAACAGGATCAACCCGAAGGTGGCGAGCACCTGGTCGAGGTGATCGCGCTCATAGAGCCTGCGCAGCGCGACGAACTCGACGACCATCCCGAGCAGCAGCATGGCCGGGACGGTCAGCAGAGCGGCGAGCGCGAACGACCCGGTGTGGCTATAGACGGAAGCCGCGATAAAGGCGCCCATCATGTAAAGCGAGCCGTGCGCGAGGTTCACGAAGTTCATGATGCCGAACACGAGCGTGAGGCCGGCGGCCATCAGGAACAACAGCACGCCCAGTTGCAATCCGTTCAGGCACTGCATGATGAAGAGTGCAGGTGTCATGCTGCCCCCAGGCTAGGTAATGGGTTAAGGGTAAGCCGCGTTGTCGTTTGCTTGACCGGCGGGACGCAAGGGCGGTGCTTGTCGCAATCGTTCATGGTTGTTCATGGCGCAAGAGTCAGTAAGCCTGCGACGCCGGCATAGGCGTCGAGCGTGGACACGGGGCGTACGGACAGCGTGTGCGCGTTGGGCGACCAAACGACCTGATCGATGCGATTGGCGGTGCATCGGCAAGTTCGCCACCCGATGTCAGTGCCGCAAAGTACAGCGTTGCCGACGTGACACTGGCCGGGTCGATTGCGCCGTCAAATGGCAAGCTCAGCATGGGACGCAGGTTGAAGCCATCGAGCTGGTTGAGAATGGCCGTATCGTGGCAATCGTCGGGACGCTTGCTACAGTCGGGCATCGGCAGGTTGATCCTCAACCCCGTTAGTTGATGAGGATCGGCAACAGTGAACTGATTCGACGGAAACGGTCCGGATTGCATCTCGCCCGACACCCAGGCCAGTACGGCATCGTGCTGGCGCGCTTGCGGCGTCGCGCACGCGTTCAACACGACGCACATGCCAAGGGCCACGAGCCGGTCCACAGCTGGCGTTCGCATCACGAAATCCTTCCTGAAGGTGGCAGCGCCGGCGGGACAGGGCCGCCGGCCTCCGGCATTACCGTGCGGGCTTGATGTTCTGGTTACGATCGAAGTAGTTCTCCGGATCGTAGGTCGCCTTGATGCGCTGCAGCCGCTGATATTTCTTTTCGCCGAACGCCGCGCGAATGTCGGCGTTGGTGGTGTCGGACGCCATGTAGTTGGTATAGGCGCCGCCAGCGTTGAATGGCGCCAGTGCCGCTGCGAAGCGTTTGACCCAATCGTGGTTGACCTCGTCGTCGACGATGTCCTTCCATTCCCCCACGATCATCGCGTTATAGGGGGCATGGCGGAAATTGATGGCCGCGCTGTCCGTGTCGATGCGGCAAATCTGGCCGGCCAGCCGTTCGATCACGATCTTGCCCAGCGGCGAGGGGCTGGTTTCAACGAAGTGAACCACGGCTTCCACGACTTCGTCGTGCATGCCGTTGAGCGTCTGGGTCTTCCAGTAGTGACGATCGTCCCAGGGCGCCTTCGGGTCCAACAGGCGCTGCGCCTGGCAGTAGGGTAGTTCGACCGCCATGTCGGCAATCGGGTGACCACAGGCGCGAATCTGCTTGAGCGTCGGTTCCGCGGCCGCCATGTCGCCCATGAAGCGCACCATGATGCCCAGTTGCGTGCGGCCTTCCTTGTTGCGGCCGAAATTGAACTCGATGGCGCAGGCGTCGGGCAGCTCCGGCGCAATGCGGCGGAAATTGGCCAGCACCCGCACGGCCTCGTCGAACGCGAAGTAGATAGGCCCGGTAACGGTCTTGGTGCCGACCGGATGGACGTTGAATTCGAACGATGTGACGATGCCGAAATTGCTCGCCCCGCCATGCAGCCCCCAGAACAGATCCGGCTCGCGGGTCGAGTCGGCTGTGACGACGCTGCCGTCGGCCAGCACCACCTCGGCGGAACGCAGATTGTCGCAAGCCAGGCCGAACAGGCCGCGCAGCGCGCCAATGCCGCCGCCTAGCGTGAGGCCGGCCACGCCGGTTGAAGAGACGACGCCTCCGGGGCTTGCCAGGCCATGCAACTGGGTAGCCGCGTCATAGACACCCCAGGTCGTGCCCGGGCCGCAGCGCGTCACTTGACGCGCCGGGTCGACCTGCACCTCCTGCATCTGGCGCATGTCGAGCACGATACCGTCCTGACACAACGCGAAGCCGAAGGCATTGTGGCCACCGCCACGCACCGACAACGGCACGCCAACCGAGCGCGACGCCTTGATGGCAGCCACGACGTCCCGGGTGTTTTCACAGCGGATCACGCCAAGCGGCACCGGGTGTGCGGGCGCGGCGGAAAAGCCGTACAGGCGCGTTGCCTCGCGAAACGCCTCGCTGCCTGCCAGATGCAGCGGGCGGTGGGTGATCTGTTCGATTGCCTTAACAACTCTGCTGTTCATTTTTATCCCTCGATGCGATGCGTGCGTGGACGCAATTCAGAAATTGGGGGTAGTGCCAGATATCTGCGGTACGGCTTTTAGTTTCGCGGTGCTCCAAAATGCGGTTCACCCAGCGCCGGCGTGGTGAGCAGATAAATGCCCGTGTTGCCGAAGGCCCAGATGAGCTTGCGGTCCCATTCGATGAACACGTTTTCCATCGGCGTGGCGTATGAGTGGGTATTGGCAAAATCTCCCGTCATGCGCGGCACGAAGTACGCGGCGATGGTGGCGTGCGACGGATCGCGAATATCGAACACCTGAATGCCGGCGTTCATGAATGGGTAAATGGCGATGCCCGAGTGGGCGGCTCCGGGCTGAAAGTAATAGCCGGGACGCTTGGGGCCGAACTTGCCGCGGCGTAGCACGAAGTCCGTGTAAGGCGCGTCAGCGGGCGGCACGGGCCGCGGCAGCACGCCGACGAGGGTTGGATGGGCCGGGTCTTTGACGTCGATTACGAAGATGTCCTTGTACGGCTCGTACCCGTCTTCATTCATCGGATAGCCGTTGACCAGTACGATCCCCAGATCGTGGGCGCGCGAAGCGTCGACGTTGTCCCCCTCCACGCCGCCCACGTTCAACGGCAGATCGAGGCTGCCTGCGGTAACCGGATTGGCGGGGTCCGCAAGGTCGACGACGTGAAAGCCCAGGCCGCCCATGACCGTGTAGCCGTAACGGCCACCCTGTTCGAGCGGCGGGTTGACGGCAATCGGCATGCGTGCGCCGAGCCACGACGTATGGTTGCCGTACTGGCGCAGGGCCCGGTAGGCGCGATCCTCGCCGAGGCGCTGGCCCGGCACCCACCACGTGGAGACGAGCCGCGGATTGCACGGATCCTCCAGGTCATAAATCAAGTGTGCCGGAGAATAGACGTAATTCGGGTATTCCTGATTAACGAAGGTGTTGTCCGGCGCCGCGGCGATAAACGCGTACCGGCCCCCGTGATAAGTCGGCACATCCAGCGCGCCGGAGCCTTGCTGCACGCGGCCGTGCGGATGCAACGCATCGGTGCTGACTTCCGCGAGCAGATGCCACTCGGTCGGGCTCGTCAGTTCGAAGACGCGAAAACCCCGAAACATCGGCTTGGCCATCAGACCGGCGACGCGCTCCGGTTCTGCATATTTGCCACCGTCGCCCATCGCGCCGAGCCCGCGCGGCACCTCGACCGACTGCAGCATGATCCACTTGCCGAGCTTCGCGTTGAACGCGATGGTGGACGCTCCGAACGATTCGCCGCCGGAAAACGTTTTGTCCACCAGCACCTTCAGTTCACGCGGGTCGGTGATGTCATAGATGTTCAGGCGAGTCTTGAAGTAGTTGTACATATAGCGCCGGCCGGCCCAGTCGATGATCTGTTGCCAGCAGACCGACGGGCTGACCACGATGGGCCAATGGGCTTCGACGGTCATGTTGCGGCAGTACTGGCGATTCTCGAGATAGTCGAGGCTATCCGCGACGGGGCGCGCATGCGGATAGAAAGGAGCGGCTTGCGGGTGAATGAATTCTCCGGTCGCCGCGTCAATGCCATAGCTGGACAGTGACGCGTGCGACGGTTCGTTGGTGCCTCGAACATGAGCCGGTTCAGACATGTTGCTGCCTCCTCCATAGGGCTTGTCGATCTCCGCGGTGCACGACGCGCCGGGGCATCAAAGTACGGAAGTGTTTGGTTCTGCAATCGATTGCATTATCGATATTCAAACTGCGTCTGTCAAATAGTTTCATGAACTTCAATTCGACTGAACGAACCGCCCCAAACTGGCGTTTCCCCAATCCGAGTGAGCGTTGGGTGCCCCGAATTTATATCCGTCAAGCCTGTGATTCGGGTTTTCCCGGGCTTGGCCGGGTGGGCGGCCATGGTACGCGCGATGCACATGGCTAACAAATGCTTGACGCGATTTTCGCTGATGGATAGCATGCAATCGATTGCATTTTCCGGCGTGGCGGCGGTATGCGGTGCGGTACACGATCGCGCCTGCCTTCATGTCTTGCGGGCGCCAGACGGAACCCGGCGCGTGAGAATGCCGGGATGTCGACAACGATCGATCAACGAGCACTTACCTGGAGACAACTGTGGTCATGAAATTGCGAACGACGTGTACCAAGCTGGCGTTGCTCGGCGCCGTGTTTTGCGCTGCGAATGCGGGCGCACAAGTGAAGATTGGCTTTCTCGGCACGCTATCGGGCCCCGGCGGCGCGCTCGGACAGGATCAATACGACGCGTTCATGCTCGCCATGGCGCAAAAGGGCAACAAGCTCGGCGGCGTGCCGGTTCAGGTCATCAAGGCCGATGACGAACTGAGACCGGACATCGGCGTGCAGGCGGCACGCAAGCTGATCGAGGAAGACAAGGTCTCCATCATTACCGGCATGACTTTCGGCAACGTCATGATGGCCGTGGCCAAGCCGGTCACAGCTGCCGGCGTCGTGCTCATCAGCTCGAACGCAAGTCCTGCGCCGCTAGCCGGCAAGGATTGCGCACCGCTCATGTTCTCCGTCTCCTCGGGCACGATGAACCAGATCAACGAGTCAGGCGGCAACCTGATGCAAGTACTGGGCTACAAGCGTGTCTATGTCATGGCGCCGAACTATCAGGCCGGACGCGACGCAATTCAGGGTTTCAAGCACACGTACAAGCAACCACTGGTCGACGAAGTCTATACGCCGCTGAACCAGCTCGATTTTTCGGCTGAAATCGCGCAACTGCAAGCTGCCAACCCCGATGCGGTCTATGTTTTCTATCCGGGCAGCCAGGGGGTCAATTTTGTGAAGCAGTATCGCCAGGCGGGCCTCATGGGCAAGCTGCCGCTGGTTTCCGTGGCCACGGTGGACGGCACGACGCTGCCGGCGCTTCAGGAGGCGGCAGTGGGGGCAATTACCGCGTCCGCGTACTCGCCCGATCTGGACAATGCGCAGAACAAGCAATTTGTTGCAGCGTTCAAACAGAAGTACCGTCGCGCACCGTCGATGTATGCGGCGGCATCGTACGACGCCGCGCAATTGCTCGACGTCGCGCTGCGCAAGGTGGGCGGCAACGTGACGGACAAGAACGCGTTACGTGCCGCGATCAAGTCGTCGGAATTCGAGTCGGTGCGAGGCAATTTCAAATTCGATACCAATCAGTTTGGCCGCGTCGATTTTTATCGAGTCGATGTCGTCAAGGATGCAGCAGGTGTCGATTTTGCAACCCATTCGAAAATCAAGGTCAATTATCGCAATCGCCTGGTCGACGAGTGCTCGATGAAGTAAGCAGCCGCGAGGCTGCGGCAGACCAATACCCAGACACCCCCAAATTTTTTCAAAGCGAGGCGGGATTCATGAACCGAAAAACAATCTATGTCATTGCCTTGTCGGGCAGCTTGCGCAAAGCCTCGACGAACACCGCGCTCCTGCGTGCCGCCCAGGAGGTCGCTCCAGAAGGCATGACGCTGGAGATCGTTGGCCTGGGCGATCTGCCGTTCTACAACGAAGACGTCGAGAAGGCCGGCATGCCAGTCGCCGTCGTTACGCTGAGCGAAAAAATCCGCCGCGCCGACGCCGTGCTGCTAGCCACGCCTGAGTATAATTTTTCGTTTTCCGGCGTACTGAAAAATGCCCTGGATTGGCTTTCACGTCCTCCCGGCGCATCCGCGCTCGCGGGCAAGCCGGCGGCAATCGTCGGCGCTGGTGCGGGTTTGGGGACGGCGCGCGCGCAGGCTCATCTGAGGCAGGTTTGTCAGGCGCTCGACATGTTGACGCTCAATAAGCCGGAGGTCCTGGTCACGCAAACCTGGACACGTTTTGACGCACAAGGCCAGTTGACCGATGCGCAAACGCGCGAGGTGCTGACCGGTTTCATGGCTCGATTCGGCGACTGGATCGAACGCCTGACTCAAGCAGATCAATTCACGGAGGTAGAAGCATGACGCATCAACGAAGCTATATCAAACGCGACAACGCGCAGGCGCGCGCCTACTCGCCAGCGGTCATTACGCAAGGCGGCCGCATTGTGTGGCTGGCCGGTCAGACCGTGGTGGCCGATTGTGAAGGGCGTTCGCTGGCGGGAAATTT
Source organism: Paraburkholderia sp. CNPSo 3281 (assembly GCF_024206515.1). Taxonomy (NCBI): domain Bacteria; kingdom Pseudomonadati; phylum Pseudomonadota; class Betaproteobacteria; order Burkholderiales; family Burkholderiaceae; genus Paraburkholderia; species Paraburkholderia sp. CNPSo 3281. Next base: position 62,967 of record NZ_JAMBPS010000008.1, on the reverse strand, counting down.
CGAAGGGCAGGTGCGCGAGATATTTGCGCTGATCGGAGCCACACTGGAGCAGGCCGGCGGCACATTGACGAATCTGGTCACCATGACAGTCTCCATCACCGACGCACGCTTTGGCGATACGTTCACGCAACTGCGCAAGGAAATCTTCGCTGACAATTTTCCCGCCAGTGCGTTGATTACCGTAGCAGGCCTTGCGAAACCGGAAATGCTGGTGGAAGTCCAGGGCATTGCGGTGCTTGACTGATTGCAGCAAGACGGGGCGGCACAGGACCGCCCCGGTTCGCAAACTTAGAAGTAGTGCCTCAAGCCCAACCGGAATGATGCCTGGTGGCTGGTTGCGGAGGGGGTAAGCCCGTCCAGCGAGGCCACCGCAGGCTGGTTCAGGGAGTCCGTACCGCTGGCGCTCTGGTAGACCGCAACGCCGTAGATGACGGTGGCCTTGGACAGCGCATAGCTGGCGCCCGCCGAATACTGGTTGTACGTAGCGCCGTTGTCGTAGTTGGCCCGGCTCAGGTGAGTGTAGTTATAGGAGGCGCCTAGCCGCAGTGCCGGGTTGACCTGATATTGAATATTAACTTCCGGACTGCTGAATATTGCCTCGCCGCTGTAGTGGTAGGGGTTCGGACCGGAGGTTTCCGTATCGCCGAGATTGTCGAAGCGGGTATAGGTATAGTTCACGCCCAGCGTGAAATTGCCGATGTTATACGTCGTGGCCGCGCCGAAGATCTCCATGGTGTGGGCCGATGCGAAGCCGGCATAGACTGGATTGTATTGTGGCGACGCGGGACTTCCGGCCGATCCCATATTGTTGCTCGTGACGCTCGCCGATGCATTCGGGTTGGTGCCGAAATACGAGAAGTTCGGATTACGCGCGTTCAGGTAGGCGCCGCCGAAAGCAAATGCGCCATTCTCGTAGTTCAGCCCCAGTGACCATAGCTGATTGCGCCCGGGCGCACCCGCGATGCCTCCCATGCTGTACAAGCCGCCAAACGTGAGGCCATTGAACTTCGGGCTCGTGTATTTGATGGCGTTGTTCACACGCCGCGAGTTGGCCAGATTGTCCAGATCGTCGGGGCGGGCTCCTATGACGCCGCCCAACTGGGCGGTGGCAGTGTAACTCTGTACGAAGTCACGCACGGAGTCGTACTGGCGGCCGAACGTCAAGGTGCCGGGACTACCGGAAAGCCCTACAAAGGCCTGGCGGCCGAACATCGCGCCGCCCTGGCCGAGCGTACCATTGTTGAAGTTCAGGCCCGATTCGACCTGAAACAGCGCTTTCCAACCGCCCCCCAGGTCCTCTACACCCTTCAATCCCCACCGGCTGCCGCTCAGTCCACCCAGGCCGCCGTCGAGCATGGCGAATTGCGAGCCGCCGCGGGGGGAGCCGTTAGTGGCCCGCGAAGTTTGCACACTGGTGGTGTAATTCACGCCTGCGTCAATCAAGCCATATAGCGTGACGCTGCTTTGAGCGCGCGCGACGCCCGTGAGTGCACACGTTCCCGCAACCGCAACAAGCATCTTCTTCATGACCTATCTCCTTTAGCCGGCACGCAACGCGTCTTGATGGGCGAAGTCGGGCCAATCGATATTTTTTATGCCGACCGCAAGCCTGATTCACGTAAAGCGACGGCTCAGACGGTCGACTACGTGATTGCGCTACTTGTCCAGGTCGCAACGCCTCGTGAGCAATAGACCGTTAGTGAGAGTTCATGCAATCGATTGCAAAATAAGGTGACGATATTTGCGCGTCAAGCTCTTTTTGGCGAGGGCCAGGCAAAAGGGCATGGGCGTCATGGTGCGAATTGGCCTGGAGTGCGACGATCAAGGCATGTAGCCTGGGTGCTCGCTATATCAGGCCCTGACGCGATCGTGACTGCAAACGGCGGTACTGATCGAACGGGGCGGTATGCCGATGCGTTTTCGTACGCCGATTATCACAATCGATTGCGGAAAATTTGTATCGACCTATTTATAATGTAGCCTTGGCCGTGACACGAGCGATCCGTTCGGGGAGGCGCGTGCCGTTCTGAAGTCGTTGGCCACGGTGAGGTCGAAATTGATCGAGACCTTCTATGTCAAAAGCGAAAAGGTAGAGCTGTCGTGAAAACAAACACGTCTCAAGCAGGCAATAACCGGCGAACTGTGACGATGAAGCAGGTCGCGGAGCGGGCTGGTGTGCACGTTTCGACAGTCTCGCGCGCCTTCAATCCAGAGACGCGCTCGATGGTGGTGCCCGAGTCGGTCGCACGCGTCATGAAGGCGGCCGAGGAACTGGGATACCGGCTCGACCCGGTTGCGGCCAGCCTTCGAACCGGTCGCTCCAAGCTTGTCGGCATTCTGGTTCCGGATATCGCAACCAATGTTTTCACGCCGATTCTGACCGGGGCGACCGAGCGTCTTTCCGAGCATGGCTATTCCGTTATCGTTGCCTATGTCGGAAGCGACAGCAACAAGCAGCTCGATCTGGCCCAGGGATTGATCGCCCGGCGCGTGGACGGGCTCATTCTGGCGACGGCGAGCCGCGACGATCCGCTGGTGTCGTTCTGTATCGAGCGGGGCGTCCCGAGCGTGCTGGTCAATCGTGCAGAGAAGGACACGAGGCTATCCGGGGTGGTGTCGGACGAGCTGCTCGGCGCACAGCTCGCAGTTGACCACCTGGTCGAACTGGGGCACAGCCACATCGCCCATCTTGGCGGACCGCGCGAACATTCCACCGGTTATTTGCGGCATCGCGGCTTTATCCACGCCATATCCGCCAATGGTCTCGATGCCGCCGCGGCCCCCTGCGAGTTCGCCGATACCTATACGCGCGAACAGGGGGCAGCAGTGGCACGGCGGCTATTGAGGGCGCGGCCGGATATCACCGCAATCGTCGCCGCGAATGACTTGCTGGCCCTCGGTGCGTACGATGCCATCCGCGAATCCGGATTGAATTGTCCTCGAGATATTTCAGTCGTCGGGCATAACGACATGCCGCTTGTCGACCTGGTCGAGCCGCCGCTGACGACGATCCGCATCAGTCACAAGGAGATGGGGCGTCAGGCTGCGGACCTGCTACAACAAGCCATCGAAACGATCGATCATCCGGCCCGCAACGTGGTATTGCCGCCGAAGCTCATCGTGCGTGGCTCGACGGCGGCGCCCCGCAAGGGGGCCGCACGGAAGCCGGCGAAGGCTTCTGCGTCGAGAAAAAAATAGCTGTCCATTTCGAATTAGATCCAGGCGCTGGACGGCTGGCGCTGAAAACAGCGTGAACCCCGGGTTGTGAGGAATCGCATCAGGGACCGGCGCCGCTGCCAGCCCCTGTAGTGCCACCGGCCAGCTTCATTGAACATCCAGCGCGGGTGCCCATGCCGTGGACGCGCGCGCTTCGTCGAGATACCGCCGGTCGACGCAAGGCCTGCGCGCCCGAGTGGCCCGCGCCGTCGCGTGTGCATCCCGAATGCGCATGACCAGGGCGAGCCCGGCGTCTTCAATTTCCATATCCCGGATCAAACCGTGTGTGGGGTGAACGAGGTCGTCGAGCACGGCCAGCGCGTCGGCGTCGGAAAGTTCCGGAAACTGGGCGCGCAGCAATGCACGGCAAGCCGCCGCATTGGCAGGGTCGAAAATCCAGTTCAATGCTTCCCGGTACGCAAGAATAAAGCCGATCAACCGCGCCCGGTTCGCGCTGGCCCATGACTCGCGCACCACACCGACCGTGCCGAGATAGTCCGGAAAGAGCGCTGCGCCCGTGGCCAGCGTGCTGAATCCCTGCCGCTCGGCGAGCCGTTCGAACGGCGTTCGCACCAGGGTTGCGTCGTGCTTGCCGGCTACCAGTGCACGATATCGATTGCCAGTGCCGCCGGCAGCATCGAACTTGACGCCATCGGCGGCAATGTCGTTGAGCAACAGAATCTCGCGCAAGACAAAGGCAAAGCCGGTCGTCAAGGCGTCGACGGCCAGCGTCTTGCCTCTCAACTCGCGCACCGACGTCAGGCCCGGGCGCGCGACGAGCGAAAGGAAGCCGTGGTCTCCGCCCATGAACGCGACCAGATCGGGCGCGCTGCCATTCGCCGTTTCACCATGACCATCGGTGTAGGCAAAAACGTTGTCCACGCTGGTCAACGCAATATGCGCGTCGCCCGCGTTCATTCTGTTGATCATGTCGATCGAGCCTTTCACGTATTCGAAACTCGTGCTCAGGCCATATTTCTCGAACAGGTGCTGGTCTTCCGCAACCCAAAACGGCAGGTTGAACGCACCTTCAAAGCCGAGAATCTTTAGCGTAGCAGAACTGGCGTGCAATCGTACCCCCTTGATTATTGCAATCGATTGCATATTAAGGTGAGGCAGGTTTTTTTGTCAAGATCCGGGCGTGAGCAGTGTTTATCCCCACGATTTAGGCAAAAAATGCGAGATGCACGTGGCATCGGCTCAAGAGGATCCTGCGAATCCGCTTTGACACTGGCTGTTTCCGGCGGTATTATGCAATCGATTGCATAGGAGATGAAACATGGACAGACCGGTGCAGTGGAGCAATATCGTGACTGACGCAACCTCGACAACGGCGGTCGTCCTTGCGGCGATGGAGAAGACGGCGAATCCGCGGCTCAAAGGAATTCTGAATGCGGTGGTCAGGCACGCCCACGCGTTCCTGAACGAAGTGAAGCTAACCGACGACGAGTTCGAGCGGGGACTGGACTTCATCAGGCGGGTCGGGCTGACCTGCACGGACAGTCATAACGAGGTGGTGCTGCTGGCCGATGTGCTTGGGCTTTCGACGCTGGTGAAGGTGTTGAACAATGCCGCACATGAAGAGCGAACCGGCGGCGCGTTGCTCGGCCCGTTTTATCGGGCGGGCTCACCGCGTTACGAGCAAGGCCACGCCATTGTGCAGGGCACGACCTTGGGCCCCCCGCTGTTCGTGAGTGGCCATGTGCTCGACACGAACCGCCAGCCGATACGCAATGCGCGCGTGGAGGTGTGGCAAGCGTCGCCGGTCGGCCTCTACGAGAATCAGGACCCGCAGCAGCCCGAGATGAATTTGCGTGGGCACTTCTTTACCGACGCGCAGGGCGCGGTCAAATTCAGAAGCGTGCGGCCAGCCGGCTATCCGGTCCCGACGCAGGGTCCCGTCGGCGATCTCTTGCGCCTTCAGAAGCGCCATCCCTATCGCCCGGCGCATCTTCACTTCGTTGTCGTAGCGCAGGGCTACGCGACGCTCATTTCGCAGATCTTCGCCGACGACGCGGAGTATCTGGATTCAGACGTCGTATTTGGCGTGACGCGCGATCTGGTCGGCGAGTTTGAACGCCATGAGGCAGGCACAGGGCCGCATCCGCAAACTCAGGAGCCTTATTACACGCTGGAATGCGTTTTCGTTCTTGGAGAGGGCGTTTCGACGTATCCGACGCCGCCCATCAAATGATCGAGGGAGACGAAATGTCCAACAACCTTCTTGAAGGCAACGTCGCCGTGGTGATCGGTGGCAGCGGCGGCATCGGAAAAGCGACGGCGAGGCGGCTGGCCTCGTCGGGCGCACGCGTCGTCGTGGTGGGAAACACCGATCTCAAGGCCGTCGAGGAGATCGCGCGAAACCTCCCGGGCGAAGGGCACATGGCAGCCCTCGCGTCGATTGCCGATAGCGCGACCTTGGCCACGCTCACGCAACTCGTTCGGGGCCGGTATGCAAAGGCCGATATTCTGGTGAACACGGCGGGCTTGACCAAGCCGGTGAACCACGCCGACCTCGACGCGCTGACCGATGAGTTGATCGATGAAATGTTCAGGGTCAACTGGCGCGGGCAATTCGCCGCTATCCGCGCGTTCAGGGAGCTTCTTGCCGCGTCGGGCGATGGTCTCGTGGTCAACGTGTCGTCCATTTCGGCCACCACGGGTGTGGGCAGCAATATCGCCTACTGCGCCGCCAAAGCCGGGCTCGACCTCATGGCGGCGTCGCTCGGCCGTGCACTGGCGCCGCATATCCGCGTCGTGAACGTGTCTCCGGGCGTGGTCGATACGACCTTCGTGCCTGGCCGTGGGGCCGATTTCAACCAGAAAGTCGCGAGCACCACGCCGCTCGGCCGGATCGGCACACCGGACGATATTGCCGCCGCAATCGAAGCGTGCGCGACCCACTTAAGCTTCGCCACCGGCACGACTCTCGTGGTCGACGGCGGTCGGCGGCTGAACTAGTAGAACCGGCGCAGAGGCAATCACATGCATGCACGAAAAACCATTCTCACCTGCGCGGTGACCGGGAACCTGACGAAGCCCGAACAGCACCCGGGGCTACCCATTACGCCGGAGCAGATCGCCACGGCGTCTCTCGACGCGGCGCGCGCGGGCGCCGCCGTCGTTCATATTCATGTGCGCGATCCCGCAACCGGTCGCCCTTCAATGGATATCGCGCTCTACGAGGACGTGATCAAGCGTATCCGCGCCGTGAACGGGGATCTCGTCATCAATCTGACTACCGGACCCGGGGGGCGCTTCATTCCGAGCGACGACGATCCGCGTGTCGCGGCCCCCGGTACGACGCTGATGCGGCCGGAAGAGCGCGTCGAACACATCCTCCAGCTGCGTCCCGATATCTGCAGCCTCGACCTCAACACCATGAATTCCGGTGGCGAAGTCGTCATCAACACGCCGAAGAACGTCAAGCGGATGGCGGCGGTGATCCGCGCGGCAGGGGTCAAGCCGGAGCTTGAGATTTTCGATTCCGGCGATATGCATCTCGCGCGCGATCTGATCGCTGAAGGCGTGCTGGATGGTCCAGGGCTGTGGACCTTTGTGACGGGAGTTAAGTACGGCTTCTGCGCGTCGCCGGAAACGCTGCTCTATGCGCGCAATCTGCTGCCGGGCGGGGCCACGTGGGCGGCGTTCGGCGTTGGCCGTTTCGCGTTTCCCATGGTCGCGCAGTCATGGCTCGCGGGCGGACACGTTCGCGTCGGGCTAGAGGACAACATCTACATGTCGAAAGGCGTGCTTGCGCAGAGCAATGCCGCACTGGTCGAGCGCGCACGAGGCATCGTGTGCTCGCTCGGCGGCGAACTGGCTACGGCAAACGAGGCGCGTGAATTGCTGGGGTTAAATCGATGAGGTCGAGGCATTTTCCTGCGCCGATCGAGCCTTCGGTCGCCCCCGATGCGTTTGTTGGAAGCGGCAGCCGGCTGATCGGCGAGGTGAGCGTCGGTGCGCAAAGCTCCATATGGTTCAACTGCGTGTTGCGGGCAGACGTGCAGAAGATCACGATCGGCGCCCGAACGAACATCCAGGACGGCACGATCATTCATGGCACGACAAACGGGCCGCCGGTCTCCATCGGCGATGACGTAACCGTAGGGCACGGCGCCATCCTGCACGCTTGCACGATCGAGGACGGCGGGTTTGTCGGCTTCGGCGCGCGGGTCCTGGACGCGGCCGTGGTGAGATCGGGCGGGATGCTTGCCGCAGGTTCACTGTTGTCTCCGGGCAAGGTAGTTGGCTCCGGCGAACTCTGGGCCGGGCATCCTGCTCGCCTCATGCGCACGCTGACCGAGACGGAGCGCGCCGGGATGGCCGCCACGGGGCTGCGCTATGTAGCGCTAGCGGGTCGATACGCGCGCATGAATTTGATTGTCTTTAACTATCAGGAATGCAAACTATGAACGCAGTCTATGTTACCCGCCCGAGCGCCAGCGTGGACGCGCTCGAGCTCGATATCGTCAAGCAGCGCGCACTCGAATCCAGCTCGCCAGAATGGCGGGCGCAAAGGTGTCCGGCGTCGAGCGCGGCGCCGAGGCGTATGTCGGGCACGCCAGCGGCGACGTGATCATGATCGACGCGTCGTCGCAATCCATCGAGGAGGTCGTGCGCGAGAAAGCGGCTGGCCATGGCGCCGATATCGTCTACAACACGGTCGGAAGCCCGTACTTCGAACAGGCCAAGGCGCTCGCGAAGCGCGGCACCCAGATCTTCAGTTCGACCATCGATCGAGCCGTGCCATTCGACATCTTTGCGTTCTATCGCGGCCAGCACACCTATGTCGGCATCGATACGCTCGCCATCGACAGCATCGAGGGCGCGACGACTCCCGACCAGCTATTGCCCTCATTCGAAAGTGGCGCATTGAAGCCGTTCCCGGTCAACCCGGACTATGTCTTCTTATTCGAAAACGCGGTGCCTGCGTATCAGGCCGTGCTGCGCGGTACGGCCAACCGGGTGCTGCGCAAGCCATGAACGTGACCCGCTACGATAGCGCGCCGCGGTATTTTCCGGCCCACCACTTTTCCATGCGTTGCGTGAGACTACAGGGGCACGAAGCCGGCCCCGCGGATTCGTTGTGGCTCGGCGTATCGACCATCGAGCCGGGCGGGTATACGACCCTGTCCGCGTCGGCGCTCGAGAAGCACTATGTCGTACTTGCCGGCGAGCTTACGGTGCAAACGGACGAAGGGGACGTGGTGCTGCGCGCCCATGACTCGTGCAGATTGGCCCCGTTCGAGCGGCGCGCGCTAAAGAACCTGTCTTCCGAGCCCGTTTCGGTATTACTCGCGATGCCGTTTCCTCTGCCATGCACCCCAACGCTCTCACCCAGATTTCCCTCGTCCGCAAGCTGAAGTTCAATCAGCTGATGGTGTTCGAGCGCGTGCTGGAAACGCGCTCGGTCGTACGGGCCGCAAACGAGATGCGCCTCACGCAACCCGCCGTGACCAGAGTGATTCAGGAGCTCGAGTCCTGTTTCGAGGGCGAGTTGTTCGAGCGTTCGAATCGCGTCGTGAAGCCCGCCGAACTGGGCGTGATGCTCGGCCGCCGCGTCAAATCGCTGATGGCCGAGCTGCGCTACATGACCGACGAGCTGAACGCCTTCTCGTTGCGCTCCAACAAGGCGGAGAGCGCGGCGTGCCAGGCGTTCCGGGGTTGCCTGCGCGAGGCCGCTATGCTGGCGTCGGCGGCACACGGCGGCGGCTGATGGGTGAGGCCGTGCGTCGCGCCGCCGTGTGCGCATATGCACGCGCGCGCGGGGCACGCCCACTGGTATTCCGGATCTGCATAACAGCGCCGAATCTTTGATTGGCCGGGCTGCCGGCACTCCCCTGGATTAGCGCCCGTTATTAGTGTGAACAGGCCCTAAGCCGAATCACTCGTCGCCCGCGCGGTTCGGCTGGCGGGCGCATTCGTGTTGGCGGCGGGGCTGTCGTGCGCCGGCAGCCCGCTCACCGCAGCCGTGAGCCCGCGCCCGCCCGGGTTGTTGCGCAGCGTGAACGTCAGGCGCTGACGCTGCGCGATGCGCGCCACGATCGAAAGACCGAGTCCGCTGCCCGTGCCCTGGGCGTGATCGCCGCGAAAGAAGCGGTCGAGCACGCGCTCGAGATCGGCTTCGGGAATCCCAGGCCCGTTATCGATGACTTCGAAGCCGAGCGTGTCCTGCGAACGCGTGAGCACGAGATCGATCTTGCCGCCTGCCGGCGTGTAGCGGATCGCGTTGTCGAGCAGGTTGTTCAGCAAGGTGTTCAGGCCGTGCGCGTCGGCGTTCACGTTGCAGACACACTCGGGCGTCACGGGCGGCCGCGACTCCAGGCCGAGGTCGATGCCTTTCTCCTCCGCGAGCAGCGAGAAGTCGCCGATGGCCTGCTCGCCCAACCGCCGCAGGCTCACGACAGTGGCCGGCGTGCTCGCTTGCGCATCTTCGCGCGCGAGCGTGAGCAATTGCTGCACGAGGCGGATCGTGCGGTTCAGGCGTGTTTGCATGCGCTCGAGCGTGCGCGGCTCGCCGGTGAGCGTGCCGTCGTGGAGTGCCGCCTGCCATTGCAGCTTGAGCGCGGCGAGCGGCGAGCGCAGCTCGTGCGCCGCGTCGGCGATGAAGGTGCGCTGCGCCTGCGAGGCCGTATTCAGGCGGTCCAGCAGGTCGTTGAGCGCGACGACGAGCGGGCGCAGTTCGACGGGCACCGAGCCATCGAGGCGCAACGGCTCCAGCTCATGCACCGAGCGCGAAGCGAGCAGCGCCGACAACGCGCCCACCGGCGCGAGGCCGCGCGTCACCACGAACAGCAGCAGCACGATGGCCACCGGCACGAGCAGCGCGAGCGGCCACAACGTATGCAGCGCGAGGTGCAGCGCCAGCCCGTCGCGCACGGAAATGGGCTGCGCGACCTGAACGAAGCGGTCCGGTTGCGCGAGGCCGTACACGCGCCAATGCACCTCGTCGTGCTCGATCGTGCGAAAGCCCGTGGCCTGGCGCGGCAGCACGGGCGTTTCCTGCGAGCGGTAAACCAGTTTGCCGTCGTGATCCCAGATCTGGATGAGAATGCGGTCGTCCGCGATCTCGTCGAAGCCGGCGCCGGACTGCTCGACCTGGCGTGCCGTCGCGGCGTTCGCGGGCATGGAAAGCGCCACGGCATGCAGCTCGTAATCGAACAGCTCGCCCGCTTCTTCGCGCGCGCTGTGAAAAATGCCGAAGCCCGCCACCACGGAAGCGGCCGCGAACCCGCAGATGAGCCAGCCCAGCAGGCGGCGGCGGATGGAATTCATTCCGATCTCTTGAGCCGGTAGCCCACGCCGCGCACAGTCACGATCTGGTCGGTGCCGATCTTGCGGCGCAAGCTGTGCACATGCACCTCGATCGCGTTGCTGCCGACTTCCTCGCCCCAGCCGTACATGCGCTCTTCGAGTTCGGCCTTCGTGAACACGCGCGCGGGCTGCTCGATGAGCACGCGCAGCAGCGCGAATTCGCGCGGCACGAGCGCGACGCTTTCGCCGTCTTTCGTCACCTCGTGCGCGGCCGGGTCGAGCGCGAGGCCGCTGTGCGTGTAGACCGGCTGTTTCTGGCCCGTGCGGCGGCGGAGCATGGCGCGCGTGCGGGCGGCCAGCTCGTCGAGATCGAAGGGTTTGATCAGGTAGTCGTCGGCGCCGGCGTCGAGCCCGGCGATACGGTCCGTCACCGAGTCGCGCGCGGTCAGGATCAGCACGGCCGCTTCGCCGCCTTTGCGGCGGTAGCCGTTGAGCACCTCGATTCCGTCCTTCTTCGGCAGCCCGAGGTCGAGCAGCACGAGGTCGTACACGTCGTTGTCGAGGGAAAGCTCCGCTTCGCGCCCGTCGCGCGCCCAGTCGACGGCATGACCCTCGCGGCGCATCGAGTCGAGCACCGTTTCGGCAATCATTTCGTCGTCTTCCACCAGCAACAGGCGCATCGCTCGCTCCCCTAATTTCAGCTTTATATTGTCGCTCATCCCGGCTTAACCGGTGCTTAAGCGGCACGCTGAGCGAGCGCCTGGAGTTAGTCGAGGAGTTTCAGCACATCGTCGTAAAGCGCGCGCGGCACCTTCACGCCGTCTCGTTCGCTGCGCTCGCGTGCCTCGAAACGGCGCTGCGACGGCAAGCGCGCGCCCTGGGCGGTGATGGCGGCGAACATCCGCTCGGCGCGCGCTTGACCGGCTGCGTAGCCGTCGCCGCCGAAGCGCCGGGGATCGATGGCGATGACGAGTTCGCCATGGCAAGGGCTCGCGCCCGCGCCGCCGTCGAAGGCCTGCGACTCCATGCTCGTGAGGTCGCCGATCAGCGCGCCCGCAAGCAACTCGATCATGGCCGCGAGCGCCGAGCCCTTGTGGCCGCCGAACGTCTGCATCGCGCCATCCAGCGCGGCGCGGGCGTCGGTGGTCGGCTGGCCCTCGCTATCGAGCGCCCAATGCGGCGGAATGGGCTTGCCCTCGCGCGCGTGCAGTTCGATGTCGCCGCGCGCAATCGCGCTCGTTGCGAAGTCGAACACGAACGGCGGCCCGCCTTCGCGCGGCCATGCGAACGCGAGCGGATTCGTGCCGAACACGCCGCGCGTGCCGCCCGCCGGCGCGACCCAGCTATGGCTCGGATTCATGGCGATGCCCACGAGCCCTTGCGCCGCGATGGCTTCGACCTCGGGCCACAGCGCCGAAAAATGAAAGCAGCGGTTGATGGCCATCGCCGCGATGCCCTGGCTGCGTGCTTTCTGGGCGAGCAAGGGCAGGCCGGTTTCGAAGGCGAGCAGCGAAAAGCCAAAGTGCGCGTCCACGGCCAGCACGCCGGGCGCGATATCGCGCAGCGTCGGTTCGGTGCGCGCATCGACCTTGCCGCTCTTGAGCGAGCGTGCGCAGACGAGCAGGCGATAGATGCCATGCGAATGACATTCGTCGCGCTGGCCTTGCGTGATTACGCGCGCGATCGCATCGGCGTGCGCCTCGGACATGCCGTGCCGCAGCAGCACGTTGCGCGAGAGCGTGAAGACTTCGTCGAGCGTGAGGACGATGGTGGTGGACATGGCATCCCGTGTAAAAAAACAAACCGGGCCAACGTGGCCCGGTTTCGGTGATTCGAATGAAGATTGGGAGAGAGGCGCGCTGAATTCGTAACGCTTAGAGACCGACGTCCGGCAGGGCGGGGCGCGTGGCGAGCGCCTTCTCGACCACGGCCTTCACATGCGCGAGCGCTTCGCCTTCGAGCGCCAGGCGCGGCGGCCGCGTGGTCGCGCTGCCGCGGCCCACCAGTTCCTCGCACAGCTTGATGCACTGCACGAGGTCGGGGCGCGCGTCGAGATGCAGCAGCGGCATGAACCAGCGGTAGAGCGCGAGTGCTTCCTCAAAGCGCTTTTGCTTCGCGAGACGGAACAGCGTTTCGCCTTCCTTCGGGAACACATTCGACATGCCCGAGACCCAGCCTTGCGCACCGACGGCCACGCTTTCGACCACTACGTCGTCGAGGCCCGCGAACAGCACGAAGCGGTCGCCCACGGCGTTGCGCAGATCGATGAAGCGGCTCGTATCGCCCGACGAATCCTTGAAGCAGACGATATTTTCGCAATCCTGAAGAGCGATCAGGATGTCGGGCGTCACGTCGTTCTTGTAGATCGGCGGATTGTTGTAGACCATCACCGGCACGTCGGTGCTGGACGCCACGGCGCGAAAATGCGCGGCCGTTTCGTGCGGCTTCGAGGAATACACGAGCGCCGGCATGACCATCACGCCGTCCACGCCCACGCGCGCCGCTTCTTTCACGGTTTGACGCGCGAACTCGGTGGTGAATTCGGCGATGCCCGCGATCACCGGCACTTTGCCGCCTGCCGCGTCGCGCGCGGCCTCGATCACCGCAATCTTTTCATGCGTCGCGAGCGACGTGTTCTCGCCGACGGTGCCGCACACCACGAGGCCAGACACGCCGTCCTTGACGAGATTGCTCACCACCCGGTGCGTGGCGTCGATATCGACCGAGAAGTCCGCCTTGAACTGCGTGCTGACGGCGGGAAACACCCCGCTCCACTGGATAGCGCTCACTGTGACTCACTCCTTGAATGCGTAGCGGCTCGCGCCGCTACCTGTTGAATATGAGTGGAGTATCGCTGTCCAGATCGTTTGACGCTTGGGGCCTTTCGCGCCTCAAAAAGACGAAATCTGCATAGTCCGCCGCTTTGTTCCGCGGCCCAGGGACAACCCTGGGCGCGCTGCCACCAGGCTCAAGCGCCGGACGTCTGCGCGCTTTCGGGCGTTTGCAGCAACGCGCGATACTGGCTTGGCGTGACGCCCACCGTGGCCTTGAATTGCCGCGTGAATGCGCTGTGATCGTTATAGCCGCACTGCGTGGCGATGTCGGTGATGCTCAGGTCGCTCGCGAGCAGCACCGAGGCCGCGTCCAGACGCGTTTTCAGCAGCATCTGGCGGGGCGTGAGGTGAAAGATCTTGTGGAAGTAACGCTCGATCTGCGCCACCGACATGTTGATGAGCTTCGCCAGGTGTGCGAGCTTGAGCGGTTGCGCATAATTGTCCTGGATGTACTTTGCGGCGACCGCGAGCCGCTGGTAAGCGGGATGCGTGCCTTCGGCGGCCTGCAGATCGCGCGAAATGCCCGCCACGCCCAGCACGCGGCCGCGCGCGTCGTGCAGCGGGACCTTCGAGGTGAGACACCAGCCCGGCTGCCGGCCCGCATACAGATGCAGTTCGAGCTGGTCGATGAGACTGCTGTCGAGCCGAACCACGGCCTGGTCCTGCGCGGTATAGCTGTGGCCGAAGCGTGAGGGAAAGACTTGCTCGGCCGTCTTGCCGAGCAGCGCGCGCTTCTCTTTGAAGCCGCAGCGCGCGGCGAGTGTGGTGTTGGCTATCACGTAGCGCGCCTCGTGATCCTTCACGAAGAACACCACGTCCGGCATGGCGTCGAACAGCGGTTCGAGCATGGTGAAATGCGCGACCATCTGCGCAAACGTGGCGTTTTCGAGGGCGGCGGGCAGGACCAGTTCGGGCATCGCGAGGCGCTTGGGGCGGGATCGGCGGAAACCGCCATTGTGCCGATTTGCGCACGCTCGCGCATCTGCAACAAAAAACGTGTGTGGCGCTATTCCGTTGTTTCTGCGTGCATCAAGGTGTCGATGCGCGCGGGCGAGAACGGCGGGCGCTGGCCGTTTTGCGGCCAGCCGAAACAGAACGCGGCCGCGTCGCCGCAAATCTTGCCCTGGCAGGGGCCCATGCCGCAGCGCGTCTGCAGCTTGGCGTCGCGCCATGACGCGTGGCGTGCAACGTCGCGAAAGGCGACGTCCTCGCAACGGCAGAACACGGTGTCGGGCTGCGGGAGCGCCCGCAATGCGGGTGCGAGTTCGAACGCTGCGTGCAGGCGCGTGGCGAAACGGCGGTAACGCTCGCGTTCGGCGAACAGGTGCCGGGCGTTCGCGTGGTCGCCGAGCGCGGCGTATGCCGCGATGCGTCCTTCCACCGCCGCGAGTTCCATGCCGCCCACGCCCGTGCATTCGCCGGCCGCGTAAACGGCTTCGGCGGAGGTCTGTTGCCATTCGTTCACGGCGATGGCCGAAGAACCCGCATGGGTTTCGAGGCGGCAACCCAGCGCCGCGCCGAGGCCCGTATTCGGCACGAGGCCATAGGCGCACGCGATCCGGTCGCAATCGACCAGCACGTCGTCGTTGCCGCGCCGCACGCGCGCCTGCGTCACGCGCGTCGTGCCGATCGCTTCGGCAACGTACGCATCGCACCAGTAAGGCGGCGCGCGCAGATCGAAGCGCATGCGCAGCGCCTGGGCGAGTTTCGCTGGCGTTTGGACGAGGCCCGTCGCGAAGCGGCGCACCGCCTGGGGCGGCGCCTGCTCGACGATCGCGGTGATCGTCGCGCCATGCTGGCGCGCGGTCACGGCGGCGGCCCAGAGCAACGGCCCGCTGCCCGCGATGACGATGCGTTCGCCGCGCACGGGCATGCCGCCCTTGATGAGCGCCTGCAAGCCTCCCGCGCCTGTGATGCCGGGCAAGGTCCAGCCGGGATAGGGCAGGAAGCGCTCGCGCGCGCCCGAGGCGACGATGAGCTTGCCGTAAGCGAGCGTGAGCGCGCGGTCGGGGCTCTGCGCGAGCAGTTGCCGTCCAGGCAACGCCTGCACGACGCGGGTTGCGCTTAGCAGCGCGACGTTGGTGCGCGCCGCGAGGGCGTCGAGCACGGCGCGCGCGGGGCCAGTGGCGCGATGGCCGGGACCCTGACGCCAGATCTGGCCGCCAGGCAGCGCATTGTCATCGACTATGCCGACGCTCGCACCCGCCTGTGCGGCGATGCGCGCGGCGTTCAATCCGGCAGGTCCGGCGCCAATGATCAGGATATCGAACTTCATGGCGCTGCATTCCCGGTAACGACCCTCATGCCCGCGACGCAAACCGTCTGGCAGGCAAGCCGATGCGGCACGCCGTCGATGGTGACGCGGCATTCCTGGCAGATGCCCATGCCGCACAACGGCCCGCGCAGCGCGCCGCTCACCGAACGCCGCGTGACGGGCGCCGCGTGCTCTTCATGCGCGGCAATGGCGATGGCGGCTGCAACCGAGCTGCCCGGCGCGACGCCCACTTTGCGCCCATCGATCGTCAACGTCGTATTCGATTCAGGCATGCACGGCCCCCTGGGCAGCGAAGCGCGCGGGGAGATACGGCGTCGCGTCGATCTCGGCGGCGCGTCCGAGCATCTGCGCGGCAATCAGCCTGGCGGTGCCGAGCGCCGTGGTGACGCCGAGACCCTCGTGTCCGGTGGCGAGCCACGTGGACGGATGGCTGTCGTCATCGGCGAACGAGGCCGCGGGGCCGATCAGCGGCATGCCGTCGCTCGATGCCGGGCGAAAGCCCGTCCATGCGCGAATCGCGTTGAGCGCGGGCAATTGCGGCAGGTATTCGGCAGCGCGGCGCAGCATGCGAGCGAGAATCGCCGGCTCGACGGCGGGCTCCGTGCTGTCGAACTGGCGCGACGAGCCGATCAGCAATTGCCCGGTCGGCCGCGGCTGGACGTTGAACGCCACCGAGGTGCCGCTCGCGTTGTGCGCGCTCTTGCTATAGCCGAGTTCGAGAATCTGGTGCCGAATCGTGCCGGGATAGCGGTCGGTAATGAGCAGGTGTCCCTTCTTCGCCTGCAGCGGCAGGCGTGGCAGCAAATCGAGCGCCTGGAGGCCGTTCGCGATCAAGACCGCGCCCGCGCCGACGACCTCGCCGTCGGCGAGGTGCACGCCTGTGCGGTCGAGATGCGCGACCTGCGTTTGCGTGCGGCAGGTCAAGCGGCCGCTGACCGGTTGTTCGAGCAACCATGCCGCTACGGCCGGCGCGTAAACCACGGCGTCGTTGTCGACGATCATGCCGCCTACGAGGCCATTGCGCAGACCCGGTTCCGCTTCGCGCAACTGACGCGCGTCGAGCATCGAGCACGCCACACCCTGGTGTTGCAGCGCCTGCTGACGTGTTTGCGCGAGCGCCAGTTCTTCTTCGTCGGCGGCGACCCAGAGCGTGCCGCAGCGCAAGAACGCATGGCGCTCGTCGAGACGCGGCGCAAGGGCGTGCCACAGTGCCAGCGACCACGCGCTCAGCGAGAATTCGGCGGCCGTGTCGTCCATCACGACGAGGTGGCCCATCCCGGCGGCCGTCACGCCGCCGCCTACGCTGGCTCGCTCGATGACGAGTACGTTCAAACCCTGCGCCGCGAGTTCATGCGCGCATGCTGCGCCCACGATGCCCGCGCCAATCACGACGACATCGTGTTGACCGCTCGAACTTTGGATCACGCGGGAATGCCCCACGCGAACGGATCGTCGTCGGCGAAAATCAGTTTGGATTCCGCGCTAATATGCGCGCTGCCGCGTATGCTCGGGCGCACATGGCCCGCGGGGAGTTCGGGTGTGATTTCATAGCAGGCTTCGAACACGCTGCCGATGATGCTTTCCTGGCGCCACTGCGCGCCGGGTGCGAGCGAGCCGTCCGCGGCGAGGCACGCGACCTTCGCACTCGTGCCGGTGCCGCACGGCGAACGGTCGTAGGCCTTGCCGGGACACAGCACGAAATTGCGGCTGTCGATGCCCGCGATGTCCGGGTGCGCGAACAGTTCGATATGGTCGATCAGCGCGCCGTCCGCGCCCGTAATGCCGTTCGCCTCGAGCGCCTGGCGCATGGCCCACGTGGCCTCGGTGAGCGCTTCGACGTTGCGTGCTTCGAGCGTCAGGTTGTGATCCGCGACGAGGAAGAACCAGTTGCCGCCCCAGGCGATGTCGCCGTGCACGCGGCCGTAGCCGGGCACGTCGAGCGGTACGGCCTGGCGGTAGCGATACGCGGGCACGTTGCGCACGGTGACGCTGCCGTCGGCGTGCAGTTCGGCTTCGACGTTGCCGACCGGCGTTTCGATCCGATGCACGCCGGGCGCGATGCGCCCGAGATGCGCGAGCGACGCGATGAGGCCGATGGTGCCGTGCCCGCACATGCCGAGAAAGCCGACGTTGTTGAAGAAGATCACGCCGGTGGAGCAGGACGGATCATGCGGCTCGCATAGCAGCGCGCCGACCATCACGTCCGAGCCGCGCGGCTCGTTCACGACGCCCGCGCGCACGCGGTCGAAGTCGCGACGGAAAACGGCGAGGCGTTCGGCGAGCGGACCGTGGCCCAACTCGGGGCCGCCGGCGATCACGAGGCGCGTGGGCTCGCCGCCCGTGTGGGAGTCGATAACGGTCAGGGTTTTCATGCCGACAATCGTAGGTCGCGCCATTTTGGCCGTCTTGCTCGAACGGCCCATGCGCGGTGACGATTTCGGCATAGTGCGCCGGCCGTGAATGCGCGGCGCTCGGGGGGAACCCTGGCGCGTGCTTTCTTTAATCCGCCGTTCACCCTTTGGCGAGCGCCAGTTGCTCCAGTTGGCGCACCACTTCGGCGCGCAGGCGCGGCGGCATGTTCTGGTAGCCGAGCAGGTCGGAGATCCACAGGCCGTCCGCCGCGAGCCGGCAGATCATGAGGCGGGCGGCGGCTTCGAGCGGCAGCGGGTCGGGACGCGTCCACTTGCGCATGGGCGCGGCGTAGCGTTCGCGAATCGCGGGGTCCGTCATCATCGCGGCCACCAGCACGCGCAGCACGTTGGTGCTGGCGGCGGGGCTCGTTTCGTCTATCGTGGTGTGCAGGTAGGCGCGTGCGGCGGCGCCGTGTTTCGGCGCGCCTTGCGCCACGCCTTCGTCGATGCGCGTGTGCATCTGCTGCTCGAAGCGCGTCAGCGTCTGCTCGAAGAGGGCATCGAGCAAGCCCTGCTTGTTGGCGAAGTGATATTGCAGCGCGCCCTTGGTCACGCCCGCGCGTTCGGCCACGGCGTCGAGCGTCACGGCGGGCACGCCTTGATCGGTGGCGATATCAGAAGCCGCTTGCAGCAACTGCGCGCGCACCTGAACCGGGGCTTTCTTGCGTCGCGTGCCGGCGGCAGGCGCCGCGTCCTTGCGTGGGGAAGGGGGCTTCGGGGCCGAGGAGGCCGGCGGAGCCGAGGGGGCCGCTGCGTCAGCCGCCTTCGCGCTGCGCCTTGTCGCGCGCGCGGGCGCCTTGACGGAGGAGTCTTTCATGGCGGCGATCATACCATTGCAGGCGTCGCTGCTAAACATTCCGTACGGATGGTATGATCCGCCGATGCAAAATTCCAACCCGCCTTTTACCGCCTCTGCAGCCGCCATGGCGGCGCTCGACGCCTCGATCGTTCGCGGCCGCGAGGCGCTCGTGCGACAGCAGGACGCCGACGGAAGCTGGTGCTTCGAACTCGAATCGGACGCCACGATCACCGCCGAATACATCCTCATGATGCATTTCATGGGCAAGATCGACGCGGTGCGTCAGGAGAAGATGGCGCGCTATCTGCGCGCCATTCAGCGTTTGCAAACGCACGGCGCATGGGACCTCTACGTGGATGGCGCGCCCGATGTCTCGTGCAGCGTGAAGGCGTACTTCGCGCTGAAGGCGGCGGGCGACTCCGCGCAGGCGCCACATATGGTGCGTGCGCGGGAGACCATTCTGAAGCTCGGCGGGGCCGCGAAGTCCAACGTGTTCACGCGCATTCTGCTCGCCACCTTCGGTCAGGTGCCGTGGCGCGCCACGCCGTTCATGCCGGTCGAATTCGTGCTGTTCCCGAAGTGGGTGCCGATTTCGATGTACAAGGTCGCCTACTGGGCGCGCACGACCATGGTGCCGCTGCTCGCGCTCTGTTCGCTGAAGGCACGCGCGGCCAATCCACATGACGTATCGATTGCCGAACTGTTCGTGACGCCCCCCGAAGAGGAGCGCGAATACTTTGCGCGCGGCAAGGGCGTCCGCCGGCTCTTTCTCGCGGCTGACCGGGCGCTGCGCCGTATCGAGCCGCTGCTGCCGCGCGCGCTGCGCCAACGCGCCATGAAATACGCGGAGGCCTGGTGCGCCGAGCGCATGAACGGCGAGGACGGCATGGGCGGCATTTTTCCGCCTATCGTGTACAGCTACCAGATGATGCAGGTGCTTGGGTATCCTGAGGATCATCCGTTGCGCCGCGATTGCGAGAATGCACTGGAAAAGCTGCTGGTCGAGCGCCCGGACGGCAGCGTGTATTGCCAGCCATGTCTCTCGCCGGTGTGGGACACGGCGTGGAGCACGATGGCGCTCGAGCAGGCGCGCACGGTCGTGCCCGCCGATCCGGCGTCGGCCGCGATCAGCGACCAGGAACTGCAGCAGCGCATTGCGCGTGCGTACGACTGGCTCGCCGAGCGTCAAGTGGACGACGTGCGCGGCGACTGGATCGAGAACGCGCAGCCCGATACGCCGGTTGGCGGCTGGGCCTTTCAATATGAGAACCCGTACTATCCCGACATCGACGACACGGCCGTGGTCGCCGCCATGCTCCATCGGCGGGGCTGCGGGGAGGCGCGCAAGACGGGCGTGGACCCGTATGCGGCGCGTGTCGCGCGCTCGCTCGACTGGATGCGCGGCCTGCAATCGCGCAACGGCGGCTTCGGGGCCTTCGACGCCGATTGCGACCGCCTCTATCTGAACGCGATCCCGTTCGCGGATCACGGCGCCTTGCTCGACCCGCCAACCGAAGACGTATCGGGCCGCGTCCTCCTGTGCTTCGGCGTAACGGGCCGCGCCGAGGATAAGGCGGCGCTTGCGCGCGCCATCGCGTACGTGAAGGCCACGCAGCGAGCCGACGGCAGCTGGTGGGGCCGCTGGGGCACCAACTATATCTACGGCACGTGGAGCGTGCTGGCAGGTCTCGCGCTCGCGGGCGAGGACCCGAGGCAGCCGTACATCGCGCGCGCGCTCACGTGGCTGCGTGCACGCCAGCACGCCGATGGCGGCTGGGGCGAGACCAACGACAGCTATGTCGACCCGCGCCTTGCTGGCACCAACGGCGGCGAAAGCGCGTCGAACTTCACCGCGTGGGCGCTGCTCGCGCAAATGGCGTTCGGTGACTGGGAATCCGAATCGGTACGGCGCGGTGTGGCGTATCTGCTATCCGTGCAGCAGGAAGACGGATTCTGGTGGCATCGTTCGCATAATGCGCCGGGGTTCCCGCGTATTTACTACCTCAAGTATCACGGATACACGGCCTATTTTCCGCTGTGGGCGCTGTCGCGCTACCGGCGGCTGG
This sequence comes from Paraburkholderia sp. CNPSo 3281, assembly GCF_024206515.1. NCBI lineage: Bacteria > Pseudomonadati > Pseudomonadota > Betaproteobacteria > Burkholderiales > Burkholderiaceae > Paraburkholderia > Paraburkholderia sp. CNPSo 3281. Next base: position 42,109 of record NZ_JAMBPS010000008.1, on the reverse strand, counting down.
CGGGCGGTGCGGTCGTGGTGCGGGAAGTGGAAGAAGCCGCGCTCGCGGACTGAATTCGAAGCGGGGCGCAAGCGCCCCGCGTGGTTCGCTTAGCGTGACTTCGCCAGCGTAATCGTTTCGAACAACTCATAATTGCCGGTCGGCGTTTGATCCGCACCGGGCGCGTGATAGTAGTTCATCGTGATCGTCGTCTTGCCGCCGTGCGTGCCCGGATCGACGTCGAACACCGCAATGCCATAGCCCGTGCCCGTATCGCGCTGTGCCGACCAGATCGCGTCTTCGAGCGCATCCGCCGTGGGGCGCGCGAAGGTGCCCGCGGTCGTGCCCGCGACCGGGTGGTTGGGCTTCGTGAACACTTGGGCCTGCGGATTGCCATTGCCGGCGTCCACGCCATACACGTCGAGCGGCGCGCTCGTGCCGCCGCCGCCCAGGATCAGGTGGATCGTGCCGTGGCTCGTGTCGAAGGTGTTGCCCGCGCCCTCGGCGTGCGTGACGGGGCGCGGCTGAAGCGTGTCGACGCTCGCGCCGCTCTTCGCATCGACGCCCGCGTGATGATTGCAGCCGCGCACCGGGTAGCTGCGCTCGTAATCGTGATCGTGGCCGCACACCACGAGGTCCACGCCATAGCGGTCGAAGAGGGGCAGCCACGCTTCGCGAATGCCCTTGTCCGAGCCGTTGCCCGTTTTCGACGAGCTGAGCGCGTCCTGGTGCATCTGCACCACGATCCAGTCGATATCGTCGTCATCCTTCGCCTGCTTCAGGGTTTGCTCGAGCCAGCGCGTCTGCACGCCGTTGCTGTAGCCGCGCACATAGAATGACGTGCCCGGCTGAACCGGCGCGTTGCCCGTGCTCGCGGCAGGCACGAGCGGCGAGGGGCCGGCCACGAACGCGGCGGCGTCCTGGTAGACCACGTCGTCGGCGTCGAGCGAGACGAACAGCACGTTGCTCACGCGGAAGCTGTACCAGCGGCCCGAAAACTGCGTGCCGTTATGCGGCAGCGTATAGCGCGTGAGATACGAATTCAGACCCTGCGGGCCGTTGTAGAATTCGATCTCGTGATTGCCGGGGCACGGCATCCACGGACGATTCGCCGACGACGTCTGATTGTTGTTGCCGAAGTCGCGCCACACATCGGTCTGGTGCGCGGGATTCAGGTTCGCGTAGCAGAGGTCGCCATTGAGCAGATGAAAGAGCGGCTGGAAGCGCTCTACGGCCTCGACGGCGAAGCGGCTTTGCGGCGACGACAGCACCCAGCCCGTGTTCGGCGTGGCGAGGTCGCCGTAGCTCGTGAAGCGGAACTTTGCACGCCCGCGCGGCGCCGTGGCGAAGCTCGAAGAAAACGGGCTGCTCGCGTGGCTGTCGTTATCGGCGGTGACTTCGTAGCGGTAGGTCGTCGCCGGGTCCAGACCGCGCAGCCGCGCGTGATACGCGAACACGACGACGCCGGTGAGTCCGTCGGTGTACGTGCGTTGAACGGCGTGCACCGTTTCGCGTTTGCCGCGATCGGCGCTGTAGATCACGCGCGGATTCGTGGAGGAGGCGAGCGATGCCCACGAAACGACGACTTCGCGTGTCGGGTCTTCGCCCCAGGTGAGGTGGATCTGCTCGGGCGTGCCGTCCGGTGTGGCGGCGTCGGCTTTCGCGCTGCCCGCGAAAGCGCTGGCCGCGCTCGCGAAGCCGGACGCGCCGGCGAGCTTGAGGAAGCCGCGGCGCGAGACACTGGCGCCGCTTTCGGTGGATGCATTCTCGGGGATGTCTTTTTTCGTCATGTCGTCTCGCCTCGGGAGCAGAGGGCGAAGCCTGCGCTGGCGGACTTGCATGACTGACGCGCGCGGGCGCAAGCATCGCAGGGTGAGTGTCTGCGCAACGATGGCGCGCTTGCGTGACCCGGCGATGACATTGCCCTTATTTTACGCAGCACGACGGGCCGCGCTCATTTCGCGCGCCCCGCTGTTACGCCGCTGTTACTGCGCGCCTACCCCTTAAGCATCGGCTTAGAACTTCAGGCGCGTGCCTGCCGCGACGACCGCCTGCGTATTGCTGGACGAAGCCGCGAGGTTGTAGATCGACGCATTGCCGAGCACCGGAATGCCCTGCGCGCCAGAAACGCGCTGATAGACGCCTTCCAGATACACGGTGAGCGCGCGTGCAATCGCCAGCCGCCGCGAGCGCGAGGAGGTTCAACAACGCTCTTTTTTCATTTCGGTTCCGTAGAGAAGGAGGTTTCTTCGTGTGTGGCGGAACCGGAAATATAGGCGAGGGCGATTACGCAAACGTGTCGAAAATGGCCCGTAAAATGAAACTTCGTTTAGGTTCTTGATACGTTCGGTTCATGAAAAAGCCGGTTGTGATATGTGGTTGAGAAGTCAACCATAGGCGCCACGCCTTTCAGTACGCGGGCGCGGCCCGATGGGGCCCGGGGCGGCCCCGGCACCCCGGGCGTCGTTCGCGCTTCGGTCAATCGACGATCTTCTTCGTGACCACGAGGGCGATCACGAGGAACACCACGCACAGCACCACAAAGATAAAGAACAGGATCTTCGCAATCGCGGCCGCGCCGGCCGCAATACCCGTGAAGCCAAACAGAGCCGCGATCACGGCGATCACGGCAAAGAACAGGGCCATTTTTAGCATGATCGGTTTCCTCCTCGCGTGAAGGCGCCGCCACATGGGCCGCGCTGCTTGATGGATTGACGGCGTACCTGCTCAGCAATCGATGTGCCCAGCAGGGGCGCCTAACCGCGCGGGAATGAAAAACGGCCCGGCGTGCGCAGGCATACGCCGGGCCAACACGGCGCGCACAGGGGAGCGCGGCGCCGTCGAGGGTCGAAGGTCGCGGGACTGCAGGCGCGTTGCGCTTACAGGTAGGAGGTTCCGTCGATATAGGCCTTGCGCCAGCGAACGATCTTCACGCTCTCGAACAGCCCGACATGCGTGAACGGATCCTGCGCAATGAAGCGCTCGGCCTCCTCACGGGTTTCGAGGTCGACGATATAGATGCCGCCGCCTGCGCCGCTGCCGTCGTCGTTGAGCTTCGCGCCGCAGGCCAGCAACAGCGCCTTGTTGTGCGCGAGAAACTCGAGATGTGCATCGCGCTCGCGTGCCCGCACCTCGGCGTGACCGGGCTTGTCGAACGTCTCGATGAGAAAAGGCATGGCGCGTTCCTCTCAGTTGGGCACGATGGCCGACGGATGCTGGGCGAGCGGCGTCACGCTGATCTTCAGGAACGGGAAAAGCGGCAGCGCGGTAAGCAGCGTATGGAGTTCGTCGTTCGACTCGACATCGAATACGCTGTAGTTCGCGTATTCGCCGGCCACGCGCCACAGGTGGCGCCACTTGCCTTCTCGTTGCAGCTTCTGCGAAAACGCTTTCTCCTCGGCCTTCAGGGCGTCGGCGAAGGCGGCGTCAGTGCCGTGCGGAATTTGCACCTGCATGTGCACGAGAAACAGCATGAATAGTCTCCGGTGAGGGTGGGGTTCAGAAAGGGGCGCCGATAAGAGCCAATCAGCCCCAGGCGAGAATCGCAACCGAATAAACGATGCCGATCCAGAACATCATGATGACCGTGTAGCCCATGATGTCCTTGAGTTTGAGCTTCGAAAGCGCGAGGGCGGGCAAGATCCAGAAAGGCTGCACGAGGTCATTCCAGGCGTTGCCGAGCATCACGGCCGTCGAGGTATGGCCCACGGAGGCGCCGATGGTCTTTGCCGCTTCGATCATGAACGGTCCCTGGATGACCCAGTGGCCGCCGCCCGAAGGCGCGAAGAAGTTGATGACGAACGAACTGATCAAGCCCCAGAACGGCAGTGTGGCCGGCGTCGCGATCTTCACGAACGCTTCGGAAAACGTATTGACGAGACCCGAAGACGCCATGATCGCCATGATGCCCGCGTAGAACGGGTACTGCAGAATGATGCCGCTGATCGTGCGAATGCCTTCGTTGAGCTTCTCGACATAGCGGATCGGCGTGCCGAGCAGCAGGATACCGAGGAACAGAATGAAGAAGTTGATGAGGTTCAGGTCGATCGAGCCGCCCTGCACGAAGTGCAGCGCGACATAGCCCATCCCGATCAGGCCGATCACGTAGCTCAGAATACGACTGTTGTTCAGGCGGTTGGCGAGCGTGTTGCCTTCGTCGAGATCCACGCCGAGCGCGGCGGCCTTCTGCTGCTTTTCTTCCTGGGCGCGATCGATTTCCCTGATCGGCTGACCAGGCTTGGGGTGCAGCCATGCGTTCAGGAGCGGCAGCGTGATGATGGTCACGAGGCTCGTGATGAGCATGGTGGGCGAGAAAATCGTTTCGGAGAGCGGAATGACGCCCATTTGCGCTTCGAGCGGATGTCCCTTCGTGGAGATCAGCACGGGAATACTGGCCGAAAGCCCGAGGCCGTAGAGCGTGAAGCCGCTATACGCCGAAGCGATGATGAGCGGGTAGTGCACGCCTTTCACGCGCAGCGCGAGCTTGCGCGCAACGATACCGCCCACCACGAGGCCGAAGCCCCAGTTCAGGTAGCTGCCGATGCCGCCCACCAGCGTCGCGACGATGATCGCCATGCGCGGATCGTTCACGCGCGCCACCACGCGGTTCAGAAAGCGGTCGGTCAGCGGCGCGGTCGCCAGCACGTAGCCCATCGCGAGAATCACCGCCATTTGCGTGGTAAACGCGAGCAGCGCCCAGAAGCCCTTGCCCCAGCTCGTGGTGAGGGCCGTGACGGCTTGCCCTTGCACGATCACGGCAAGGGCCATCGTCAGCAAAGTGAGGCCGATCGCGAACACGAACGGATCGGGCAAATACCGGCGCATCAGCTCGGTAAAGAAAGCGGTGACTTTCTGCATGGAAGTGTCTCTGATTGAATCGTAATAGTTGTCGGGTCTCTTCGGCTCTCAGCGCGTGCGTTCGAAGCGCTTATGAGTCGTCGTGGCTTTGGGTCTTGCGATGGCGGGCGAGATGCATGAGCTGGCGGTCGCGCCAGCCCACACGCTCGTCCCATTGATCGAGCGGCAGCGCCGCGCGTCTCGCCGCTTCGACCTGGGCGACGAGTTCGGGCGTCCACGGGTCGTGCTGGCCGCGTTCGGCGCCCATGCGTGCGTACGAGGGACCCATCTTCTGCGCATGCGAGGCGATGCCGCCGCGCGTGTTCAGATCGACGGTCTCGAACGGGCCGATCACCGACCAGCGCGGACCGAGGCCTTCGCGCATCACGGTGTCGATGTCTTCCACCGACGCCACGCCGTCGCGCACGAGGCAATACGCTTCGCGCAGCACGGCGCCTTGCAGGCGGTTGAAGATGAAGCCTTCCACTTCGTGCTTCACGCGCACGGGCTTCATGCCCGCTTCTGTGTAGAGCGCGATCGCGCGCGTGGCCGCCACATCGGACGTGAAGGGTGCGGGCACGACTTCGATCACGGGCACGAGGTAGGGCGGGTTGCCGGGATGAGCGACGAGGCAGCGCGCGCGGCCGGGCAGCGTAGTGTCGACGAATTTCGAAGCGGCGAGAAACGACGAAGCGCTTGCGAGGATCGCTTCGCGCGGCGCGGCACGGTCGAGCTGCGCGAAGATCTCGCGCTTGAGTTCGGCGCGCTCGGGGGCGCATTCCTGCACGAGATCGGCTTGCGCCACCGCGGCTTCGAGCGTCTCGACGATCGCGACGCGCGCGGCGATTGCCTGCGCGCTTTCGTCGAGCAGGGCGAATTGCGTGAGCGCGTCGAGGCGCAGCGCAATCTCGTCAGGCGCGGCGGCGCGACGTGCAGCGTCGGGATCGTAGAGGCGCACGCGCCAGCCGGCCCGCGCAAAGCAGATCGCGAACGCCACGCCGATGCTGCCCGCGCCGACGATGCCGGCGCGTCGCGGGTTGCAGGCTTGTGCAGGCGTTTCGGGGGATGCCATCTTCAAACCCCCGCGACGCCAACGGTCATGCCGCCGCACACATAGAGCACCTGGCCGGTGACGAAGCCGCTGCGCGCGTCGAGCAGATACGAGGTCGCGTGCGCGACATCGTCGGGCGTGCCTACGCGCCTGACCGGCACGGCATTGATGATTGCTTCGGTGCGCGGCGCGCCAGGCGGATTGGCACGGTCGAACAGTTCGGTGCGGATCGGTCCCGGGCCAATGGCGTTCGCGGTCACGCCGAATGCGCCGAGTTCGAGCGCCCATACACGCGTCATGCCGATCAACGCGGCCTTGGTGGCCGAATAGGCCGTGCGCAGCTCTTTGCCGAGCGCGGCGCGCGACGACATGTTGACAATGCGCCCGAAGCCCGCGGCCTTCATGCCGGGCAACAGCGCCTGCATACACTGCTGCGCGCAGCGCACGTTGAGGGCCCACGCGCGTTCGAGTTCTTCGAGCGACTGGTGCTCGGCGTCGTTGGGCACGACCACGCCCACGTTGTTGATGAGGCGCGTGATGGGGCCACCTTCCAGCGCGCGGACGAGCGCCGCTGCCGTTGCCACGGTGTCGGAGAGATCGGCGATGATGCCGTCGCCCACGCGGTCGATCACGACGGCCTCGTAACCGTCGGCCTCGCAGCGCGCGGCGCACGCGGCGCCGATGCCGGCGGCGCCGCCGGTAATCAGGACTCTTTCTTTAGCCATGTTCATCAGGAATGCGGATAAAGCAAAGGATTGCGAATTCGTTCGTCAAACCGTCGCGACGGGCGTGACAGGCGAGCCCATGGCGCCCGGCAGCCGCAGCGGCGGCGCGGTGAGCATGAAGCGCGAGCGCTGGTGCTCGCGCAGCCACTGGGCGAGATCGCGCAAATACCAGAGCTCGCCCAGCGGCAGGCCGAGCTTGAAGAGGCAGTGGTGATGCAGCGGCATGAGCGGGTGGTCGCCGGGTGTGGAAGCCGCACACGCGGGGTAACGTTCAACGGCGTAGTTGTCGGCGGCGAGCGCCGCGATGCCCGAATCGGTGATCCATTGCAGCAGGCGCTCGTCGCGCCCGTCGAGTGCGCTGCAGTGGCTCGACAACACGGCTTCGTCGGGCTGGCGGTTCATTTCGAGCACCATCTCCGCGAAGCCGGTGCGCAGCACGAGCATGTCGCCGCGCTCGACTTCCACGCCGTCGGCCTCGATCACGCGCATCAGGTCGTCGTAGCCCACGGTGCGAAACTCGCGGCCAAAATGCGCGGCGAAATCGATCAGCACGCCGCGGCCCTGCATGCCCTTGACGGCAAGGTGCTCGATGCCGAGCACGTCGGCATGGCTATGCTCGCCGCCGCACGCGTGAGGCGCGAAGTTGTCTTCCGCGCGATATTCCATCGGGCCGACCACGTCCACGTTCGCGCGATAGCCGTTGTAGTAGACGCTCTCGGCCACGCCGTCGCCGTTGGCGTCGAAGCGCGCGCCCACGTGCGCAAGCGAGTCCCACTGCGTGGAGTATTGAAGCGAGAGCAGCACCTGATCGTCGCTCACCACGTCGGTCGCGCCCGCAACGTTCCGCGCGAACGGGAAGTTCACATAGGGCAAGCCGTCGCGGAAGGTGGGACGCAGCACCGGCGGATGGCGGCGCACGTTGAGCTTGCTGTCGCCGGGAAAGTCGAGCGGCAGCGAAAGCGTGAACGTGAGACCCGCGCGTATCTCCTGCGCGCCCTTGAGCACCTGCTCGGCGCCGATGAGGTTGGGGCGGCCCAATTGATCGTCGGGACCGAAGTCGCCCCAGTTCGAGCCTTCCGGCCGGTTCTTCCAACGCATGCTTAACCCTCCACTTCAGGAATTCCGCGTTTCGCGCCTCGCTGCATTCAGCGCCCGGGGCGCTTGATGTGTCTTACGCGGCAAGCAGCGTTGGCGGGATTTGCGCGTACACCTCGAGCAGCGCCTTCACGGCGTTCTGCTCGTTCTTGAGAAGACGCGCCTTGGGCGCGCCGATGACGAGCGCAAACGCCTCGCCATGAATCAGGAAACCGCGCGCGAGGCCGGCTACGTCCTCCACGCTCTCGCCCGTCGAGCGATGCCAGCCGTCCGACACGCCCTGCTCGACGTCGCGCTCGAACGCGCCGCGGTCGATCTCCGCGCCGTTGGCCGAGTGCAACTGCGGCTCGCAGCTGTCGAGCAGTTTGCGGCGCGCGGCCGGAGCGAGCGCGCCGAGCAGCGCCTTGCCCGCGGCGCTCGCAATGGTCATGAAGCCGCCCGGTTCGTCGCTGTAGCGGATCTTCTGGCGCGACTCCATCACGTCGAGATAGACCACGCGGTTGCCCGCAAGCGTGGCGAGCGCGGCGGTTTCGCCGGTCGCGTCGCGCAACGCGGAAAGCAGCGGCTGGAACATCAGCGTGAGCGGGTCCTCGCTGCAAATGTCGCGCGCCACGTGCAGCAGACGCTGCGTGGGGTAATAGCCCGCTTTCACGCCCGGCGCGTACAGATAGCCTTTGGCCACCATCGTGTGCAACAGCGCGTGGCAGCTCGACAGCGGGATCTCGGTTCGACGCGCAATCTCGCTGTAGATCATCGGTTGCCGAACTTCGGCAAAGAGGTTGATCACGTCGAAGACGCGCACTGCTGTTTTCACATCCATGAGAGTATTATCGGCATACCGATAACCAGCTGACAATACGATTACGGGTAAACACCTAAATCGTCGCAGTGATTGAGTTTGCCCCGTCTGCATTTCTCGCGGCGCTCGTCAAGCGCGTGCCCATGAACCTATGGGCGCGCCGGCCCTGCGGCACGGGCTTCTCGTTACTCGAACACGCATGCCATTTGCGCGATCTCGACGCCGTTTTCGCCTCGCTCAAACGCCTCACGCCCGAGCAGCGTTTGCGCTGCGGGCTGCGCGACGGTGTACGCCGCATGACGCTGGAAGAACTCGTGCGCGAACTGCTCGACCACGACCGTACGCACGGCCTGGAGCTGGAGGAGCTGGAAAGCGAGCTGCAGGAAACGGCTTAGCCCCGCGCCTTCTCCGCCTCCTGATAGAACTCGCGCAGCGACTGCCCGAAGGTGGCGTCGACATCGCGCAGCACGCCCGCGCGCGTGAACATCGCAACCGGCGGCAGCGTCCAGTCGAGCGTGTACGGCACGATCGCCACGCCCGCGAAGTGCACGAGTTCCTCGGCAATATCGGCGGGCACGATCGACACGGCGTTCTCGTTCGTGCTGATCATCTCGCCGATCAGCCGCGACGTATAGCTCTCCACGATCGGCACGGGCGGCGCCACGCCCGCATGCAGGAAGAGGTCGGAAATCTGCTCGCGGATGGGCGTGTGCGGCGCGCCCAGGATCCAGTCCAGTTCGACCAGCTTTTCCCAGTCGAGCTTGCCGCGCGCGAGGCGTGCCGCGAGCCGGCGGCTGGCGATGAGCCGCGGCTTTTGCTGATGCAGCACCTCGAAGCGCAGTTGCGAGACATCGACCGCCGAAGACGCGCGCCCGATCACGATATCGAGCGTATGGTCGCGCAGCTGTGGCAGGAGCGCGTCGCTCGTGCCTTCGTGAATCGTCATGGTGACGCGTTGCGGCAGCCGCGACTGCGTGAGGCGAATGGCGGCGGCGAGCGTGCGGCCCGAAATGAACGGAATCACGCCCACGTGCACGCGCGTGGCGTGGCCGGCCACCACGGCTTCGATGTCGCGCGCGAGGTGGTCGAGGTCGTGCAGCATGGCCTGGGCGCGCGCGAGCACCACGTTGCCGAGCGCCGTGGGCGTCATGCCGCGCGGCGTACGGTCGAAGAGCGGCGCGCCGAACATGCTCTCCATTTCAGCCAGCGCGTTGGTGATGGCCGGCTGGCTCGTCGCCATGTGTTCCGCCACGCGCGTGAGCGAGCCGTGCTGGCGGATCTGCAGGAGCAGGACCAGATGGCGCATTTTCAGGCGCGTATTCAACCGCCTCGTCACGTCGTCAATGCTGAAAGACACGATTCCCCAGGGTATTACCAAAAAATGATGGCCCCATACTAAATCAAAATGAGCAGGTTATGAGGGCTCTCTAGAATCGCTTCATTCGAACATGACCGCCGCGCCTTCCGTGCGTGGGGCACACCATCAGAGTGAGGAACATGAACAAGACCGATCGTCAGGCCGCCCTCGAATATCACGAATTTCCCACGCCGGGCAAGATTTCGGTGACGGCCAGCAAGCCGCTTGTCACCCAGCGCGACCTCGCGCTCGCCTATACGCCGGGGGTGGCCGTGGCCTGCGAGGAGATCGTCGACAATCCGCAGAACTCGTTCCGCTACACGGCGCGCGGCAATCTGGTGGGCGTGATCACGAACGGCACGGCCGTGCTGGGGCTCGGCAACATCGGCGCGCTGGCCTCCAAGCCGGTCATGGAAGGCAAGGCGGTGCTCTTCAAGAAGTTCGCCGGCATCGACGTGTTCGACATCGAAATCACCGAAAGCGACCCGGACAAGCTCGTGGACATCATCGCGAGCCTCGAAGCCACCTTCGGCGGCATCAATCTGGAAGACATCAAGGCCCCCGACTGCTTCACGGTCGAGCGCAAGCTGCGCGAGCGCATGAAGATTCCGGTCTTCCACGACGATCAGCACGGCACCGCCATCACCGTTTCGGCCGCGTTCATGAACGGCCTGAAAGTGATCGGCAAGGACATTTCGAAGGTCAAGGTCGTGACCTCGGGCGCGGGCGCGGCGGCGCTGGCCTGTCTGGACCTCATGGTGGATCTGGGCCTGCCGCTAAAGAACATCTGGGTAACCGACATCGACGGCGTGGTCTACCAGGGCCGCACGACGCTGATGGACCCGGACAAGGAACGCTTCGCGCAGGACACTTCGGCGCGCTCGCTTTCCGACGTGATCGAAGGCGCGGACGTGTTCCTCGGTCTTTCGGCGGGCGGCGTGCTCAAGGCCGAAATGGTCAAGAAGATGGCGGACAAGCCGCTGATTCTCGCGCTCGCCAACCCCACGCCGGAAATCTTCCCCGAGGTCGCGCTCGAAGCGCGCCCGGACGCGGTGCTCGCCACGGGCCGTTCGGACTTCCCGAACCAGGTCAACAACGTGCTGTGCTTCCCGTACATCTTCCGCGGCGCGCTCGATGTGGGCGCAACGACCATCACGCGCAACATGGAAATCGCGGCTGTGCACGCGATCGCCACGCTCGCGGAAGAAGAGTTGAACGACTCCGTGGCGGCCGCATACGGCGCCTATGATCTGCGCTTCGGCCCGAAGTACCTGATTCCGAAGCCGTTCGACTCGCGTCTGATCGTGCGTATCGCGCCGGCCGTTGCGAAGGCGGCGATGGAAGACGGCGTGGCCACGCGCCCCATCGACGACTTCGGCGCCTACACGAACGAGCTTCAGCAGTTCGTGTATCACTCGGGCGCGTTCATGAAGCCGATTTTCGCGGCCGCGAAGCAGTTCGTGCGTGACGGCAGCAAGTCGCGCATCGTGTTCGCCGAAGGCGAGGAAGAGCGCGTGCTGCGCGCGGTGCAGGTGATCGTCGACGAGAAGCTCGCACGTCCGATCCTGATCGGGCGTCCCGAAGTGCTGCTCGCCCGCATCGAGAAGTTCGGCCTGCGCCTGAAGCTCGGCGAAGACGTGGAAGTCACGAACCCCGAGTACGACGAGCGCTTCCACCAGTACTGGACGACCTATTGGGAACTGCGTTGCCGCGACGGCATTTCGAAGGAAATGGCGCGCGTGGAAATGCGCCGCCGCCTCACGCTGATCGGCGCGATGATGGTGCGCCTGGGCGATGCGGACGGCATGGTGTGCGGCACGGTGGGTGCGTATCACGACCATCTGCGCTTCGTCGACGAGGTGATCGGCAAGCAGCGCAACGCGAATACGTATGCGGCGATGAACATCCTGCTGCTCGACAAGCGCACGGTCGCGATCGTCGACACGCACGTGAACGACAACCCGAACGCCGAGCAGATCGCCGAATTCACGCTGGCCGCCGCACGCCAGATGGAATGGCTGAATCTGCAGCCGAAGGTCGCGCTGCTCTCGCGTTCGAACTTCGGCTCGGGCAGCTCGGCTTCGGGCACGAAGATGCGCGAAGTGCTCAAGCTCGTGACGGAAAAGAATCCCGATCTGGAAATCGACGGGGAAATGCACGGCGACTGCGCGCTGGACGAAGCCCTGCGCCTGCGCATCCTGCCGCATTCGAAGCTCAAGGGCGCGGCGAACCTGCTCGTGTGTCCGAACGTGGACTCGGGCAACATCGCCTACAACCTGCTCAAGACGGGTGCGGGCAGCAATGTGGCGGTCGGGCCGTTCCTGCTGGGCGTGAATGCGCCGGTGAACGTGCTGACGTCGAGCTCGACGGTGCGACGCATCATCAACATGGCCGCCTTGACCGTGTTGCAGGCGAACCGCGACTGAGTGCAGGCACAGGACGCACGCAGTGCGTCCCGATGAAAAACGCGCGATGGCTTCTGGCTGTCGCGCGTTTTTTCTTTTGGATCAGGCCGGCGTATCGGCGAGCTGTTCGTCGATCAGGCGGCAGGCCGCGCTGTAGCCGCCCATCAAGGCGTCGATATCGGAGTGGAAGGGCAGCCCGGCGGCGTTGTCGATTTTCAGGGGCGAGGGCGAGGCGCGCTCGTCGATCGCCGCGATGCTTACCACCGCTGCATAGCGAGGCCGTTCGATTTCCAGGCGCTCGAGCGGGATCGTGCCATTCGCTTCGACGCCAACGCGGATTGTGTAGCCGCGATATTCATAAGTGCGATTCATGACTGCATTGCCGTACGGATTACAACCTGCAAGCGTACGGCGCGCGAGCTTAAGTCAACCTTACGTAAGCACGGTATGAACTGGAAGAGACCTTGTCATATTGCGCACGAATCGAGGCAAGACGAAAGGTGTTGAAAGGTGTTGGTTGGCAAGGTGCGCAAAGGATTATCGTCCGACGAAAAAAGCGTGTTCGCAGGCGCCTTCCCTTAAGGTTCTCTTCAGCTTGGGGCAGGCACGATCTCACACTTCTGCCCAGCGTCGCGCATTGCCATGCGCTTGACATTCTCGAGGCGTAGGGTGGACCCAGCCAGACTGGATATCGTTGTCCGCGCAACTTTCTGGAGTGCAGCCCCATGAAGCCGCCGACCGATCGCCTGCACGCCTACCTGTTCGTCGCTTCGCTTTCGGCGATCCTCATTCAGGTCGCCGTGTTCATTTCGATTCTCCTGCTGCACGTGCCGGAACGCGCCTTCGAGTCGTCGCCGTTTCGCGTGGCCGTGGTCGCGGCAATAGGCTGCGTGCTGCTCGTCGTGCGCAGGCAGGCGCGGCGCGCCACGCGCGAGGCCGAGTCCCGCAACCGCAGTCAGGCGAAGCTGCGTGCCACGCGCGCAGCGTGCGCTTCGAAGCGCGCGGCCCGTGCACCGCTGCGAGCGCGCCATATCCGCGGTGCCATGACGGCGGCTGCGGCCCGCTCGAGCGCACGTTGAGGCGCCGGGCGCGCGCCTCAGCCGTCCACCGGCGGGGCGGGCATCGCCAGATTGAGCTGGTAGAACGCGGCGTCGAGCCAGCGTCCGAACTTGAATCCCGCTTCCTTGATCGTGCCCGAGTGCGTGAAGCCCAGCTTGGCGTGCAGCGCGATGCTGCCGGCATTGGTGGCGTCGATGCAGCCCACGAGCACGTGAATCTGTTCCTCGCGGGCGCGGCGGATCAACTCCAGCAGCAGGCGCTCGCCAAGGCCACGGCCGCGCTGGTCGCGGTGCACGTAGACGCTGTGCTCGACCGTGTACTTGTTGGCGGGAAACGCGCGAAACGTGCCCCAGCTCGCGAAGCCGAGCAGCGTGCCGGCCTCGTCTACGGCGCCCACGACCGGAAAGCCGTTCGTGCGCTTGGTGCCGAACCATGTGGCCATTGCCTCGGGCGGACGCGGCTTGTAGTCGTAGAGCGCCGTTGAATTGACGATCGCGTCGTTGAGGATCTCGAGAATCGCCGACGCATGGTCCGCTTCGTTGCAATCGATGAAGCGCACGCCATCGCTCTGTGAGTTCGAATTCATAGGGAATCCTCTTTAAATGAACATGGTGGAAGATCGGCGAATGACGCGGGTTCAGATACCGCTTACGTCGCAAATGGCGACGACGTAGTGCGCGGCCTGCGAGCCTGGATTACTGAAGATGAGCGGCTGATCGAGCCGCATGGCGAGGCAATCGCCTGCATGAAGCGAATGTCGTTGATTGCCCAGCTCCACGTCGATCCGTCCTTCCATCACCCAGACCTGCTGGTGAATCACAGTCTCGCGGCTGCCCGTTTCGTAGGCTACGCGCGCGCCGGCCGGGAAATCCACTTCGACCAGCTGGATCGGGGAAGGCCAGTTGGGCGGCGACACGCTCCGGCGCGTATAGCCCGACTGCGGGTCGCGCCATTGTGCCTGCTGCGCGCGGCGCACCAGCGGCTCGGCGGGCGCGCTCTCGCCGCTTGCGCCGAACAGGCTCGCCATCGAAACCGACAGCCCCGCCGCGAGCTTTTCGAGCACCACGGCCGTGGGGCTGGCGGCGCCGCGCTCGATCATCGAGATCATCGAACGGCTCACGCCGCTGCGCGTGGCCAGCGCGTCCAGCGTCAGGCCGCGCGTGGCGCGCAGGTCGCGCACGCAGCGGGCAATGCGCTCGTTGATGCCGGCGTCGGTCGGAGTATCCATTGAGCCTGTTTCCAAGATGATGGAGTCATTATCCAGTAAATTGGAAATCATGGTCAATAAAAAAGCGTGCGGTCCGGTATCGGGGCCGCACGCTCGGCAAGCTTACGGCTTTTCCGGCAGGAACCAGTTCATCACGAGCGCGCAGATGCCGCCCGTTGCAACGCCCGACTCCAGCACGTTCTTGAGCGCATGCGGCAGGCTGGTCAGAATCTCCGGCACCTGCGAGACGCCCAGGCCCAGCGCCAGCGATACCGCGACGATGAGCAACGCGCGGCGGTCGAGACGCGTGCCCGCGAGGATGTTGATGCCGGATGCGGCCACCGCGCCGAACATCACCATGGCCGCGCCGCCCAGCACGGGTTCGGGCACGGCCTGCAGCATGCCGGCCACGGGCGGGAAGAGGCCCAGCACGACGAGCATACCCGCGATCCAGAGGCCCACGTGGCGGCTGGCTATGCCGGTGAGCTGGATGACGCCGTTGTTCTGCGCGAACACGGAGCTGGGAAACGTGTTGAAAAAGCCCGCAATCAGCGAGTTGAAGCCGTTCACAAGCACGCCGCCCTTGATGCGCCGCATCCACACGGGACCTTCCACCGGTTCTTTCGACACCTTGCTGGTGGCGGTGACGTCGCCGATCGCTTCGAGCGAGGTCACGAGGTAGATGATCAGCATGGGCACGAAGAGCGACCACGAGAAGCCCAGACCGAAATGCAGCGGCGTCGGAATCTGGAACAGCGCGGCTTCGCGCGCGCCGGTGAAGTCGAGCCGACCCATTGCGCCCGCAACGATGTAGCCGACGGCTAGCGCAATGACGAGCGCCGTGCTGCGCACCCAGACGACGGGCACGCGGTTAAGCACGATGATGGTGCCGAGCACGAGGCCCGAGAGCGTGAGGTTCTGGACGCTCGCGAAGTTGCCTTTGGCGATGGCGCCATAGCCGCCGCCCATGCTGATGAGGCCGACCTTGATAAGCGTGAGGCCGATCAGCAGCACGACGATGCCGGTGACGAGCGGGGTGATGAGCCGCTTGATGAAGGGCAGGATGCGCGACACCGCCATTTCGACGAACGAGCCCGCAATGACGACGCCGAAGATGGCGGCCATCACGGTTTCGACGGGCGTGCCCTGCTTGACCATCAGGCTGCCGCCCGCGATCAGCGGGCCGACGAAGTTGAAGCTCGTGCCCTGCACGATGAGCAGCCCCGCGCCGAGCGGCCCGACGCGCTTGCATTGCAGGAACGTGGCGATGCCGGAAATCACCAGCGACATCGAGACGATCAGCGTGGTGTCGCGGCTGGAGACGCCCAGCGCCTGGCAGATCAGGAGCCCTGGCGTCACGATCGGCACGAGGATCGCGAGCAGATGCTGAAGCGCGGCCACGAAGGCGATGGTGGGCGCGGGGCGGTCGTTGGGGCCGTAGACGAGGTCGTGGGTGGGTTCGGTGTCGTCGGCGCCGCGGGTGGCGGCGGGCGAAGTCGATGAGGCGGGTTGCATCGGGCGCGGCGGGTGAAAAGGGAAAGCGCAGCATTTTAACGGAAGCTCAGGGGGAACCCTGGGCGCGCCCGCGTCCCCCATTACTTGCGTACGGCTTGCATCGGCTTTCTCCTGAATCGGGTGGGCAAGCCCTTACAATAGGCCGGTCCTCACTTGCGTGCCAAACGAGCCCATGACACGAGATCCTCGCCTCACCCTTAACGCGCGCCAGCAGGCAATGCTCGAATGGGTGCAACGCGACGGCTTCGTCACGGTCGACGATCTCGCCTCGCATTTCGACGTCACGCCGCAAACCATTCGCCGCGACGTGAACTGGCTCGCCGACATGAATCTGCTGCGCCGCTATCACGGTGGCGCGAGTCTGCCCACGAGTTCGGAGAACGTCTCGTACAGTGCGCGGCAGCACATGTTCCACGATGAGAAGCGCCGCATCGCGGCCCTTGCGGCCCAGCACATTCCCGATCAGGCATCGCTCTTCATCAACCTCGGCACGACGACCGAGGAAGTCGCGCGCGCACTCAATCATCATCAGGGCCTGCGCGTCGTCACGAACAACCTCAACGTAGCGAGCGTGATGAGCGGCTACCCCGACTGCGAAGTGATGATCACGGGCGGCGTCGTGCGGCCCTGGGACAAAGGCATCGTCGGCGAGCACACCATCGACTTCATCCGCCAGTTCAAGGTGGATTACGCGATCATCGGCACCTCGGCCATCGAGACCGACGGCACGCTGCGCGACTTCGACACGCGCGAAGTCCGCGTGGCGCAGGCCATCATCGAGCATGCGCGCACGGTCTACCTCGTGGCCGACCATTCGAAGGTCGGCCGCCCGGCGCTCGTGCGCCAGGGGCATCTGAGCCAGATTCACGCGCTCTTCACCGACCAGCCGCTGCCCGAGGAAATGAACGAGGCGGTGCTCGCTGCGGGCACGCAGGTTCACGTCGCCGCGTAAGGCGCGGGATTGTCGTCCGCGCTTGTTCTGAGCGCGTCGTCCGCGCGTTTTCTCTATTTCCGATCTGAAGTCCCCTGACGAACATTCGAAACCTGTTCGATGAATGTTCGTTTACGCACTGCTTTCGATCAATTCCCCGGAAATCCAACCTTTACTTTTTCGTTTTTGTTCGATAAATTTCGAATTCGAACATTTCGAGGTTCGTTTTTCTTTCAGGGACACAGCAGGGTGACTCAACAGAACCGGTACGATCTGCTCGTCGTGGGCGGCGGGATCAACGGCGCGGGCATCGCGCGCGACGCGGCCGGCCGCGGGTTGTCGGTGCTCCTTTGCGAGCAGGACGATCTCGCCTCGCATACCTCGTCGTGCAGCACCAAGCTGATTCACGGCGGGCTGCGCTATCTCGAGTACAAGGAATTCGGGCTCGTGCGCAAGGCGCTGCAGGAGCGCGAAACGCTGCTGCGCGCCGCGCCCCACATCATGTGGCCGCTGCGTTTCGTCATGCCGCACATGCCGAATCTGCGTCCCGCCTGGCTCATTCGCATGGGCCTGTTTCTCTACGACCATCTTGCGAAGCGCGAATTGCTGCCGGGCTCGCGCGGCATCGACATGCGCCGCCATGCGGCGGGTGAGCCGCTCATCGATTCGATCCGGCGCGGCTTCGTGTATTCGGACGGCTGGGTCGACGACGCGCGCCTCGTCGTGCTCAACGCGCTCGACGCGCAAGAGCGCGGCGCGCAAATCCTCACGCGCACGAAGCTCGTTTCCGCCGTGCGCACGAATGCCACGAACGGCGCGGACGGCGAATGGCAGGCGCTCCTGCGCCGCCCGGACGGCAGCACCTTCGACGTGCGCGCTCGCGCCATCGCCAACGCGGCCGGCCCGTGGGTGGGCGAGGTGCTGCATGGTGCGCTCGGGCGCGGTGCGCAGCACAGCGTGCGGCTCGTGAAGGGCAGCCATATCGTCACGAAGCGCCTGTTCGATCACGACCACGCGTACATCTTCCAGAACCCGGACAAGCGCATCATTTTCGCGATTCCGTACGAGCACGACTTCACGCTCGTTGGCACGACCGACGTGGAGTATCACAACGACCCCGCGAAGGTCTCGATCGACGGCGACGAAACGCGCTATCTGTGCGAGTCGATCAACCGTTATTTCAAGCGCAAGATCTCTCCCGCCGACGTGCAATGGACCTACTCGGGCGTGCGTCCGCTGCTCGAGGAAGAGGGCGCGGAGAATGCGTCCGCCGTCACGCGCGACTACAAACTCGAACTCGACGAAAGCGCTGGCGCGCCGCTGCTTTCGGTGTTCGGCGGCAAGATCACGACCTTCCGCAAGCTCGCGGAAGAAGCTTCGGACAGGCTGTGCCGCGTGCTCGGCCACGCCGCGCCTTCGTGGACGGCAGGCGCGCCGCTGCCCGGCGGCGATATTGCGAACGCGCGTTTCGAGTCCTTTGCACAGGACTTCGCCAGACGCCATGCGTGGCTTCCCGCCGCGCTTGCGCGCCGCTACGCACGCGCATACGGCACGCGCGCCGAGCGACTTCTCGGTAGTGCGCAATCGCTCGCGGACCTCGGCGCCGAAGTCGCGCCGGGCATTTTTGAGGCCGAATTGCGCTACCTGCGCAACGCCGAATGGGCCACGCGCGCCGAAGACGTGCTGTGGCGCCGCTCGAAGCTCGGCCTCCATGTCGCGCCGGGCACGCTCAATGGCGTGGCCGCCGCAATCGATCACTGGTTTGCCGCAACAAGCGCGATGGCGACCGCGCACCACTGAAGTTCGCCGGCATCACGCAAGGTAAGGTACGTACCCCCCACGCGCCGTCCCCGCGGCGCGTTATCACAACTAGTACAGACGGAGATGAGAGACATGCAGGAACAGTACATTCTTGCGCTCGACCAGGGCACCACGAGTTCGCGCGCCATGCTATTCGATCGCCAGGGCAACATCGTTTCGGTTGCCCAGAAGGAGTTCGAACAGATTTATCCGCAGCCTGGCTGGGTCGAGCACGATCCGCAGGAAATCTGGTCGACCCAGGCGGGCGTCGCCGCCGAGGCCGTGACGCGGGCCGGCATGAACGGCACCAACATCGCCGCGATCGGCATTACGAACCAGCGCGAGACGACAATCGTCTGGGACCGCGAGACAGGCCATCCCGTCTATAACGCCATCGTGTGGCAGGACCGCCGCACGGCCGACTTCTGCGACTCGCTCAAGGCGCGCGGCCTCGAAGAGAAAGTGCGTGCGAAGACGGGGTTGCCGATCGATTCGTACTTCTCGGCAACCAAGATTCGCTGGATTCTGGACAACGTGCCCGGCGCACGCGAAAAAGCGCGTCAAGGCAAGCTCGCGTTCGGCACCGTCGACAGCTGGCTCGTGTGGAACTTCACGAAGCACGAACTGCACGTGACCGACGTGACGAATGCGTCGCGCACCATGCTCTTCAATATTCACACGCGCCAATGGGACGACGAGCTGCTCGACGCGCTCGAAATTCCGCGCAGCATGCTGCCCGAAGTCCGCTCGTCGTCCGAAATTTACGGTCCGACCAAGACCACGGTGTTTGCCTCGAAGATTCCGCTGGCCGGCATCGCGGGCGACCAGCAGGCCGCGATGTTCGGCCAGATGTGCACTAGCACGGGCATGGTGAAGAACACCTACGGCACGGGCTGCTTCCTGATGATGAACACGGGCACGCAGCCCATTGAGTCGAAGAACAACCTCGTCACGACGATCGCGTGGCAGATCGGCGACGAGGTCAACTACGCGCTCGAAGGCAGCATCTTCATTGCAGGCGCAGTAGTGCAGTGGCTGCGCGACGGCATGGGCATCATCAAGAGCGCGCCGGAAATCGAAGCGCTCGCCGCGAGCGTGCCGCACACGGACGGCGTGTACCTCGTGCCGGCGTTTGCGGGCCTCGGCGCGCCGCACTGGAACGCGCACGCACGCGGCACGCTGTTCGGCGTGACGCGTGGCACGACCTCGGCGCATCTCGCGCGCGCGGCGCTCGACTCGATCGCGTACCAGTCGCTCGACGTGCTGGCGGCCATGGAGGCGGATTCGGGCATCAGCGTGGGCGAGCTGCGCGTGGACGGCGGCGCGAGCGCGAACAATCTGCTCATGCAGTTCCAGGCGGATCTGCTCGGCGTGGATGCGGTGCGCCCGAAGATCACCGAAACCACGGCGCTCGGTGCGGCCTACCTCGCAGGCCTCGCAACCGGCTACTGGCAGAACGTGGGCGAACTGCAGAGCCAGTGGAAGCTCGACCACCGTTTCGCGCCGTCGATGCAGGCCGCGCAGGTCGACGCCTGTCGCGCGGGCTGGCAGCGTGCGGTGCGTGCGGCCAAGGCCTGGGCGGACGACTCGCACTGAGCAGCGCAGTCAGCTTTTCGATAAACAAGCATAACTAATTAACATAACCCGCAGCGGGATGGCATGCGCTTCGTGCGCATGCACCGCGCGGGCAGAGAGAGACTACGACAATCATGTCACCCTATATTGCGGAATTCATCGGCACGGCCATTCTCGTGCTGCTAGGTAACGGCGCCGTTGCAAACGTGCTGCTGGCGAAAACGAAGGGCAAGGGCGCCGACCTCATCGTCATCGTGATGGGCTGGGCGATGGCCGTGTTCGTGGCGGTCTACGTGACCGCCTCGTTCAGCGGCGCGCACCTCAACCCGATCGTCACGATCAGCCTCGCGCTCGCGGGCAAGTTCGCGTGGTCGAAGGTCGGCGGCTATATCGCGGCGCAGATGCTCGGCGGCATGGCGGGCGCGCTGCTCGTGTGGCTTGCCTATCGACAGCACTTCGCGAACGAAGCCGACCCGGACATCAAGCTCGCGGTGTTCTGCACGGCGCCCGCTATTCGCAGCAAGCGCCACAACGTGTTGACGGAAGCGATCTGCACCTTCGTGCTGATCCTCGGCGTGCTCTATCTGGCGTCGCCGCAGGTGGGACTCGGCGCACTCGACGCGCTGCCCGTGGGCCTGCTCGTGCTCGGCATCGGCATTTCGCTCGGCGGCCCGACCGGTTACGCGATGAGCCCGGCGCGCGATCTCTCGCCGCGCATCATGCACGCGCTGTTGCCGATTCCGGGCAAGCGCGACAGCGACTGGCGCTATGCGTGGATTCCGGTGTTCGGTCCGCTTGCCGGCGGTGCCGCTGCGGCCGGTCTCTATCATTACCTGCACGCCATGCACTGACCGCGCTGACCCATACCGCGCCTGTGAGACAGGCGCGTTGCAGTGCACCAAGCCCGCGTACGCCATGGCGTTCGCGGGCTTTTGTTCGTCTGCATACCACGGCGCATAAAAGTGCAAAGGGCGCGATCCGGTTTCGCTATCGCCTCATGCGGCTTTCGGATTGTTCGGGTATCGCGGCACACCTATATTGGCTGTCAACGATCCATTCCAATATCGGGAGACACCGCATGAAGCTGGTCCGTTGGGGCAGTAAGGGAGCTGAAAAGCCGGGTGTGATCGATAACGAGGGGCGTGTGCGCGATCTCTCCGGCGTCACGCCGGACGTGGCGGGCAAAGGTCTGGGCGCGGCCGCGCTGCGCCAACTCGCCGAATACGATCTCGCCGCCTTGCCGCTCGTTCCCGCCAACACCCGCCTCGGCCCCTGCGTGGGCAGCTTCGGCAAGATCGTCTGCGTGGGCCTCAATTATTCCGACCACGCCGCCGAATCGAACATGCCCGTGCCCACGGAGCCCGTGCTCTTCCTCAAAGCAACGAGTTCCCTCACCGGCCCCAACGACGACGTGCTGATTCCTCCGGGCGCGAAGAAGGTCGACTGGGAAGTCGAACTGGGCGTGGTGATCGGCGAAGCAGCGCGCAACGTGCCGCGCGAGCGCGCGCTCGACTACGTGGCCGGTTATTGCGTGGTCAACGATGTTTCCGAGCGCGCATGGCAGATCGAGCGCGGCGGCCAGTGGGACAAGGGCAAGAGCTACGACACCTTCGCGCCGCTTGGCCCCTGGCTCGTCACGCGCGACGAAGTTGCCGATCCACAGGCGCTCGACATGTGGCTCGAAGTCGACGGCAAGCGCTACCAGAACGGCAACACGCGCACGATGATCTTCGACGTGGCCACGCTCGTTTCCTATATCAGCCAGTTCATGAGCCTGCAGCCCGGCGACGTGATCTCGACGGGCACGCCGCCGGGCGTCGGCATGGGGCAGAAGCCGGAGCCGATCTATTTGCGCGCGGGACAGACCATGCGGCTGGGCGTGAGCGGCCTGGGCGAACAACAGCAACGCCTCGTGGCGGAACAAGGAGGGCAGGCGCAATGAATCAACTGGATCTGAACAATCGCGTGATGGTCGTGACGGGCGGCGCGCGTGGTCTGGGTTATGCCGTGGCGCAGCGGGCACTGCGCTCGGGCGCGGCGGTCGCGCTCTGGGACATCGACGCCGAACGGCTCGAACGCGCGCGCACCGAGTTGGCGGAGTTGGGCAACGTCTCGGTGGTAAAGGTCGAATTGACCGACGAAGCCTCGGTCGAGGCAGCCGCACAGCAAACCGTGAAAACGCACGGCGCGATTCACGCACTCGTGAACAGCGCGGGCATTACGGGCGGCAATGGCCTCACGTGGGAGTTGCCCGTGGACGTGTGGCGCCGCGTGATCGAAGTGAATCTGATCGGCAGCTACCTGACCTGCCGCGCCGTGGTGCCGCGCATGATCGAGCAAGGCTACGGGCGCATCGTCAATATCGCCTCCGTGGCCGGCAAGGAAGGCAATCCGAATGCTTCGCACTACAGCGCATCGAAGGCCGGGCTTATCGGCCTGACCAAGTCGCTCGGCAAGGAGCTTGCCACGAAGGGCGTGCTCGTCAATGCCGTGACGCCGGCGGCGGCCAAGACCGAGATATTCGATTCGATGTCGCAGCAGCATATCGACTACATGCTCGCGAAGATCCCGATGAACCGCTTCCTGATGCCGGACGAGGCGGCTTCGATGATCGTGTGGCTCACGACGGAAGACTGCGCGTTCAGCACCGGCTCGGTGTTCGATCTTTCGGGCGGGCGCGCGACATACTGAGGCGGGAAGCACGACCCGCGCGCTTCGGCCGGACAGCGCGCGCGGGATCACGATAACGGCGCGGTGGTCATAGAAGAGCGCCGACAGGAGACATCGATGTCGATCGAGGCACCTACCCTGGCACCTGAGCTGGCACCTACGCTGGCAGAAGCCGCGGGCCGCAAGGCCATGCGCCGCCTCTTGCCCTTCCTGCTCCTGATGTACGTGCTCGCGTTTCTCGACCGCGCGAACATCGGCTTCGCGCAAAAGGCGCTGTTGCACGATACGGGCCTTTCGGAAGCGGCATTCGCTTTCGGCGCGGGCGTGTTCTTTGTCGGCTACGCGCTCTTCGAAGTGCCGAGCAATCTCGCGCTGCACCGCGTGGGCGCGCGGATCTGGATGTGCCGCATCATGGTCACGTGGGGCTTGATTTCCGCGGCGATGGCGTGGGTCCAGTCGCCCACTTCGTTCTATGTGCGGCGATTCCTGCTGGGCGTGGCCGAAGCGGGCTTCTTCCCCGGCATCATCTATTACCTCACGCAGTGGTTTCCGCAGTCTTCGCGGGCGCGCGCTATCGGCGTGTTTTATTTTGGCGCGCCGCTGGCGTTCATCTTCGGCGGACCGTTGTCAGGACTTCTGCTCGAGATGCACGGCACCTTCGGGCTGGCGGGCTGGAAGTGGCTCTTTCTCGTGGAAGGCGGCCTGGCCTCCGCAGTGGGCGTGTGGGCCTTCTGGTACCTCGTCGACAAGCCCGAGGACGCGCGCTGGCTCTCCCCCGACGAGCGCCGCGCGCTCACGAGCGCGATCCAGCTCGACGCGCGCGAGGCCGCCGCGCACGGCCCGCGCGATGCGCTCAGCGCGCTGTTCGACCGCCGCGTGCTTGCTTATGCCGGCATCTATGCGCTGATCCAGATGAGCGTGTACGGCGTGATCTTCTTTCTGCCGCAACAGGTGGCCTCGCTCGTGGGCGCATCCGTGGGCTTGAAGGTGGGCCTGCTCGCAGCCGTGCCCTGGCTGTGCGCCGTGGCGCTCACGTGGATCGTGCCGCGCCGTGCAGACCGCCTCGGAGGCCATCGCGCACGGGCTGCGCGTCTGCTCGTGATGTCGGGAGTCGGCATTGCCGTGTCGGGCCTGGCGGGAGGCCTTGGCGGCACCGCGGGCGCGATCGTCGCGATGCTCGGCCTGTGCTGCGCGGCGAGCGGCTTCATCGCGGCGCAGCCGCTCTTCTGGACCTTCCCGGCGCGCGATCTCGCGGGCGCGGCCTCGGCCAGCGGCATTGCGCTCATCAATTCGCTCGGCGGTCTGGGCGGCTTCGTCGCGCCGCTGCTGCGCGCCGCCGCCGACCGAAACTTGGCTTCACACGCGGCGGGCCTCGAACTGCTCGGCCTCGCGAGCATTGCCGCCGCGCTGCTCATTCTTATCGTCGCGCCGCGTGCCGTTACGCCGGCGGCTCGCTCGTTCGAGCCGCCCGTGCGGCGCGCGCGTTAATCCACTACACAGGAGCTACGTCACATGGCCATGCCAACCATCAAACACGTGCGAGCCTTTACCGTGCGCGGCGGCGGCGCCGACTATCACGATCAACCCGACGGCCACTGGATCGACGACCATATTTCCACGCCCATGGCGCGCTATCCCGAGTATCGCCAGAGCCGCCGCTCGTTCGGCATCGACGTGCTCGGCACGCTCGTCGTGGAGGTGGAGGCGAGCGACGGCACCGTGGGTTTTGCCGTGACCACGGGCGGGGAGATCGGCGCATTCATCGTCGAGAAGCATCTCGCGCGCTTTCTCGAAGGACAGCGCGTGACCGACATCGAGAAGATGTGGGATCAGATGTACTACGCCACGCTCTACTACGGCCGCAAGGGTGTCGTGCTCAACACCATCTCGGGCGTCGATCTCGCGCTGTGGGACCTGCTCGGGCAGATCCGCAAGGAACCCGTGTATCAGCTGCTCGGCGGCCCCGTGCGCGACGAGCTGATGTTCTACGCCACCGGCGCGCGCCCCGATCTCGCGAAGGAAATGGGCTTCATCGGCGGCAAGCTGCCGCTGCTGCATGGTCCGGCCGAAGGCGAGGAGGGCCTCAGAAAGAACATCGAACTGCTCGCCACGATGCGCGAGCGCGTGGGCGACGACTTCTGGCTCATGTACGACTGCTGGATGAGTCTCGACGTGCGCTATGCCACGCGCCTCGCCCAGGCCGCGAAAGAGTACGACCTCAAGTGGATCGAGGAATGCCTGCCGCCCGACGACTACTGGGGCTATGCCGAACTGCGCCGCAACGTGCCGCGCGGCATGATGGTTTCTACCGGCGAGCACGAGGCCACGCGCTGGGGCTTTCGCATGCTGCTGGAAATGGGCTGCTGCGACCTGATCCAGCCCGACGTGAACTGGTGCGGCGGCATGACCGAACTCATCAAGATCTCGGCGCTCGCCGACGCGCACAACGTGCTGGTCGTGCCGCATGGCTCCTCGGTGTACAGCTACCACTTCGTCGTGACGCGCCATAACTCGCCGTTCGCGGAATTCCTCATGATGGCGCCGAAGGCCGACAAGGTGGTGCCGATGTTCACGCCGCTGCTGCTCGACGAACCGGTGCCGGTGAAAGGGCGGCTCAAGGTGCCGGACGCGCCGGGCTTTGGCGTGCGGCTCAATCCGGACTGCAAACTTTCGCGGCCTTACACGCACTAAGCGCACTGACCGCGCACTAATCGAGGCTCATTAAAAGCGACGAGGAGAAACACGTGCTGCTCAAGGACAAGGTGGTAATCGTCACCGGCGGTTCGCGCGGCATTGGCCGCGCCATTGCGATTGCGAGCGCTCGCGAGGGCGCCGATCTCGCGATCAACTACTGGGGCGACAACGACGCCTCGTACGGCCGCCGCTCGGCGATCGACGAGGTGTTGGGCGAGATCGAGCGGCTAGGGCGCCGCGCGATTGCGCTGGAAGGCAACGTGGCCGCGCCGCAAACGGGCGTGGATCTTGTGCGCCAAACGGTGGAGCGCTTCGGCAAGGTCGATGTGCTCGCAAGCAATGCGGGTATCTGCCCGTTCCACTCGTTTCTCGACATGCCGCCCGCCGTGCTCGAGCGCACGATAGGCGTGAACCTGAACGGTGCGTTCTACGTGACCCAGGCCGTTGCGCGGCAAATGAAGGAGCAGGGCACGGGCGGCGCGATCGTGGCGACGAGTTCGATCAGCGCGCTGGTGGGCGGCGGCACGCAGACGCACTACACGCCCACCAAGGCCGGCGTGCATTCGCTCATGCAGTCGTGCGCGATTGCGCTTGGGCCCTATGGCATACGCTGCAATTCGGTGATGCCGGGCACCATCGCCACCGACCTGAACGCCGAAGACCTGAGCGATGAAGGCAAGCGCGCCTACTTCGAAAAGCGTATTCCGCTCGGGCGGCTGGGCGCGCCCGAGGACGTGGCCGAATGCGTGGTGTTTCTCGCCTCGGACCGCGCGCGCTACGTGACGGGTGCCGCGCTGCTCGTGGACGGCGGGCTATTCGTGAATCTGCAGTGAGCCCTGGGCCACGCGTTTCAATGAGGAGCGAGCGCGGCCGCGTGCGAACCATCGTGAGCGATATCGTCCATCTTGAAGGGCTGCGAAAAGCGCCGCAGCAAGCCGACGAAATGCTCGGCGGGCTCGGCAAGCGGCTCGTTCTTGCGCGTGAGCACGCCGTAGCCCGGCAGGCTCTTGCCGATTTCGAGCGGCAGCACGACGAGCAGCTTGCCACGTACATGGTCGCGCACGACCGGCTCGGGCAGCATGGCCACAGCGTCGAAGCTTTCGAGCAGTTGCAGCGTGGCGAAGATCGAAGCCGACTCGGTGAGATTGGCGGGCGTGCCGAGACCGGCGCGCGCGAGTTCGCCTTCGAACAATTCACGTGCGGGACTCGTAATGGGCTGCGCCACCCACGGCCAGTCCATCAGTTCCGCGAGCGTGACCTGTTCGCGCCGCGCAAGCGGATGGCGCGCGCGTACTACGAGCACGAGCGTTTCCCGCGCGATCGGCTCGAAGCTGAAATCGTTGTGCTGCAGCGGCGTGGTGAGGCGCCCGAGCGCGAGATCGACTTCGCGGCGATGCAGCAACTGCACGACCTGGTCGCTCGTTTCGCCGAGAATGCGCACGTGCAACAGCGGGCGTTCGGTCTTGAGCGTGGCGACGGCTTGCGCGAGCAAGTCGGGCGCGGCGCCCATGATCGCGCCCACGGTGAGCTGGCCGTGACCGCCGCGACGCTTCACGTCGAGGTCTTCAGCAAAGCGCGTGAGTTCGGCGAGCGCGCGGCGCGCGTAGGCAAGCGTGACGACGCCGAGCGCGGTGGGCTGCATGCCGCGGGCGTTGCGCTCGAAGAGCCGGAAGCCGAACGCTTCCTCGATGTCGCTCAGCATGCGACTCGCGCTGGGCTGCGCCACGTTGATGGCGTCGGCGGCCTGATGGACGTTGCGCGCGTCGTCGAGTGCAACGAGCAAGGCAAGGTGTTTGAATCTGAGCCGGTTGACGAGTGCGACGACGGAAGTGTGATGATTCATGGAGCGATCCGGTTTGTGCATCGCCCGATCCCAACATCGGATTGGTTGGCTATCGATGCGGGAATTATAGTCGGATCACCACGCAGCTAACGACGAAAAAACGCGTGCTGGGCGCGCTGCGAAGCCAGGGCAAATACCGAGGCAACGCGTGCCCCTGGTCACATAAGCGGCAAAAACGGCATAAGCGCAAGACATAACATGGCTGGACGGAGACACGATGATGGAGACAATGGCGTTTCGCATGCAGCTCGATCCCGGCAAGCGGGACGAATACGAGCGGCGTCACCGCGAAATCTGGCCCGAGCTGGCGAGCGCGCTGCGCGATGCGGGCGTCGAAAATTACCGCATCTTTCTCGACGAAGCGACGAACCATCTCTTTGCCGTGCTCGAACGCCGCGACGATCACACCATGGACGCGCTGCCCGAGCTGCCCGTCATGCGCAAATGGTGGGATTACATGGCCGACATCATGCAGACGGATGCACACAACGTGCCGCTGCAACAGCCGCTCGTGCAGGTCTTTCATTTGCCTTGAGCTCACGCGAGGAACATGCCATGCAGGTCGTCGATCCACACGTCCACTTCTGGAACCTCGATACGCATCACTACCCATGGCTCGCGAATCCGGGCACGTCATTCGTGTGCGATGCGCGCGAACTCAAGCACAACTATCTGCCCGCCGACTTGTTGCGCGAGGCCGGCGACATCGACGTGCTCAAGGTCGTACACGTCGAAGCGAACCACGATCCGGACGATCCGGTGGAGGAAACTCGCTGGCTGGAAGGGCTCGCAGACATTGCCGCGAACGCGGGGGAGGCGCATGCGTGGCCCGACGCGATCGTCGCGGCCTGCGATCTCAGCTCGTCCAATGCGCCCGCGGTGCTGGAGGCGCATGCGGCATTTGCGCGTACGCGCGGCATTCGCCAGATTCTCAACGTTCACGAGAACAAGCTCTACGACTACGTGGGGCGGCATTACATGCGAGAGGCCACGTGGCGCGAGAACTTCGCGCTGCTGGAGAAGCACGGTCTTTCGTTCGACCTGCAGCTTTATCCCTCGCAGATGGAGGAGGCCGCCGCACTCGCGCGTATGCATCCCGGCATTCAGCTCGTGATCAACCATGCGGGCATGTTCGTCGACCGCAACAGCGTGGCGGGCTACCGCGCGTGGCGCGACGGCCTGCGCCTGCTTGCGGCATGCCCGAACGTGGCCGTGAAGATCAGCGGGCTGGCGATGTTCGACCATGCGTGGAGCGTCGAAAGTCTGCGCCCTTATGTGCTGGAAACGATCGACGCATTCGGCGCGGACCGCGCGATGTTCGCCTCGAACTTTCCGGTCGACCGCCTGTTCGGCGGCTATTCGAAGCTTTGGCATGCGTACGCGTCGATCGTGAGCGGCGCGAGCGAGAGCGAACACATGGCGCTATTTCGCGGCAACGCCGAACGTATCTACCGCATTTGAGTGTGCGCGCAACGACATGGAGACAGCGTGAAAGCAGAAGAAAAAATCGGGGCCGATGACACTCCGCGGCTCGAACTGCGTAACGCGAGCAAGTCGTTCGGGCGCGTGCGCGCGCTCATCGACGGCAGCTTGAGGCTCATGCCCGGCGAGGTGCACGCGCTGCTCGGCGAGAACGGCGCGGGCAAGTCGACGCTCGTGAAGATCCTCGCGGGCGTGTATCAGCCCGATGGCGGCGAAATGCGCATCGACGGCGTGGAGCGCGAGTTCGCGACGCCCGCCCAGGCGCGCGACGCCGGTATCGCGGTAATTTATCAGGAGCCCACACTGTTCTTCGATCTTTCGATTGCGGAGAACATCTACATGGGGCGTCAGCCCGTGGATCGCGTGGGCCGCATCGACTACGACACGATGCATCGCGAGGTCGCGGCGCTGCTTCTATCGCTCGGCGTCGAACTGAAGCCCGAGCGGCTCGTGCGCGGACTCTCGATTGCGGACCAGCAGGTAATCGAAATTGCGAAGGCGCTGTCGCTCAACGCGAACGTGCTCATCATGGACGAGCCCACGGCCGCACTCTCGCTGCCCGAGGTCGAGCGGCTCTTTACGATTGCGCGCACGCTGCGCGACCGGGGCGTGGCAATCCTCTTCATCACACACCGGCTCGAAGAAGTCTTCGCGCTCACGCAGCACGTGACGATCATGCGCGACGGCGCCAAGGTGTTCGACGCGCCCACGGCCACGCTCAAGACCCAGGACATTGTCGCGAAGATGGTGGGGCGCGATCTCGCCACGTTCTATCCGAAGGCGGACGTGCAGCCGGGCGAAGTCATGCTGCGCGTGCGCGGCCTCACGCGCCGCGGCGTATTCAAGGACATTTCGTTCGACGTGCGCGCGGGTGAGATCGTCGCGCTCGCGGGACTCGTGGGCGCGGGGCGCAGCGAGGTGGCGCGCGCGATATTCGGCATCGATCCGTGCGACGCGGGGCAGGTTCAGATCGCGGGCAAGCCGCTGGCGTCCGGCATGCCCGCTGCCGCCGTAAAGGCCGGGCTCGCGCTCGTGCCCGAGGACCGGCGTCAGCAAGGTCTCGCGCTCGAACTGAGCATTGCGCGCAACGCCTCGCTCACGGTGCTCGGGCGACTCGTGCGCTTCGGCCTCATTTCCACGGGGCGCGAAGTGCAGCTGGCCGGGCAGTGGGGCAAGCGTCTGCGCCTGAAGGCGGGCGATCTGAACGCACCGGTGGGCACGCTCTCGGGCGGCAACCAGCAGAAGGTGGTGCTCGGCAAGTGGCTCGCCACCGGGCCGAAGGTGCTCATCATCGACGAACCGACGCGCGGCATCGACGTGGGCGCGAAGGCCGAAGTCTACGGCGCGCTCGCGGAACTCGTGAAAGAGGGCATGGCCGTGCTGATGATTTCGAGCGAACTCCCCGAAGTGATCGGCATGGCTGACCGCGTGCTCGTCATGCACGAAGGCCGCATCACCGCCGACATCGCCCGTGCCGACGCCAACGAAGAGCGCATCATGAGCGCCGCGCTCGGCGAAATCAACATTCATCTGGGACACGCCGCATGATGCGCCATTCCACTTCTCCTCATCCTCTGCACGGCGGCGAGCCGCGCCCGCAGCGGCGCAACGCGGGTGCGTTGGCCGAAGCGCTGGCGCGCAGCCGCGAGACCACGCTTTTCGTGGTGCTGCTGCTGATCGTGGGCGGCACGGCGCTCGCGCGGCCGCAATTCCTCAACCTGCAGAATCTGCGCGACGTGCTGCTCAACGTCTCCATCGTGAGCTTGCTCACGGCGGGCATGACGATCGTGATCCTGATGCGCCATATCGATCTTTCGATCGGTTCGACGGTCGGCATCAGCGCCTATGGCGTGGGCAGTCTCTACGTGGCGTTCCCGCACATGCCCGTGCTCGTGGCGCTGGTCGCGGGGCTCGCCATCGGACTCGTGGCGGGCGCGATCAACGCGCTGCTCGTGGCCGTGGGGCGCGTGCCGTCGCTCGTCGCGACGCTCTCGACGCTCTACATCTTCCGCGGCGCCGACTACGCGTGGGTGCATGGCGGCCAGATCAACGCCACGAGCCTGCCTGACGCGTTTTCACGACTCGCCACAGGCACGGTGCTCGGCATTCCGGTGCTGGCGCTCATCGCGATCGTGCTGCTTGCCGCGCTCTCCGTGTATCTCAAGCAGTTCCGGCCGGGCCGCGAGTACTACGCGATCGGCTCGAACCCGGAAGCGGCGCGTCTTGCCGGCATCAACGTGGAGCGCCGCGTCGCGACGGGCCTCTTGATCAGCGGCGCGATTGCGGGCCTGGCGGGCGCGCTGTGGCTCGCGCGCTTCGGCACCGTGGACGCGAGCACCGCGAAGGGCATCGAGCTACAGGTGGTCGCGGCCGCCGTGGTCGGCAGCGTGGCGATCACGGGCGGCGTGGGCACGATACTCGGCGCGACGCTCGGTGCGCTCGTGCTGGGCGTGATCAGCATCGCGCTCGTGGTGCTGCACGTCTCGCCGTTCTGGGAGCAGGCGATCCAGGGCGCGCTGATCGTGGCCGCCATCGCCGCCGATACGCTGCTCGCCCGCTCTGTGGCAAAACGCATGATGAGGAAACGCGACCATGGCTAAGAACGCCCCGAAACCCGACGCCGCGCTGCTCACGCGCAAGCCCGGCTTGCCGCTCAGCTGGGAAGCGCTGCTTGTCGTCATTCTCATTGCATCGCTGGTGGTGGGGCGCCTGCTCTCGCCCGTGTTCCTCACGGGCGCGAACATCAGCAACGTGCTTGCGGACCTCACCGAAGTCGCGCTCATGGCCTTGCCGATGACGCTCATCATCGTCGCCGCCGAAATCGATCTTTCGGTGGCCTCGGTGCTCGGCGCTTCGAGCGCGTTGCTGGGCGTGCTCTGGCACATGGGCTTGCCGATGCCGGTCGCCATGGCGCTCGTGCTCGTGGCGGGCGGCTTTGCGGGCCTCTTTAACGGGCTCGTGATCGTGAAGCTCAATCTGCCTTCGCTCGCGGTAACGATCGGCACGCTCGCGCTCTTTCGCGGGCTGGCTTACGTGTTGCTCGGCGACCAGGCGATTGCCGACTTCCCGCCGGGTTATACGCTCTTTGGCATGAGCAACCTCGGCAGCACGTTTATCCCGTTGCCGTTCCTGATCGTCGCGGCGTGCGCCATCGTGTTCACGATATGGCTGCAGGCCACGGCTTTCGGCCGCAGCCTCTTCGCGATCGGTGCGAACAGCACGGCCGCTTCGTTCTCGGGCATCGACGTGCCGAAGATCAAGCTGCGCCTCTTCGTCCTCTCGGGCGTCATGAGCGCGCTCGCGGGCATCGTCTATACGCTGCGCTTCACGAGCGCGCGCGGCGACAACGGCGAGGGCTTCGAGCTTTCGGTGATCGCGGCGGTGCTGTTTGGCGGTGTGAGCATTTTCGGCGGGCGCGGGTCGATGTATGGCGTGCTGCTCTCGCTCCTGATCGTCGGTGTGCTGAAGAACGCGCTCACGCTCGTCGATGTGTCGAGCGAAACGCTCACGATCGTGACCGGGGCGCTGCTGCTGGCTTCGGTGCTGATCCCGAATCTCGCCGCGCGCTGGCGCTCGATGCGCGACCGGCGTGCGCTGGCACGGACGGCGTGAACGTGGTGTGAAGAAAGGCAAAGAAGTAAAGAGGCAGTCAATCAGCCGGACGCGTCCGGTACCCATCGAGGAGACGATTCATGAGAAAGCCAGTACGTCACGTGTGCACGGCCTTGCTGTGCGCGATGCTAGTGGGAGGCGGTGTCGCGGCGCAAGCGGCCGGCATCAAGGAGGGGTTGAAGATCGCGTTCGTGCCCAAGCAGATCAACAACCCCTACGAGGTGATTGCCGATAACGGCGGTCTGGACGCGATCAAGGAGTTCAAGGGTGAGGGCAAGGCGGTCGGTCCTTCGGACGCGGGCGCGTCCTCGCAGGTCTCGTACATCAATACGCTCACCACGCAGCATCAGGACGCGATCGTCATCGCGGCCAACGATGCGAATGCGCTCGTGCCGTATTTGAAGCGCGCGATGGATCAAGGCATCAAGGTCGTCACGTTCGACTCGGACACCGCGCCCGAAGGACGGCAGATCTTCGTGAACCAGGCGAACGCGGAGAGCATTGGCCGCGGCCAGATCCAGCTCGTTTCGAAGCTGATGGGCGGCGAGGGCGAGTTCGCGATTCTTTCGGCCACGCCCAACGCGACGAACCAGAATACCTGGATCAAGTGGATGCAGGAAGAGCTGAAGAAGCCCGAGTATTCGAAGATGAAGCTCGTGAAGATCGCCTACGGCAACGACGACGACCAGAAGTCCTTCGTCGAGACGCAAGGCTTGCTGCAGGCGTATCCGAACCTGAAGGCAATCGTTGCGCCCACATCGGTCGGCATCGCGGCGGCGGCGCGTTATATCTCTTCGTCGCCGAGCAAGGGCAAGGTGGCGGTGACGGGCCTCGGCACGCCTAACCAGATGCGCGCGTTCGTGAAGAACGGCACCGTGAAGGCGTTCCAGCTTTGGGATCCGGGTGCACTCGGCTATCTCGCCGCGTATGCGGCGGCCAATCTTGCGTCGGGCACGATCACGGGCAAGGAAGGCGAGTCGTTTGACGCGGGCAAGCTGGGCAAGCGCACGATCGGCAAGAGCGGTGAGGTGATTCTCGGGCCGCCCACGACGTTCGATGCTTCGAATATCGATAACTTCAACTTCTGATTCACGCTGCTGGTTTGATTGACGAGGAATGCCAAACGACCCGGCTTTGCCGGGTCGTTTGCTATTGGCCGTTCGAATCGGCCTTGGGGCTCGCGCGCGGGGGCAGGGGCTGAGGCTCGGCCGCCATCCCGTCCACCGGATAAAGATTGAGAAACGACCTCGCCTCATCCATCGAACGGCTCGCCAACCAGTTCTCATACTCCGAAGGCGGCACGATCACCACGGAACGTTTCTCGTCCCCGGGCTTGTGGAAACGCTTCATGAGCGGATGATCGTTCGCATTGACGGTGAGCATCGTGAACGAGTACGCCCTGCCGGCCTCGCCTTCGTCCCACTCGCGCCATAAGCCGGCAATGGCAAACGGCGCGCCATCGGCAAGACCAATGC
This sequence comes from Paraburkholderia sp. CNPSo 3281, assembly GCF_024206515.1. Classification (NCBI taxonomy): domain Bacteria; kingdom Pseudomonadati; phylum Pseudomonadota; class Betaproteobacteria; order Burkholderiales; family Burkholderiaceae; genus Paraburkholderia; species Paraburkholderia sp. CNPSo 3281. The sequence continues at coordinate 7,999 of NZ_JAMBPS010000008.1, read as the reverse complement.
GCCAGCGCACCGCCTTGCCGGTCTCGTAGCTCGGCTCAAAAAACGCCTCGCAGGGAATCAGGCACAGCTGCAGCTTCTTCCAGGCGTCACTGAAGCTGCGCTTCTCACCCACCGATTCGGCACGTGCGTTCATCGTGTCGAACACTTTCACACCTGGCGGAATCTGTTTGCGCGGCACCATGCCGAACGTCGCGAGCAGGGCTTCGTGCGCCTCGGGCGCCTCGGGCGCATTGTGCGTCGCGCTCGCACGGCGGATCACCGGCGCGGCATAGTCCTTGAAGATCTCGTCGCGCCACGGGTCGTCCGGCGGCAGGACGCCGTAGTGCCTGAAGAGGTAGTCACGGCGTGCGGCGGCGTAGTTCGTGCACATGGTCGTCTCTCCGTCCCGTCCTTCAGAATCATTCTGACATGTGATAGGCTGTATAAATATACAGTGTTTTGGGGCGGAAAATGGGACGGGATCATCGTCACTTCCCTCCGCTCACGGCGGCGGAGCTGGCTGAAATCTACGACCGGCATCCCTTGCCCGTCGTATTGCGGTTGCTATGGGAAATCCACCGGTTGCGCTCCACCATCAGCCGGGCGAACCAGATCCGGCTCACGATCGGCAGGCGCGTCGGTACGGCGAATACGCCTGCGGGCATGTGGGAGCGTTTCGAGCAGGAACTCGACGCGGAGCCGTGTTTGACCGACCCGCTAACGGCGCGTCAAAAGGGTTTGCTGCACGACGGCGAGCCGGAAGGACGGCTGCGGCGCAGGCGGCGCAACGGCGATTGATCGTTGGCCTGCGCAGCGGAGTCTGCGCAGCGGACTCAGTGAGATAGAGGGCTCTCTCGAAAATGCGGCGTGCGGGGTTTGATCTCCCATCATGTGGGCTCCCACACGCTCGCCAACCATTCGTATGGCACGCTGAAATTTGGCTGTAAGTGGCTCTTGTTAGAGTCCACGAAAGCAGTTGTCTTTCGTGGCAGTCAACACAAGAGCGACTTCTCATGGCTATTGTCCGCGCATGCTGGTTCGTTCTGGCGCTGCTTCTCAGTGCTCCCGTCTGGGCCTACCAGACGCGTATCGTTTCGATCCCCAGCGCCGCGATGCAGCGCTCGTTCGACGCGACCGTGGTCTTGCCCGACGACTACGCGCGCGGCAACCACGCCGCGCGCTTTCCGGTGATCTACGTGCTGCACGGCTCGGGCGGCAGCTATGCCGACTGGACCTCCAACACCCGCATCGGCAAACTCGCCGACCGTTATCACGTGGTGCTCGTGATGCCGGACGGCGGTCACGAGAGCTGGTATATCGACAGCCCGTTCGATCGGAGCAGTCGTTATGAGACGTATGTGGGCAGCGAGGTCGTGTCGTATATCGACACGCATTTCCGCACGATCGCCACGCGCGAGGCGCGCGCGATCACGGGTTTGAGCATGGGCGGTTTCGGCGCGCTGCGCATCGCGCTGGACCGGCAGGAGACGTTCGGTGCGGCCGGCAGCATTAGCGGCGCGGTCGATCCGCGCAACTGCGAAGACGAGCCGGGCATCGATCACGTATTCGGCGATCCCGCGAGGCACGCGTCGTTCTGGAACAGCAATGCGATCGTGGATAGCGCGCAGGACTTCGAGCGCGCCCATATCGCGCTCACCATCGACTGCGGCGTGAGCGACTTCTTCGTGCAGTCGAATCGGACGCTGCATGAAAAGCTCGTTGAATTAGGCGTGCCTCACGATTACGCGGAACGTCCAGGTGGCCATACGTGGTCCTATTGGTCGAACTCGATCCGCTACCAGGTGCTCTTCTTCGCCACGGCGTTCCAGCGCGCCGGCTGGCATCCGCAAGTGGCGTGACGCATCACGGCGCGCGCGTTACCAGCGGCGCGTGTTTGCCAACATCCTTCCGACGTCATTCCGTCACACGATTTCCGGGGACACCTGCCCGGTCTCGGGCACCGCGCTTGCTGTAATGATCCTGCAGGGGCGGGCACGTAGATCCGTCCTGCTCAACCCAGATGCCGGGCATCAGGCGACCGCACGCGGCGCCGGGGCGCGGCGACCACCCTTGAGCCGGTTCGCAACGGATGCAGGAGGACGTCATGCTTCAATACGCTGTCATTTTCTTTATCATCGCGATCATCGCGGCCGTGTTCGGTTTTGGCGGCATCGCGGCGGGTGCGGCATCGATCGCCAAGATCCTGTTCTTCATCTTCCTCGTGATTTTCCTCGTCACGTTGCTGCTTGGCGTCGTGAGAAGGGGCTAATTCGCGAGCCACGCTGGTTGCAGCCGAATCGCAGCCCGCCCACGCGGGCTGCATTTTTGTATTCGACGGCCGCCTTCCTGTCAGTCGTATTGCGAATTAAACAAGCAGGCTTGCAGCCGGGGGCATCACGCGATGGTATCCACCACGCCGCCGTCCACGCGCAAGGCCGCGCCCGTGGTTGCGGAAGCCTCTTTCGAGCACGCGTAGACGATCATGTTCGCCACTTCCTCCACGCTCGCCGCGCGCCGGATGATGGAAGAGGCGCGATGCGTCTGCACGAACTGCGCGGCGACTTCCTCGACGGTTTTGCCCGAAGCGGCCACTTCGTCCTTGAGCATGTGCGTCACGCCATCGGAGAGTGTCGGGCCCGGCAGCACCGAATTGACCGTGACGCCCGTACCCGCAAGTCGCTTGGCGAGGCCGCGTGCGAGCGCGAGTTGCGCGGTTTTCGTCATGCCGTAGTGGATCATGTCGGCGGGAATGTTCAAGCCCGATTCCGACGAGATGAACACGATGCGCCCCCAGCCGCGCTTGACCATGGCATTCGCATAGGCGCGCGAGAGACGTACGCCCGACATCACATTCGTTTCGAAGAAACGCAGCCACTCGGCGTCGGGAATCTCGAAGAAGTCCTGCTGCTGAAACACGCCGAGATTGTTCACGAGAATGTCCACCTGCGGATGCGCCTTCACGAGCGCGTCGCATCCCTGCGCACTGGAAAGATCGCCGACGAAGCCCTGCACCCGCGCGCCGGGCGCAGCGGTACGCAGTGCAGCCTCGGCTTCGTGCACGTTTTCGGTGTGACGGCTGCTGACGATCACGTCGGCGCCCGCGAGCGCGAGGCCTTTGGCCGCGGCAAGACCGATGCCCGCAGCCGAGCCGGTGACGAGCGCGAGTTTTCCAGTCAGATCGATTTTCATGCGGGCTCCTTGAGGGTAAGGCTGGCCAAGCCTCCGAACGCGCGTTGAACGGGTGTTGAACGTTCTGGACGCAGCGTCGCGCGCGGCCATCGTGAAGGGAACGGGCAGTGTACTGCGCAGGCGCTTTGGATGCTTTCTCAGGCGCCTCAAGCGCCCATCGCGGGATCGCTCACGCTGTCCTTGCCGGTTTCTACGCGGCCCGCGAAGCGCCGTATCACACCGTTCTCCGCGCTCAACGTGAAGTCGTACCAGCCGCCCGAATCCGCGAGCGCCCAGTTCGACTGAACCTGTTCGCCGGCGCGCAACGCGTAGGTCCAGGGCCCGTCGTTGCGGTAGGCATTGGCCGCCACGCTCACGTTCGAAGCCGCGCGCGCGCGATTCGCGATGCTCAGCTCGAGTGCATTGCTCGCGGCGTCGTAGCGCACGCGTACTTCAGGATTGGGTCCATGCGCCGCCGCGCGCACGTTGCCCTCGAATGCGCGATGAAAGCCGTTCGGGCCAAGCACCCACAGGCGGTATACGCCGTCGTCAGCGGCGGTGGGCGTCCACGTGTCGCGCAGTGTCTTGCCTGCTTCGACGGTGTAGCGGCGCGGCGACTTGTCGAGGTGAAGCGAGTCGTACACGTGAAAGACGACGCCGGCTTTCCCTTCGTTACCGAGCTCCAGTTGAACCTTGTGATGACGCCCGTCGACGCTCGCATCCACGTTGAGGCGGTACGGCAATGCGCGCGAGGGCCGCGCCATGCGCGCCTGCTGCGGCGTGGTCTGCGTGTCGGGCTGTGGCACTGGCACGGGCTTGAGCGCGTTCTGTTGCTTGTTCAGCGCGTCGGCCTCGGCTTTCGTGGGTGCGGAAAAAGCCTGCACGGGTTTTTCATTCGGTGTGCTGAAGTTGAATGCCGAGGTGAGATCGCCGAATACCGCGCGCCGCCACGGACTGATATTCGGTTCGCGCACGCCGAAGCGCATTTCGATGAAGCGCAGCACCGACGTGTGATCGAAGACTTCGGAGCTTACATAGCCGCCGGTGCTCCACGGCGAGACGACGATCATCGGCACGCGCGGCCCGGGCCCGAACGGCAAGCCGTCTGGCGCGACCGGCTTGCCGTCGCCGGGAGGGTTCCGCATGGTGAAGTATTCGTGGCGCGTACTGGCCGTGGATTTGCCTGCGTACTTGCCGTCCTTGACGGGCGAGGGCGGGCAAGGCGGCGGCATGTGATCGAAGAAGCAATCGTTCTCGTCGAAATTCACGAAGAGCACGGTCTTGCTCCAGATGTCCGGGTTGCGCGTCAGCGCTTCGAGCAGCTTCTGCAGGTAGTACGCGCCCTGGCCTGGCGTCGAAACGGCGGGGTGTTCGGAATAGGCCTGCGGCGCAATGATCCAGCTCACCTGAGGCAACTGGTTCGCCGCAATGTCGCCATTGAGCGCCTGCAGGAAGCCGCCATCGGGCATCGTATTGCCGACGCCCTTATAGAGCGGCTCGCGTGCGTCGAGCGCCTGGCTCCACGGCACGTTGGGCGAGCCTTCGATCGCCTCGAGAACCTTGCGATAGCTCGCGAACCCGACGAGCGGATTGTCCGTGTAGTTATCGGGCTGGTTTTCGTACACCTTCCACGTCACGCCTGCGGCCTGCAGGCGTTCGGGATAGGTGGTCCATTTCAGACCCGTGGATGGCGCGCCGATGTTGTCCCAGCCATTGTTGTCGACCACGGCATAAGGCGAGGCCGTGGGGCCGTTCGTGCCGGTGAACAGAAAGAGCCGGTTCGAATTGGTGCCGCCGTGCAGCGAGCAATAGTAGGCGTCGCAGATCGTGAAGGCGTTGGCGAGCGCGAAATGAAACGGCAGGTCGGAGGCGTGAAAATAGCCCATCGACGCGTCGCCCTTGAACTTGGGCCAATGCGTCATGCGGCCATGGTCCCAGGCCTCGTGGGCGTCGGCCCAGTTGTGCGCGCCACCCGCGAGCAACGCGTTGCCCTTGCGGCTGTCGAGGTAGAACGGCAGCAGCGTGCGTGTGCCGTCGCTCTGTTGCCAGACGTCGGCGCCGTCGGGCAGAGGAATCGTGATGCGGTCCGAGAAGCCGCGCACCCCGGGCAGCGTGCCGAAGTAGTGGTCGAACGCGCGGTTTTCCTGCATGAAGACGACGATATGCTGCACGTCTTCAATCGTTCCGGTTGCGTTGTTTGCAGGAATGGCCAGTGCCCGCTGGATGGCGGGCGAAGCCAGGCTGAGCGCCGCGCCCGCGGCGGCGGCGCGAAGGAAATCACGGCGGTCCATCGAAGTCATGGTGTGTTCGCGTTGTTGTCGTTGTGCTCGCGACCATTAGCATGACACGTTGGCGCCGCCGCGGGCGCCCGATGAACGGTTGTGGATGCGCGTGCGCGCTCGTCAGAGCTTCACGCCGCCGGCCTCCGGCGGCTCGCGCCCCGGCTCGTCCAGCGGCAGGCTCGCGGCGTCGTCGCTCCAGTACGGTTCCCGGCCGTAGTACTGGTGCACGGAGCTAGCCCAGGTGCGATCGGCCATCGAAGGCCACTCGTGTTTATCGAAACCCGGCGCGTTCTTCACGCGCTCGGAATTGAGTGCGATGACGAAACATTTGCGTGCCGCGTCGAGCGTGAGGGCACTCCACGGCACCGCGAGCAGCTTGTCGCCAATGCCGAGAAAGCCGCCGCTCGACATCACCATGTAGGCAACGCAGCCGCTTTCCACGTCGAGCATGATCTCCTTGACCTTGCCGACTTCGTCGCCGTCCGAACTCAGCACGCGGTCGCCGTCCAGCGTACTGGCCGCCATCACGTCGGGGCCGGGGCCACGCTTGGCCGCCTGGTCGCGGCCGACGATACGTGCACCGTCGCGTGCGCCTTCGCCGCCGGGCGACGCTGAACCGATTGGGGTTTGCGAGTAGGCCATGATGTTCTCCTTGTTCATGATGAAACACGCACGCCGGGGGTCTCCCGCGCGCGGCGCGCGCCGGTTATCCAGAAAATTGCAGAAGTTGAGGGCGCAACCATGCGCCATGGCGGCCGAGGTGGCGTGAAGGAAGATTCAGTTGCTCTTTCCGCCGCCGTCCAGGCCCGCGCCTTTGCGCCACACTTCCTTGCCTTGCTCCGAGAGTTCGCCGCTGCTGTGGGTGGCGTCGGGCTCGGTGCCGTGCACGGCCATATCGCCGCCCGGCGGCTCCGTGGCCCCCTTCTTCTCGCGCTTGCGTTGCGCCACGCGCTCGTCGTGCGAGCGGCCTGCGTATTCGCTCATTTCGACCTCCCTTGGATATGCGCATCGCATCACGGCGCGGTGCGGCATGAGGGTTCGATCCCATGCCGGCCCGAAATGGACCGGCCACGCGGATTCCACAGCATCGGTCATGCCGCGGCGTGCCTCGGCTGTCGATCGGGAACCGGTCAGGATCCCGAATCAGGAAACGTCCACGAATGGTCGCGTTGCTCGCCCCGGAGTCGCGCCAGTCGCTACAACGATGATGTAAATCGTTCATGCGATGCAGGCGGCAGGAGGCTCGAGCTTGTCAGGGCGTGGCGACCCGGTGGAGGATGTCGAGCAGTTGCGAAACCGCGAAGGGCTTGCGCAGGAAGCCCACGACGTCGGCGTCGGGGGGCAGGGCGACGAGCGCGGAGACGAGCACGAGCGGCACGCCCGCGAGCTTGCTGCTGCGCCTCATTTCACGCATGAGGGAGAGACCGTCCATGCGCGGCATCATGCAGTCGGAGATCACGACATCGGGAGGGTCGGCGAGCGCGCTTTGCAGCGCATCCGAACCGTCTGCGGCGGTTCTGACCCGATAACCTTCCTGCCCGACCAGTTCCTTGAGCGCGTCGAGCGCGTTGCTGTCGTCGTCGACTAGTAATACGGTTGCCATACGTTTCTTGCGTGAGCGGCCCGGCCGATCGTGGCGGCTGTGCCTTTGTTCTTCGCGATCGCGTCGCGACGGGCCGAGGATGTCCGACGGCCGCCCCGCAAAGTGCAATTTCTGTTCCCGTGCCGCGCAATCGAGCTCCGCGACCGGCATCGTTTCGGTTTCGGTCGTCATCCTGGCGTCGCCGTGCCCCGTTGGGCGGCGGAGTCGTGCGCGCCCAGTTGCGCCGCGACGATGAGCGCCGAGACTTCGGGAAAGCAGCCGAACGCCTCGTCGGGCAGGTGGCGCAAGGCGTCGATCACGTCGCGCGGCGCGCCGCTGCGCTCGGCGCTTTCGATCAGCGTGGCGGGGTGCGCAGGCCAGGTGACGCGTTCGAGGGCGTGCAGCACCCGCTCGCTCAGCGCCTCTGCGTTCGAACGCGCTTGGTCCGGGGTGTCAGCTCGTGTTGCCTCGCAAGCGGAAGCAGGCTTCATCGGCTTCTCCTTCGAAGATCACGACCCCTCCCGCAGATGCCGTTCCTGGCGCCTTTTACCTGTGCGTGCGCCATTTAAGGGCAGGCAAGGACGTGGGCGCGCGCACGTTCGCTTGGGCAATCTGGCGGCCGTTCAGGCGGGAAGCTTGTCGGCGAGCACGTCGGCGCGGCGGATCTGGGGCGGCGCGGCCAGCAGGTCGCCCGCGCGCGCCATCAATGCCGCGGCCACCTGGCCGTTCAGATGCGCGTTGCGGCCGGCTTCGTCGTCGAATGCATCGAAGATCGCAAACGTCGTGGCGTCGAAGCGCACGCCGAACCACGCCGGCGTGCCGGGCTCTGCATCGACCAGCGGCTTCGCGCTCGCGAGAAATGCCGCCAGTTCCTCTTCCTTGCCGGGCTGCGCGTGCAGCTCGACATACAACGCATGTTGGGTCATGACATGGCTCCTGTTACGTCGTGGCGTCTCAGGCATGGTCGCGGTGCTTTGGGGCGTTCGTC